>JADZFZ010000539.1 GCA_020854145.1 Deltaproteobacteria bacterium | reverse complement strand
CGATCAGGAATGCCGTGTCGCCCACGTCCTTGATGCGCACGCGGCGCAACATCTGGCGGACGATCACCTCGATGTGCTTGTCGTTGATGCCGACGCCCTGCAGCCGATAGACCTGCTGGATCTCGTTGACCAGCCAGGCGGCGAGCTCCTTCTCGCCTTTGACGCGCAGGATGTCGTGCGGGTTGACCGCGCCGTCCATCAACGCCTCGCCGGAGCGCACGCGATCGTTGTCCTTCACCGTGAGGTGTCGACCCTTCGCGACCAGGTACTCCTGCGGCTCGCCGATGTCGGGCTTCAGGATGACCTTGCGCTTGCCCTTCGTGTCCTTGCCGAAGTGCACCGTGCCGTCGATGTCCGCGATGATCGCGGCGTCCTTCGGCTTGCGCGCTTCGAACAGCTCCGCGACGCGCGGCAGACCTCCGGTGATGTCCTTCGTCTTGGTGGTCTCGCGCGGGATCTTCGCGATGACCTCGCCGGAGTCGACCAGGTCGCCTTCGGCTACCGTGATGTTGGCGCCGACAGGCAGGTTGTAGCGCGCGACGTTCTCACCCGTCGTCCGCTTGGTCTCGCCCGTCGACGGGTCCTTGATCGACACACGCGGGCGCGCGTCCGGATCACGCGACTCGATGACGACCTTTCGCGAAAGGCCGGTCACCTCGTCGAGCTTCTCCTCCATCGTCACGCCTTCGATGATGTCGCCGTAGCGGACCTCGCCGCCGACCTCGGTGAGGATCGGGATCGCGTACGGGTCCCACTCGGCGAGCATCGTGTTGGCCGGGACGCGGGAGCCTTCCGCCACCTTCAGCTCGGCACCGTAGGTGAGGTTGTAGCGCTCGCGCTCGCGGCCCGACTCGTCGACGATGATGATCTGGCCGTGGCGGTTCATCACCACCGTCTGGCCGTTCTTCTTGGTGACGATGGTGACGTTCTCGAGGCGAACGAGGCCCTGCACGTGATTGGTCAGCGTGCTCTGCTCGATCTTGCCGCGTGCGGCCGCACCACCGATGTGGAACGTACGCATCGTCAGCTGCGTGCCCGGCTCGCCGATCGACTGGGCCGCGATGACGCCGACGGCCTCGCCGATGTTGACCTTGTAGCCGCGCGCGAGGTCGCGTCCGTAACACAGCGCGCAGATGCCGCGCTGCGTCGCGCACGTGAGCACGGAGCGGATGAGCACGCGCTCGATGCCGCCGTCCTCGACGCGACGCACGCCGTCCTCGTCGATCTCCTCGCCCGCTTTGACGAGCACGCGCTCGCGGTCGCCGTCGTGAACCGGATCTTCGATGTTCTCGAGCGCGACGCGACCGAGGATGCGCTCGCCGAGCGGCTGAACGACCTCGCCGCCCTCCTCGAGCTTCGAGACCCAGATGCCGTCGAGCGTCCCGCAGTCGTACTCGACCACGATGGCGTCCTGCGCGACGTCCACGAGACGGCGCGTCAGGTAACCGGAGTTCGCGGTCTTGAGCGCCGTGTCGGCTAGACCCTTGCGCGCGCCGTGCGTCGAGATGAAGTACTCGAGCACCGTGAGACCCTCGCGGAAGTTCGCGATGATCGGGTTCTCGATGATCTCGCCGCTCGGCTTGGCCATCAGGCCGCGCATGCCGGCCAGCTGACGAATTTGCTGGTTCGAGCCACGCGCGCCGCTGTCGGCCATGATGTAGATGGAGTTGAACGAGGCGGTGCTCGTCTCGTTGCCCTTCCCATCCGCCATCTTCTCTTCGCTGATGCCCTTCATCAGCTCGCGCGCGATCTGGTCCGCCGTCTCTGCCCAGATGTCGACCACCTTGTTGTAGCGCTCGCCGTCGGTGATCAGACCTTCTTGGTACTGCTCGACGACGCTCTCCACCTGCCGCGTCGCGTCGCCGATCATCTCGGTCTTCTTCGCGGGGATGGTCATGTCGTCCATGCAGATCGAGATGCCGCCGCGCGTCGCGTACTCGAAGCCGAGCGTGCGCAGACGGTCGGCCAGGAGCACGGTCGCCTTGTTGCGGCGCTTCCGGTAGCACTCGTCGATCAGCTTCGAGAGCGCCTTCTTGTCGAGCACCTTGTTGGCGAGCTCGAAGGGCACTCCGCCGGGCAGGACCTCGCTGACGAGCACGCGTCCCACCGTGGTCGGAAGGAGCTTGCCGTCCTTGCGGACCTTGATGGCCGCGTGGAGATCGATCTCGCCCGCGTCGAACGCCATCCGCACCTCTTCGGGTGAGGCGTAGATGCCGGCGAAGTCGCCCTTCTTCTCGCTGCCCTCGTGGTGGCCGCCGCGCGCGAACGGTCGCTCGCGCGTCATGTAGTAGAGCCCGAGCACGATGTCCTGCGTCGGGTTGATGATCGGCTTGCCGTTGGCGGGCGAGAGGATGTTGTTGGTGCTCATCATGAGCACGCGCGCTTCCATCTGCGCTTCGACGGAGAGCGGCACGTGCACGGCCATCTGGTCGCCGTCGAAGTCGGCGTTGAACGCCTGACAGACGAGCGGGTGCAGCTGGATGGCCTTGCCTTCGATGAGGACCGGCTCGAACGCCTGGATGCCCAATCGGTGCAGCGTCGGCGCGCGGTTCAGAAGCACCGGGTGCTCGGTGATGACCTCGTCGAGGATGTCCCAGACCTCGGGACGCTCCTTCTCGACCAGCTTCTTCGCGCTCTTGATCGTCGTGACGAAGCCGCGCTCTTCCAGCTTGTTGTAGATGAACGGCTTGAAGAGCTCGAGAGCCATCTTCTTCGGAAGGCCACACTGGTGCAGACGCAGCGTGGGACCGACGACGATGACCGAACGACCCGAGTAGTCGACGCGCTTGCCGAGCAGGTTCTGTCGGAAGCGTCCGCTCTTGCCCTTGAGCATGTCCGACAGCGACTTCAGAGGCCGCTTGTTCGGACCGGTGATCGTCTTTCCGCGACGACCGTTGTCGAAGAGCGCGTCGACCGCCTCCTGCAACATGCGGCGCTCGTTGCGGATGATGATCTCGGGCGCGTTCAGCTCCTGAAGGCGCTTGAGACGGTTGTTCCGGTTGATGACGCGACGATAGAGATCGTTGAGATCGCTGGTCGCGAAGCGGCCACCGTCGAGCGGCACGAGCGGTCGCAGGTCGGGCGGAAGGACGGGGATGACCGAGAGCATCATCCACTCGGGGCGATTGCCGCTCTCGCGGAAGGCCTCGACCACCTTCAGGCGCTTCGCGATGCGCTTGCGGCGCGCCTCGCTGGAGGCCTGTCGCATCTCCGCGCGCAGATCCTCGGCGAGCTTGTGGACGTCGACGTCCTTGAGCATCTGGAGGATCGCTTCGCCGCCGATGCCGGCGATGAAGGTGCCGTCACCGAACTCCTCGAGCACCTCGTGGTAACGCTCCTCGCTCAGGATCTCGCCCTTCTGCAGGGTGGTCTCCATCGGATCGAGGACGACGTAGGCCTCGCAGTAGAGGATCTTCTCGAGGTCCTTGAGGCGGATGTCGAGCACCTCGCCGATGCGGCTCGGAAGGCTCTTGAGGAACCAGATGTGCGCAACCGGCGTGGCGAGGTTGATGTGCCCGAGACGCTCGCGGCGCACCTTGGACTGGATGACCTCGACGCCGCACTTCTCGCACACGATCCCACGGTGCTTCATGCGCTTGTACTTGCCGCAGTTGCACTCGTAGTCCTTCACCGGCCCGAAGATCTTCGCGCAGAAGAGGCCATCCCGCTCCGGCTTGAACGTGCGGTAGTTGATGGTCTCCGGCTTCTTCACCTCGCCGTTGCTCCACTCGCGGATCTTGTCCGGAGAGGCGAGCGAGATGCGGATCGCGGAGAAGGAGAGCGGATCCTTCGGCTTCTCGAAGAATGAGAAGATGTCCTTCATGTGATCACTCCTCCTCCGCGGCCATCGCGCCGTCGCGCGCCGCCGCCGTCTCGATGAGCTCGACGTTCAGACACAGTGCCTGCAACTCCTTGATGAGGACGTTGAAGCTCTCCGGCAGACCCGCATCGAGGGTGTGCTCACCCTTGACGATGGCCTCGTACATTCGCGTGCGGCCCATGACGTCGTCGCTCTTGACCGTCAGGAACTCCTGAAGGGCGTAAGCCGCGCCGTAGGCCTCCATCGCCCAGACTTCCATCTCGCCGAGTCGCTGGCCGCCGAACTGCGCCTTGCCGCCGAGCGGCTGCTGCGTGACCAGCGAGTAGGGCCCGATCGACCGCGCGTGGATCTTGTCGTCCACGAGGTGGTGGAGCTTGAGCATGTACATGACGCCCACCGTGACGTCCTGGTGGAAGGCGTCTCCCGTACGGCCGTCGAACAGGACGGTCTGCCCGCTCCGCGGAAGACCCGCGAGGTCGAGCATCGACTTGATCTCGCCTTCGTTCGCGCCATCGAACACCGGGCTCGCGAAGAACACGCCGTCCTTGAACTTGCGCGCGAAGGAGACGAGCTCCGCATCGTCGAGCGAGTCGATGACCTTCTTGATCTCCCCTTTGCGGAAGATGCCTTTCAACAGCTCTCGAGCCTTGGCAACACCGGCCTTCTGCTGCTGCTCGAGCATCGGCTGGAGCTGCCGGCCGAGCGCGAGCGCCGCCCATCCGAGGTGGGTCTCGAGAATCTGACCGACGTTCATGCGGCTCGGTACGCCGAGCGGGTTGAGCACGAGGTCGACCGGCGTCCCGTCCGACTGGAAGGGCATGTCCTCTTCGGGGAGGATGCGCGAGACGACACCCTTGTTGCCGTGTCGCCCGGCCATCTTGTCGCCGACTTGCAGCTTGCGCTTGATGGCGACGTAGACCTTCACCATCTTGATGACGCCGGGAGGAAGCTCGTCTCCTCGCGAGAGCTTCTCGATCTTCTCCTGGAAGAGCTGCTCGATCGCGCGGACCTGGTCCTCGAGCTGCGTGAGGATCGTGTCGACCTTCTCTTGCCCCTTGTCGATCTGGATCTCGCGCCAGTACTTGCGCGGAACGGGATCCACGAGCGCGTCGGTCAGATCGGTTCCCTTCGCGAGAAGGACCTTGCCGCGGTCGTCCACGAGCTTCGCGGTCGTGGCGTGCCCGACCAGGAGCTTCTTCACACGAGCGTAGGCGGACTCGCGGATGATCTTGATCTCGTCCGCCATGTCCTTCTCGAGCTTCGCTCGCTCGGACTCTTCGATCTCGCGGGCGCGGTCGTCCTTGTCCTGGCCTTTTCGCGAGAAGACGCGCGCGTCGATGACGATGCCGCCCACGCCCGGCGGGACGCGGAGCGAGCTGTCACGGACGTCTCCGGCCTTCTCGCCGAAGATGGCGCGGAGGAGCTTCTCTTCGGGCGAGAGCTGCGTCTCGCCTTTCGGAGTGATCTTGCCGACGAGGATGTCACCCGGCTTGACCTCGGCGCCGATGCGCACGATGCCGGAGTCGTCGAGATCCTTGAGCGCCTCTTCGCCGACGTTCGGGATGTCTCGGGTGATCTCTTCTTTGCCGAGCTTCGTGTCTCGGGCGACGCACTCGAACTCCTCGATGTGGACCGAGGTGAAGACGTCGTCCTTCGCGATGCGCTCGCTCACGAGGATGGAGTCCTCGAAGTTGAACCCGCCCCATGGCATGAACGCGACGACCACGTTCTGGCCCATCGCGATCTCGCCCATGTCGCAGGCGGGACCGTCGGCCAGCACGTCTCCCGTCTTGACGCGGTCACCCGCGCGCACGACCGGACGCTGGTTGATGCTCGTGTTCTGGTTGGAGCGCTGGTACTTCGTGAGGTTGTAAATGTCGGGGAACTCGCCGCCGTCGCCTTCGGCGCGGACGACGATGCGCGCCGCATCCACGCTGTCGACGATGCCGTCGCGCTTGGCGACGACACAGACGCCCGAGTCGCGAGCGACCTTCGCCTCGAGGCCGGTGCCGACGAGCGGCGCCTCGGTGCGGACGAGCGGCACGGCTTGCCGCTGCATGTTGGATCCCATGAGCGCGCGGTTGGCGTCGTCGTGCTCGAGGAACGGGATCATCGCAGCGGCGACCGAGACCAGCTGATTGGGCGAGACGTCCATCAGCGTGATCTGGTCGGGCATGACCATCACGAACTCGCCGTTGTACCGAGCGGAGACGAGAGGGCCCTTGAGCTTGCCGCCCGGCTCGTACTCGGCGTTCGCCTGAGCGATGTAGTGGCCTTCTTCCTCGAGCGCCGAGTACCAACGGACCTCGCCGGTGTCTTTGCCCTCTTCGACCTTGCGATAGGGCGTCTCCACGAAGCCGTAGTTGTTGACGCGCGCGTAGGTCGAGAGCGACGCGATGAGACCGATGTTCGGACCTTCCGGCGTCTCGATCGGGCAGATGCGTCCGTAGTGCGTGGCGTGGACGTCGCGAACCTCGAAGCCCGCGCGCTCGCGCGTGAGGCCTCCCGGACCGAGCGCCGAGAGACGCCGCTTGTGGGTCACCTCGGACAGCGGGTTCGTCTGATCCATGAACTGCGAGAGCTGCGAGCTCCCGAAGTACTCCTTGACGACCGCGCTCACCGGCTTGGCGTTGATGAGGTCATGCGGCATGAGCGTCTCGAGCTCTTGCGACATGTTCATGCGCTCTTTGATCGCGCGCTCCATGCGCACGAGGCCGATGCGGTACTGGTTCTCCATGAGCTCGCCGACCGCGCGCACCCGGCGGTTGCCGAGGTGGTCGATGTCGTCGATGGAGCCGCGGCCGTTCTTCAGCTCGATGAGGTGCTTGACGGTGTGGAGGATGTCGACCGGAGTGAGGATCGCGGTCTCGAGCGCCGGCGCCTCGTCGTCCTTGTAGAACTTGTAGTTGAGCTTGAGCCGGCCGACCTTCGAGAGGTCGTATCGCTCGGGGTTGAAGAAGAGGTTGTTGAAGAGCGTTCGCGCCGTCTCGAGCGTCGGCGGATCTCCCGGTCGCAAACGCCGGTAGATCTCCATGATCGAGTCTTCCTGCGACTGGACCTTGTCGGCGTTCAGCGTGTCGCGGAGGAACGATCCGACGTTCAGCCCATCGATGAAGAGGACCTTGAAGTGCGCGATCTTCGCCTTGCGCAGCGCTTCGAGCTTCGGCTCCGTGACCTCTTCGTTGACGGCCAGGAGAACCTCGCCCGTCTCGCCGTCGACCACGTCCTCGGCCGAGACCTTGCCGACCACCTCGTTGACGTCGAGCGGCAGGCGATCGAGCCCGGCCTCGCGCAGCTTGCGGATCGCGCCCTTGGTGAACTTGCGGTTCTTCGCGACCACGACGTCCGCGCCGACCTTGATGTCGCGCGTCGCGCGCTGGCCCGGGAGGAGGTCGAACTCGATGCTCTTCGAGAGCTTCTTGGACGCCTCGAGGTAGATGGTCTCGGTGTCGTAGAAGAAGTTCAGGAGCTGCTGCGGCGTGTAGCCGAGCGCCTTCAGGAGCACCGTGGCGTGCAGCTTCCTGCGCCGATCGATGCGGACGAAGATGATGTCGCGAGGGTCGAACTCGAAGTCGAGCCACGAGCCACGATAGGGGATGACACGAGCCGAGTAGAGCAGCTTGCCGCTCGAGTGGGTCTTGCCTCGATCGTGATCGAAGAAGACGCCCGGAGACCGGTGCAGCTGGCTGACGACGACGCGCTCGGTCCCGTTGATGATGAACGTCCCGTTCTCCGTCATCAGCGGGATCTCGCCGAAGTACACCTCCTGCTCTTTGATGTCGCGGACGGTGCGCTCGGCGCCTTCGCCGCCACCGTCGTAGATGATGAGCTGAATGGTGACCTTGATCGGCGCCGCGTACGTCATCCCGCGCTGACGGCACTCGTCGACGTCGTACTTCGGCCGCTCCAGGTTGAAGCCGACGAAGACGAGCTCGCTCGTGCCGTTGAAGTCGCGGATCGGGAAGACGCTCTTGAAGACACCCTGAAGCCCCACGTCCTCGCGTTCCGCCGGAGGCACGTTGGCCTGGAGGAACTTCTCGTAGGAGCGCTTCTGGATGTCGATCAGGTTCGGGATCTCGATGATCTTCGCGATCTTCCCGAAGCTCTGACGTACGCGGAAGTTGGTCTGGATGACCGCCATCTCTCTACCTACCTCGCTCTGCAGGGTGCTCGAGGGGACTTCCCCGGGGGATGAGCACGAACGGGCCCGCGCACGGCCGCATCCTCGCGACCGCGCCGAGCCCGTGAAGAATCAAGTGTCTGAGACGATCGAACGCACTACCGGAGGGTCACCCTCTCTTACTTCAGAGACACGGTCGCGCCGGCCTCTTCGAGCTTCTTCTTCAGCTCTTCGGCCTCCGCCTTGGACACGCCTTCCTTGACGGTCTTCGGCGCGCCTTCGACGAGCGCCTTCGCCTCGGCGAGGCCGAGGTTCGTGATCTCGCGAACGGCCTTGATGACCTGGATCTTCTTGTCGCCGGCGCCGGTGAGCTCCACCGTGAACTCGGTCTGCTCTTCCTTCTTCTCCTCGACCGCCGCCGCGGGGCCCGCGCCGCCCACGGCCGCGACCGCGACCGGAGCTGCCGAGACGCCCCACTTGTCCTCGAGCGCCTTGGTGAGCCCCACGAGCTCCATGACGTTCAGCTTGCTGAGGTACTCGATTGCCTGCTCACGCGTGATTTCCATCGTCAACTCTCCTACGACATTCATCAAACGACCCGGCGCTCGTGGCTTAGGTCGGAAACTCGTTACTGAAGCCCATTCCCGTGCGACGACGGGAGCTCGTTCCACCCGTCAGCCCTGCTGGCGCTCCCGCGCGTTGAGCAGGTACAGGAAGTTCTGCGGCGCTGCCTGGAGCACCCGCAAGAAGGTCTGTGCAGGTGCCTGCAACGTCGCGAGCAACGTGGCGCGACACTCGTTCTTGCCGGGCATCGACGCCATGTCGCTCTCGACCTTCTCGCCGGGGATCACCGCCCCGTCGATCAGGCCGCACTTCACGGTCAGCTTGCCCTGCTTCTCACCGAGCTTGCGGAAGTCGCGAACGACCTTCGCCGCGATGGAGGGATCGTCGTAGCTCCAGGCCACGCCGGTCTGGCCGGTGAGGACGTCGGCGACGGCTTTCTTGCCGTCGTAGACACCACCCTTGAGCGCGGTCTGGACGAGCGTGTTCTTGATGACCTTGTAGTCGATACCGGCCTTGCGTGCCTCGACGCGGAATGCCGTGATCGTCTCGACGTCCACGCCCTTGAAATCGAGCAGGACGGCCGACGACGCACGCGCGAACCGGTCCCGGACCTCCGCGATGGTGGTATCCTTCTGTTGTCTCGCGACGCTCACGACTCGACCTCTTTCGTGGCCACGGCGGTAGTGGTGTCGATCGGGATCCCCGGCCCCATCGTGGAGGACACGGTGATGCTCTTCAGGTAGGTGCCCTTCGCGGTGGAAGGCTTCGCGCGCACCAGCGCGTCCACCAGCGTCCGCAGGTTCTCGGCGAGCTTCTCCGCCGCGAACGAGACCTTCCCGATGGGCGCGTGGACGATTCCCGAGCGGTCCACGCGATACTCGATCTTGCCGGCCTTCGCCTCGCGCACTGCGCTCGACACGTCCATCGTCACGGTGCCGACCTTCGGGTTGGGCATGAGGCCGCGCGGACCGAGCACGCGTCCGAGCTTGCCGACCTGACCCATCATGTCGGGAGTCGCGATGACCTTGTCGAACTCCATCCAACCCTCGAGGACCTTCGCGACGAGCTCGTCGGCGCCCACGACGTCGGCGCCAGCAGCCGTCGCGTCCTTCTGCTTGTCGCCTTTGGCGAACACGAGGACACGCACCGTCTTGCCGATGCCGTTGGGCAGAACGATGGCACCGCGCACCATCTGGTCTGCGTGCTTCGGGTTGACACCGAGACGAACCGCGAGATCGACCGACTCGTCGAACTTCACGTACGAGCATCCCTTCAGGAGACCGCACGCCTCGTCGATCGTGTAGCGCTTGCCCTCTTCGAGCTTCGCTTTGGCGCCTTGGAACTTCTTTCCGTGTCTTACTGCCACTGGGGTGATTCCCTCCGGCGGTCCGAACGGCTCACTCGGAGCCTCCCGCCTAGTTGCTTCTTCCGCGGTCCCATCGAGCAGTCCCCCCTCACCGCGCCGGCCCCTCGGGACCAGGCTCCCTCTCCCCGCACGCGGGGAGAGGGGCGGGGTGAGGGGAGAGCATCTCAGCCGACGATCTCGATCCCCATCGAGCGCGCCGTGCCGGCGATCGAGCGCATCGCGGCTTCGACGCCGCCTGCGTTCGTGTCCTGGATCTTCATCTCGGCAATCTCGCGAACCTGCTTCTGCGTGACCTTGCCGACCTTGTCCTTGTTGGGCCTCTTCGAGCCCGAGCCCGGCTTCTTCTGCGTGGCGAGCCCGGCAAACTTCTTGAGCAGCACCGCCGCCGGAGGCGTCTTCGTGATGAAGGTGAAGGTGCGGTCCGAGAACACGGTGATCACGACGGGGATGATCATCCCCTCCTGAGATGCCGTGCGCGCGTTGAACTCCTTGCAGAACCCCATGATGTTGACGCCGTGCTGGCCGAGCGCGGGGCCGACGGGCGGCGAAGGGTTGGCCTTGCCTGCGGGGAGCTGCAGCTTGACTTGTCCGGTGACCTTCTTCATCGGTGAACCTACCTCGAAACCTTCGTCGTCTTGAGATGCGGCGTCGCGGTTGCCGCCTGCGGTGGG
>JADZFZ010000538.1 GCA_020854145.1 Deltaproteobacteria bacterium | reverse complement strand
GGAACGCGATGAGCGAGGCGCGGTCGCGCGGCGGCAGGCTCGCGGCGCGCGTGCCCATCGATCCGCCGTCGAGCACGGCGCCGAGATCGCGGGCGCGACCGTCGTGCAGATACGGCGCGCCGAGACGTAGCGAGCGCAGCGAGGGAACGTCGAGCGGCTCTCCGGGATCTTCGGCGGTCCCGAGCATCGAGTACCGCTGGCCATCCTGGTAGGCGAGCGCGGGATCATGGCAGCGTGGGCAGCCGAGCGTCTCGAACAGCTCGGCTCCCCGAGCGACGGCCACCGAGTCTCCCTGATTCGCCACGCGGCGCGGAACGGGCAAGAGCCCGTGGCGTAGATGGTCAGCCAGTCGCTGGGCCTCGTCCGCGGCGAGGCCCGCTCCGCCGAGCCGCCGCACCGTCTCCGCGATGGACTGCTCGAGGCTGCGGGCGCTGCCGTGCCAGTGATAGGGCGCCGTGGACTCGAGGCGACCCGCGAGCACGGGGGTCTGCAATCGACCGACCTGGCTCGTCCAGCTCTGGCCGTCTTGGCGGCCGTCGGGATGGCACGTCTGACAGGCGAGACCCGCGCGGCTGATGCGGTCGGTCGGCACGTGGAACAGCGTCCGGGCCATCCGCGTGAACAGATCCTCGTCGCGCCCGAGCTCGACCTCGCGCGGCTCCGAGGCGGCCGCGTTGGACCCGTCGCCGCACGCGTCGCCGTCCGCGCAGAGCCACTGCGTGCGCGGCACGACCCGTAGCTTCGACGCGAGCGGGTGGTGCGAGACCACCCATCGCGAGGTCGGCACGACGCACTCGGTGTAGCGGCTCGATCGGCCCGCTCCGCCGCTCATCCCGATCCCCGAGACCCAGTAGGTGTTGCCGCTCGGGTCGTAACGGACATCGGTGGGATCGAGCACGTCGATTCGCTCGGCAGTCGGGCGGCGCGCACCGCGCCCGAGCGGCAAGAGCGCCAGCGCGCCGGCCACGGGAGGCGGCGCATCGAGCGCGCGACAGCCGTACCCCGCGCATACGATCCGTGGGCGCACCTCGCCGGGATCCACCACGTCCATCGCGACGACGAGCGTGCGCCCGTCGCGCGACAGCTCCAGCGACGACGCGCGGTTCGCGGAGGCCTGGCGCGCACCGAGCGGCGCTCCCGGCAACGCGATCGAGTAGAGCTGCGCGCGGCGACGCAGGTCGACGACCGAGATGCGCGGGGCCCGGAGGTGCGCGACGTAGGCGCGGCGGCCGTCCGCGGAGACCGTGATCCCGCGCGCGTCGTCGTCGCGGAGCGGCGCGACCCAGCGCTGCGAGAGATCGCTGGGATCGAGAGCGAAGAGGTGGCGGCTCTGCACGTCGGTGACGTAGAGTTCGCTGCCGTCGGGCGCGAGCGCCAGCCCGAACGGCTCGATCCCGAGCTCGACGTCCGAGGTGATCTCGAGCGTCGATGGGTCGATCGCGCTCACGCGCGACGTCGCCCTGCGCGTGATCGCCAGCCGACCGTCGGGCAGCAGCAAGACCTGCTCGGGCGCACCCGGCAACGACAGACGCGTCGTGCGGTCCGCCTGCTCGAGCTCGACGCGCACGAGAGCATCGCCTTCGGTGTCCGCGACGAGCACCACCGACTCGTCGGTCACCGCGAGACAGCTGCCGCGTACCGGCCCGTCCGCGGACGCCCGCGCCGAGAGGACGACGAGCGCGCACACGGGCACGATGGCGGCCCATCGACCTTGGGCACGCATCGACCGCGCGGTTGGACAGGCGAGAGTGCGCCGAGTTCCGAGACTGCGAGATACTCGGGCGCGAGGCGGAGTTGGGAGCCATCGCACACCTCGGCGACGCGGAGCGGCGGGCGCGATTGGTGGCTCGTCATCGGCTCGCGCGCACGGCCGACGACCCGCTCGCGGCCGTTCGCAGCGTGGTGGCGCTCCACTCGAGCGATCCGATCACGCCGTACCTCGGCGCATGGGCGCGGGTCCGCGGGTTCGTGACGGCGGATCTCGATCGTGCGCTCGTGACCGACCGATCGCTCTGGCGGCTGCACGCGATGCGACGAACGCTCTTCGTCGTGCCCGCGGACGAGGCGTCGATCTTCGACGCTGCCGCGGCGCGCGACATCGCGAGCAAGGAGCGGCGCCGGGTCGAGGCTTGGGTCGCGCCGGCGCTGGGCAAGAAGCGATCGGCGGCACGGTGGATGGCCGATCTCGAGGCGAGGGTGCTCGAGCGGCTGCAGGACGCCGAGCAGAAGACGCAGGATCTGGTGAGCGCGATCCCGGAGCTCGGCACGGAGATCACGCTGGGCTCGGGCAAGTGGGCCACGCGCGCCCCGATCGCGTCGCGCCTGCTGTTCCTGATGGCGATGGACGGTCGGGTCGTACGCACCCGTGCGTCGGGCTCGTGGCGATCGAGCCAGTACCACTGGGCCGCCACCGCGCGGTGGTTCGCCGGTCCGAGACCCGCGATGGACGCCGCGCACGCGCGAGGCGAGCTTCTGCGACGGTACCTCGCGACGCATGGACCGGCGACGGAGACGGACGTGCGATGGTGGACGGGCTGGACCGCGAAGCAGACGTCGGCCGCCGCCGTCACGATCGATGCGCGCACCGTGCGTCTCGACGGTGGAGTCGATGGTTGGGTGTCGGCCGAGGACGACGCGCTCGCGACGAAGCTGGAGCCGCACGTGGCTTTGCTTCCCGGCTTGGACCCCGCGCCGATGGGATGGAAGGAGCGCGGCTGGTTTCTGGGTCCGCACGGGGCGCGTCTGTTCGACTCGAACGGCAACGTCGGTCCGACCATCTGGCTCGACGGCCGGATCGTCGGAGGGTGGGCGTCGCGCCCCGACGCGACGATCGTCTGCCACCTCCTCGAAGACGTCGGGAGGAGCGGGGTACGCCGGATCGAGCGCGAAGCGGAGGCGCTGACGACTTGGATGGGCGGCGCCTCGGTCGTGCCGAGGTTCCGTACGCCGCTCGAGCGCGAGCTCGCCGAGCGGTGAGGACGCAGCGGCTCAGGGAGCCGCGCCCACGCCGCGTGCGTGATCCACGATCGCTGCCATGAGACGTGCGCCGTCGCGTGCGAACAGGTCGTTGTGGTGTCCGCCCTCGACGGTCAGCAGACGCGCGCCGCGAATCGCGGACGACAGCGTGCGGCCCATGTCGTAGGGGATGATCTCGTCGTCGGTCCCGTGGACGATGAGCGTCGGGACGGTGATGGAGGCGGCCTTCGAGCGGGAGTCGAAGCGGTCGGTGACGATGAGATCGACCGGTACGAAGGGCACGAGGCGCCGCACCACGTCGGGGATCGACGTGTACGGGGTCACGAGGACGAGCGCGCGGCCTCGGCCACGTCGCGCCATCTCGGTCGCGACCCCGGAGCCGATGGACGTACCCCAGAGCACGACCTCGTCGGACGCGACGCCTTCGTCGCGCAAGCCATCGAGCGCAGCTTCGGCGTCGGCGTAGAGACCGTCTTCCGTCGGTCGAGGCTCGTCGCGCGATACGCCGTAACCGCGGTACTCGACCAGCGCCACGCCGAGGCCGCGTGCAGCCAGGTGCGCCGCGAGATCGACGTTGTCCCCGATCGTCTCGCCGTTGCCGTGGAAATGCACGACCGTGCCCGCGCCCGGTGCGGCCG
>JADZFZ010000537.1 GCA_020854145.1 Deltaproteobacteria bacterium | reverse complement strand
TCCGAGGTGCTCGTCGCGTCGAGCCTGCCCGACATCGGCTACATGACGCTCTCCGACAAGGCCCACGCAGCCGGGCTCGCGTTCATCTTCTTCGCGCTGCTCGAGTCGGTGATCGTCGCGCACCTCGCGCGCGCCGGACGCACGGACCGCGCGTCGCGGATCGATCGCATCTCGATGGTGGCGTCCTACGTCGGTTTCGCGGGCACGTTCGTCGGTCTGATCCTCGCCGCGTGACCCGTCGGCTCAGATCTCGCCGACGTCGCCGCGGTGGACCCAGCCCTCTCGACCGTCCTCGGCGCGGACGCGTGCGAAGGTCCCTTCGTCGCCGAGCACCGTGACCCGCGCGCCCTCGACGATGTTGCCGCGCGAAGCCGCACGTGCGTCGGGCCCTTCGCGCAGCTCCGTCTGATCGGTGACGACGATGGCCTCGGACCGCGACGCTGCGCGATCCTTGACCACGTAGCCCGCGCCGGAGGCGACTGCGAGCAACGCGACGATCGGCGCGGCGACCGCGAGCGCGAGACGCGTCGTCTCTCCGCGCGCGTTGCGGCGCACGAGCAGGACCAGGAAGAACAGCGACTCGAGCACGACGAACGCGAGCGCGAGCGCGCCGACCGAGACGCTCTCGACGAGCGACTCCACCAGGGGGGGCCGTGCCTCGACGCTCGCTTGACCGCGGCGCTGCAGCTGCCGTCGCCCGAGCTCGTCGCGCACGATCCGCACGTTGTGCAGCGCGTCCTCGTGACCCGGCGCGAGCCGCAACGTGCGCTCGTAGTAGCGGATCGCCTGCCCGTAGGCGCCGCGTCGCGCGTGCGCGGTCGCGAGGTTGTACGTGACGTCCGGATCGTCGATCCCGAGCTCGAGCAGCCGTTCGTAGCCGCGCACCGCGCCCGGCAGATCACCGGCGAAGTAGGCGCGATTCGCCGATGCGAAGAGCTGCTCGACGGTGTCCGCACGTGCAGGCGACGCGGCCGAGACCACGAGCACGCCGAGCAAGAGAACGCCGGCGAGGAGGCTCCCGACCGTTCGTCCCGAGCAGGCCCGAACGCGCGCGAGCGGCGTCGTCGGAGGACGCCACCGGGCCCTTCGGCTCGCGGTCGCTTCGCTCCCGCGGCTCAGGGCGAACGGAGAGGTTCCGGTCACGTCGCGGCTCGCTCCGCCTCGTCCTCGTCGCGCTTCGGGCTGAAGCCCGCGATCGCGTCGATCCATCGCGCCGAGCGACCGAGGCACGCGTCCATCTCCGAAGCGTCCACCGCGCCCGACGAGAAGCGCGCGAAGTCACACGACTCGAGCTCCTCCACGACGCCGTGCACGGCGGCCGGATCCATCCCCAGCTCGCTCAGGTGCTCGCGGAGCTGAGGCAACGTGTAGCCACCGATCTGCTCGCCCAGCTTCGCCTCGAGCGCGGCCTTGATCGCGCGCGCGACCTCCGCGTGGAACGCGCGCGCATCACCCGATCGCGCGAGCCGCTCCGCCTCCGACAACCGCTTGCGCGCTCCGGACAGCGCCTTCTTCTGCGCAGCCTCCGGGGTCACCCGCGACGTCACGCGCCGGATCCCCGACGCGACGAGCGTCCCGATCCACGCGAGCGGCATCACGGCCGCGAGCAACCAGAGCCAGGGCGTCTCCGCGACCGAGCGCGATCCGCGCGTCAACGCGCTCGTCGAGCGCACCGTACGCAGCTCGTTGCGCGCGTCGGGGCTCGTCGATGGGTCCGGTGTCGCCGACGGATCCTGCGGATCGGGCTGCGGCACCGGTGCCGCCGCTCCGACCGCGACGATCGTGGCCGCCGGCGCCTCGAGCGTCACGTAGCGCCGCTCGACGGGATCGTAGAAGGGGATCTGCAACGCGGGGATCGTGAACGTGCCGGGGCGCTCGGGGATCACCAGCCATTCCATGTGCCGCGTCCCGCCGACCGCGTCGCCCTGCGAGGTGACGGTGTCGCGCACCTGCGGCTCGAGGGCGCGCAGCCCGTCCACGCGCGGCAGACGGATCCGCACGTTGCGGATGTTGCCGGTGCCCGCGAGATCGAGCCGGTAGCTGACGGCTTCGCCCGTGCGCGTCGTCGGTCGGTCGACCGTGCTCGTCAGCCGGTACCGTCCGACGTGGAGCGCCTCGAACCCGGCGGGACGGCCGGTCGGCGGCGCCTCCTGGGCCTCGACCGTGATCGGGATCCCCGTGCGCTCGAGCGGCCCCGAGCCGCCGCTTCCCCACAGATCGAAGATGCTGCGCGTATCGGCATGCACCGTGGCCGGGCCGATCGTCAGCGGCCCGGCACGCAACGGGAACGCGGCGAATCGCTTGACGACGGTGACCCAGAAACGCGTGTCGCCGACGACCTGCTGCCGCGAGTCGATCGTGCGCTGCGCGGGAAGGAGGTCGTGAATCCAGAATCCCTCGGTCGTCGGCTCGCGCGACACCTGGAGCGAAGTCGGCTGAGCGCGCGAGTAGAGGTACACCGTGACCGTGACCTGCTGGCCGACGACGGGCCGCACCGGCTCGGTGACGACGCGTACGAAGCCCTGCGGGTCGTAGGATGCGCCGTCGAGCGTGCCCGTCGGCGGCGACGGGAACCCCGGATCGGTCGGAGGGACCGGCGTCGGATAGGTGGGTACCGTGGGCGGCGGCATCGGGGGCACGCCGAACGGCGGCGGCGGCGACGGCGGCACCGGCGTGAGCGGCGTTCCGCCCGGAGGAACGGGCGTGAGCGTGATGCCGCCGGGCGCTCCCGGTGGCGCAGGCGCCGACGGAGGCGCAGCGTTGGGGCTGCGCACGATCACCGAGACGACACCCGACTGGAAGTCGCGCCCGCCGAGACGCGCGACGGCCGGACCGATGCGGAACGTGCCCGGCGTCGTCGCGCGCAGCACGTAGGTGTGGACCGTGGTCGACTGCACGACGACCTGTCCGCCCATCCCGATCGTCAGCTGCATCGGGCGAAACGTCCGACGTCCGACGACGTCGAAGCCGCGGAAGTCGGGCAGCCGCGTCTCGGGCTCGCCGCCCGACGCCTGCACCTGGATCTG
>JADZFZ010000536.1 GCA_020854145.1 Deltaproteobacteria bacterium | reverse complement strand
GGCGCGTCGTGGAGCCGGCTCGTGGATCACGTGTCGAGGACGTGCTGAAGCGTCACGGGTTGCGGACGCAATCGAGGGTGAGCGCGATCCGCTCGCCGCCGTCCACCATCTCGAAGTCCATGGGCTGGATCGATTCGAGGTCGCGGGGCTCGAGCAGACCGTCCCATTTGGCGGTCGTGTAACGATCGCTCTGCGCGGTGAGCGCGACGTTGCCGCCGTCCGCGAGCAACATTCCGTAACGCTGCAGCGCGCGTGCGACCGTCCGCGCCGCGTCGTTCGGGAGAGAATCGAGCGGGTAATCGGCGCGCAGCCGCAGCCGCGTCCCGTAGGGAGGAGCGTCCGGAGGGCCGCTCGCTGCTGGAGTGCCGTGCGTCGCAGGGTGCACGTACTCGCCGTCGCGAATGCGCTCGTTCGGCAGGATGAATCGAATCGCGTGCGCGATCTCGCCCGCCGCGACCTCGTCGGCCGTGAACAGCAGCGGGGCGATCGGATACCCGGCGGCATCGGCGCTCGTGCACTGCTCGCCTCGTCCCGACGGCGGGTAGACGCGGCTCGTGTCCCAGACCGCGAGGCATCCGCCGAAGAAGCCGTCGGGCGTGATGTTCGCGCGCCACATCTCGTAGAGACGCTGCATGGGCGGGTGAAACACGATGAGGTGGCAATCGCCGTCGCTCGTGCACTCGTAGCCGTCCTCGCCTTCGATGTTGCCCACGGTCGGGACGGGCACGGCGACGTGATCGCAGTCTGGGTCGTAGAAGTCGTCGGTGGTCTCGAACTCGCGCATGGGCGTGGACGCGTCTGCGACGAGCACCTCGATCGAGAAATCGATCTGCAGGCGTCCGAGCCCGAATCCTTCCGATTGCAGGAACGCGATCACGGCGTCCGACTCGGCGTCGAGCGCCGCCGCGGAGACGTCCTCGTACCAAGGCGATCCCGCGGGGAAGTAGGCCCCTTCGGGTGGCGGCGGCGGCGGCGGGCCGGGCGGAGGCGGAGGCCCCGGCGGCGGCGTCGGACCCGGCGGAGGCGGAGGACCCGGCGGCGGCGGCGGGCCCGGCGGCGGCGTGGGACCCGGCGGCGTGGGCGTCGAGCCCTCGGACCGGCCTGCGTCATCCGACGTACCAGGACCATCGTCGTCGCCGCACGCGACGATGCAGAGGGAAGCACTGCAGAGGACCAAGCCCAGCCACGCGCGCATGAGCAGAGGTTACACCCGTACCCCGCAGCCTTGTCCCGTATTGGCGAACGTGCTGCGCCGCGGAATACGATGTCCCGATGAGCGAGGCCGACGGCGGTTCGGATCGGCGTACGTCTCCGCGGGCGGCGGTGGAGCTCCGCGTCGAGTACAAGCGGCTCAACAGCTTCTTCGCGGACTACACCCGCAACATCAGTCGCGGCGGCACGTTCATTCGGACTCCCAAGCCGCTGCCCGTCGGGACCGAGTTCGTGTTCCAGCTGGTGGTGCCCGGTCTGCCCGAGCCGTTGAGCGTGCTCGGCCGGGTGCAATGGGTGGTTCAGCCCGACGATTCCGCCGGCAACGATCCGGGGATGGGCATCCAATTCCGATTCGATCGGCAAGAGGACCGCGCCCAGCTCGAGAGCACCGTGGAGCAGCTGATGGTCGAGAGCCTCGGGCCCAATCTGGTGCAGAGGCTGTTGTCGTCGTCACGGCCACCGGAGAGCTGACGGGGTGACGAACCACCGTTCGTGCCGAGCTCGTCGAAGCACGTGATCGCGCCGCTCGACGCTGCTCGGGGCGAACGGTTGGGTATCTCGTGTCAGGCACCGAGCGCGAGGCGACGCCCAGTCGCTCACGACAGCGAGAGCATTCGTTCCACCGACGCGAGAGCGCGTACGCGCACCGACTCGTCGAGCGTGATCTCCGGTTGGAGGTCACGGAGCGCGAGATAGACCTTCTCGAGCGAGTTGCGTTTCATGAAGGGGCACTCGTTGCACGCGCAGTTGCCCTCCGGGGGCGCTGCGATGAGCGTCTTCTCGGGAGCAGCCTTCTGCATCTGATGCAGGATGCCGGGCTCGGTCGCGACGATGAAGGCCTTGGCGGGCGACTTCGTGACGTAGCCGAGCAGCGCGCTCGTCGAGCCCACGAACTTGGCGCGTCGCAAGATCGGCTCCTCGCACTCGGGGTGCGCGATGACCTCCGCATCGGGGTGCGCGTCCACGAGCGCGACGAGCTTCCGTTCGCTGAACGTCTCGTGCACCACGCAGCTGCCGAGCCAGAGCTTCATGTCGCGGCCGGTCCGCTTCTCGACCCACTTGCCGAGATTGCGGTCGGGCGCGAAGAGCACGGTCTTGTCCGCGGGGATCGACCGCACGATCTTCTCGGCATTGCTCGACGTGCAGATGATGTCGCTCAGCGCCTTCACGTCGGCGGAGCAGTTGATGTAGCTGACGGCGACGGCCCCGGGGAATCGTTGCCGCCACGCGGCGAAGCGGTCGGCGGGGCAACCCTCGGCGAGCGAGCAGCCGGCCTCGAGGTCGGGCAACACGACCTTCTTCTCCGGGTTCAGGATCTTCGCCGTCTCGGCCATGAAGTGGACGCCGCAGAACACGATCACGTCGGCGGCGGTGCGCTTGGCCTCTTGCGACAGCTGCAGCGAGTCGCCGATGAAGTCCGCGATGTCCTGGATATCGGGCTCCTGGTAGTAGTGCGCCAGGATCACGGCATTTCGCTCGCGTTTCAGCCGCGCGATCTCGTCGAAGAGGTCGAGGCGCGAATCGATGGCGGCGACGCGAGACTCGAGCGTGCGTTGCGCTTCCAGGGCAGCGGGGGATTCCATGCGCAGAGCGTGGCGTCCCGTCGACGGGACGGCCAGAGCCCATCGTGAGCCCGCGCGGGAGGCGCGGCGAATCGGCAGGCCGCGCTTGCGTGTGCCCCGATCCGGGGTCATGGTGCCGGCCTCTCGCGAGAGAGTGCTCGGGGCGTAGCGCAGCCTGGTTAGCGCACCAGACTGGGGGTCTGGGGGTCGGTGGTTCGAATCCACTCGCCCCGACT
>JADZFZ010000535.1 GCA_020854145.1 Deltaproteobacteria bacterium | reverse complement strand
TCTCTTGCGCGTCGTCAAGCGGTGGGCTTGCGCGTCGCTCCTTCACGCTGCCGAGTGTCTGGAATAGTCTGTCGAGCGTGCTCGTCATTCGAATCCGGGGCCACGTGGCCCTGGCGGTCGTGCTCCTATCTCTGTCGGCGTCGCGCGCGTCCGCGCAGGACCTCGGCACCCGCCCGGGCGAGCTGACCCAGGATCTCCGCACGTCGCACGTCTGCAACGGATGCCACGGCGCCTATGCCGACTACGCAGCAGACGACACCTGGCGCGGCTCCATGATGGCCAACGCCGCCCGCGACCCGCTCTTCCATGCTGCCCTGACCATCGCCAATCAGGACATCCCCGGCTCCGGCGAGATGTGCATTCGCTGCCATTCACCGCGCGCGTACCTGTTCGGCCGCGCCGACCCGCCCGACGCGACCGCGCTCGAGCCCGACGACTTCGACAGCATCAACTGCGACTTCTGCCATCGGCTCGTCGAAGGCCCCGACGGCATTCGCCCCATCGGGATGGGCCAATACTTCGTCGCCGACGACGTCGTTCGCCGCGGACCGATCCGCGAGACCGTCGCACCCCACGAGACCGCCTACAGCGAATACCACCGCGACTCGGCGCTCTGCGGCCTCTGTCACGACGTCTCGAACCCGTTTCGCGGTGGATTCCCCATCGAGCGCACGTACACGGAATGGCTCTCGAGCGCATATCCCGCCGAGGGCTGGAGCTGCATGAGCTGCCACCTCCCGGGAGAGCCCGGCACGGCGGCCGGCGCGCGGGGTCTGCCCAATCGGATCGTCCATCGACACGAGCTCGCCGGAGGCAACACCTGGATGCCTCTCGTGCTCGCCGCGGAGCACCCCGAGCTCGAACGCGACGCGTCGTACCGAGCGACCTCGGAGGCCGCCCGCCGTCAGCTCCAGGAGTCGTCTGCGGAGATCGGCATCGTCGCGCCCGCCGAGTCCACCGCGGGCGAGGCTCTCGACATCGTCGTTCGCGTCGAGAACCAGACCGGCCACAAGCTCCCCACCGGCTACACCGAAGGACGCCTCTGTTGGCTCGAGGTCACGGTCGACGACGCCGATGGCGAGCGAATCCTGCACTCCGGTGCCTACGACCCCGACGCGGGCCGCCGCGTCTCTCGCGACGCCGACCCGCAGCTGCGCACCTACGAGGCGCGCACGTCGGCAGGCGGCGTGGAGGGATTCCATTTCGTCCTCCAGGACGGCGTCATCGAGGACACGCGCATCCCGCCGCGCGGATTCGTCCCCGACGACGAGACGATACCCGTCGGCCGCGATTACCCGATGCAGCCCGACGGCACCCTCGCTCACTGGGACGAGGCCCCCTATCGAATTGCCATCCCCCGTGGCGCTCGGGGCCCTCTCACCATTCGCGCCACACTCTGGTACCAGACCGCGTCGCGCGAGTACGTCGAGTTCCTCCGCGACGACAATCACACCGACGACAATGGTCGTCACATGTTCGATCTTTGGGAACGTCACGGCCGCTCGCCTCCCGTCGACATGGTCGCTTCCACGGTCACCGTGGAGGTCCGACCCGCTCCCGACGGCGGCTGCTCCGTGACCGGATCCTCCCAATCTTATGGGCGCTTCTCGACCGCCAGCCTCTCGATGGTGCTGGCACTCTGCTTCGCGCGTCGTCGACGCACGAGGCGATATCTCGGAGGATGACGTGAGCACGAAGATAGTTTGGATTCTGTTGGCTTCATCGATTGCTGCGTGCGGCGACGACGACGGTGGCTCGACCACTCCGGACACCGGTCCCGCCGACACTGGCACGACCGACATGGGCGCTCCCGACATGGGGGCACCCGACATGGCGACGCCGGACACGGGCCCCGGCGACACGGGCACGCCCGACGCGGGCGGCGGAGACGTCGCGCGTGGCGAGTACCTCGTCCTCAACGTGGCCCTCTGCGGCGATTGCCACACGCCACGTGACGCGATGGGCGCGCCGATGGAGGACATGTTCCTGGCCGGCGGATTCTTCGGCGACCTCGACCCGACCGACCCCGACGTCGGAGCGGTCTACACGCGGAACCTGACGCCGCACGCCACCGGCCTCGCCGATTGGACCGACGCCGAGATCAAGAATGCCTTCCTGAACGGCATGTCCAAGCACGGCCACGCGCTCTTGCCGATCATGCCGTACTACGTGCTGCACAACATGACCGACGAGGACGCGGACGCGATCGTCGCGTATCTGCGCACGATCCCCGCGGTCGACAATGCGATCCCCGCGAATCAGGTCGATGCTCCGCCGGGCCCGTCCCCCTCCGTGCCCGAAGCGATGATCCCGCACACCACGCTGGACGAGGCGGACCCGGACTACGAGGCCGCCGAGCGCGGTCGTTACCTCGCCGGGCGAATCGGCGTCTGCATGGAGTGCCACACCGAGCACAACATGCCCGGCCCCGGCCCCGTGCTCCGCGAGGACCGTCTCTTCGCCGGCGGCGAAGGATTCCCCGCCGCGTTGCTCGGCGTTCCCTCGCCTCCGTTCCCCGAGGTCATCTTCACGCGCAACCTCACCCCCGACGCCACCGGCATCCAGGGATGGACGGCCATCCAGGTCGCGCGCGCGCTGGCCGAAGGCATCGACGAGGAGGGTCAGGGATTGTGCCCGCCCATGCCGCGATTCGGCATGACGGAAGAAGACCGCCTCGCGATTGGCACCTACCTCACGACGCTCGCGCCCGTCGCGTCTCCCATGCCGATCCCGGAGTGCGTCCCGCCGGCGATGTGATCGAAGCAGCCATGCGCTCCCCCCGACCCGGGGGGAGCGTATGACGTTCGTACCCGTCGCGGTCCGTGCGAGGGTCGTCGCATGAAGGTCCACCACCTCAACTGCGCCACGCTCTGTCCGTATGCGGGGCGCCTCATCGGCTCCGACGTCGGTCTCTTCGACCGCGGCCGAATGATCTGCCATTGCCTCGTCATCGAGAGCAGCGACGGGCTCGTCCTCGTCGACACCGGCGTCGGGATGGGCGCGGTGCGCGACGCGAACCGTCACCTCGGTCGTCTGTTCACCACCTTCATGGGCGGCGGCGTCGAGTCGGAGACCGCCCTGCGACGCATCGAGGCGCTCGGATTGTCCCCGAGCGACGTGCGGCACATCGTCGTGACGCACCTCGATCTCGATCACGCCGGAGGCATCCCCGATTTTCCCGCGGCCACCGTGCACGTGCACGCCGACGAGCACCGCGCCGCGATGGAGCGGCGCACGAGCAACGAGCGCCGCCGATATCGGACCGCCCATTGGGCTCACGGCCCGAATTGGGATCTGCTCTCTGCAGGGGGCGACCGTTGGCTCGGCTTCGAGTCCGTCCGCGCGCTGCCCGGCGTCGAGCCCGAAGTCCTGCTCGTGCCGCTGCACGGCCACACACGCGGGCATTGCGCCGTCGCCGTCCGCTCGGGCGACCGCTGGCTCCTGCACTGCGGCGACGCCTACTTCTGGCACGAGGAGAAGCTGATCGAGGGCGCGCGCTGCCCGATCGGTCTCGCCATCTTCCAATCCGCGATGGCCGTCGACCGCAAGGCACGCGACCACAACGTCGAGCGCATCCGTGAGCTGGTGCGCGATCACTCGAGCGACGTCTCCGTGTTCTGCGCCCACGACACCCACGAGCTCGCCGCCTTCGACTGAGTGGCTGGCGGGGGGCTCAAACGCCGCCCCCCCGCGACCCCGGGCTGGGAGGGCGTCGCGCTACGAGCGCGACCCCTCCCACGGCCTCCCCGAAAGAGCGTGTCCCGATTCACGATCCGTATTCTGAGCGACCCTCTGGGTGATTTCCGCCGGGGGCTCCGCCCCCAGCTCGTGGGGAGCCGCCGACGCGCCGCTGGAGCGCTCCGGGCGGCGGTATTCTCGAGCCGATTCGCCTTGTGCGGCCGTGTGCGACCCGTGGCGCCATCATTGCAGCCCATCGAGGCATGCGAGCATGCGTGCTTCCTCGCTGGCCTGTCGCGCTCCTTCTCTGCGGGCTCGCGGTCGGCTGCACCGTCGGCGGCACTCCTTCGACCTCGACGCCCGACCTCGATCGCGACGACGACCAGCGCCCGGGCAAGGACCCCGACGACGACGGGCCGCCCCCGGACGGACCGGCGCCCATGCGCGACGCGGGCTCGTCACCCGGATTGCCTCCGGACGAGCCGGAGGACGACGCGAAAGACGGCGGCGCTCCTGGTTTGCCGGGATTGCCTTCCACGCCTCCCGCACCCACCGTCGTCCCGCCGGGCGGCGAATGCGCTTGCGACTCCGATTGCCAGGGCGATTCCAGCCACTCGGGCCTCTGCATTCGCGGCATCTGCGGAATGCGGGCGTCGTCCGACTCGTGTCGCGCCGGCTCGAGCGCGGAGTGTCCCGCAGGCCTGCGCTGCTGGAGCGGGACGGGAACGGGGATCTGTTACCCCGATTACGATCGTGCCACGTGCGCCGGACGCGAGGACGAGGACGGCAGCTGCGTCTCGTCGGGACAGGACTGCTACGCGTCGTGCGGCGACCTGTGCAATCGCGCGGGCGAGCCCCCTCGCGACGACCCTCCGCCCCCCGCACCGCCCCCGCCGCCTCCGCCGTCGCCCGGCCCCGACGCCGGGCCCGCGACACCGCCGCCCGCGCCCGGCGACGGCCTCGGAACGTGCACAGGCACCGCCGACGAATGCGAAGCCGCGCGCATCATCAACGAATACCGCGCGAGCCACATGCACGCGGGCGAATGCAGCGAGCCGCTGCGCTGGCACGCGGAGCTCGGCCGCCTCG
Organism: Deltaproteobacteria bacterium; assembly: GCA_020854145.1. GTDB lineage: Bacteria > Myxococcota_A > Polyangia > Polyangiales > JADZFZ01 > JADZFZ01. The sequence goes on along the minus strand of JADZFZ010000535.1, from coordinate 5,221 downwards.
CTCACGAGCACCAGAGCGGACCGTTCGTCGGCCACTCGAGCCACGGTTACGTCGAGAACGTCGGCCAAGCCTATGGGCTTCGCGAGACCACCGAGTACATCGTCATGTGGGAAGCCGGCATCGAGGAGCACTGCAACGGCGACGGCAGCTACATCGCGAGCCACCATTGCGCGGCGATGTTCTGCAACAATCGCACGGTCGGCGTCGGCGTCTATCGCCAGGGCGACGCCGTCTACATGACGATGATGTTCGGCGACGAGAACGGCCAGCCCAGCTGGTAACCTCGGCGCGCGTGCCGAAGACCCACCGCGTATCCCCATTCGACGATCCGTCCCGCCTCATCGAACGCGACCTCACGGCGCTCGCGCGCGAGGGCAAGATCCCCGTCGCATACGGCGTCGATTCGGTCGTCGGCGAGATCGAGGCGCTGCTCTCGCAAGGCGGAAAGCACCCGCACCTCGTCGGCGACCTCGGGGTCGGCAAGACGGCCTTGGTCCAGGAGATTGCCCGCCGGGTCATCGACGGCCGGGCGCCGCGGGCGCTCTCGAGCTGGCGAATCGTCGAGGTCGCGCTCTCGAGCATCTCCTCACGCGCCACGAACGAGAAGCAATCGAACGAGCTGCTCGAGGCGTTGCTCGACAGCCTCGCCGAGCCCAAAGGCAGCCACACGTTGGTCTTCCTGCGGGACCTCGAGCTCGTCGGAGGCAATCTCTTCGCCTCCGTCCTGCTGTCGTCGCTGCGCGCAGGCAATCACCGATTCCTCCTCGAGAGCGACGCCGCCACCGCCAACGCGCTTCGCTCCACGACGCCGGCGCTCGCCGAGCACATTCACGTGCTGCACGTCGAAGAGCCCTCCGAGGACGCGATGCGCCTGCTGCTCTCTCGCGTCTCGCACGACCTCGAGACCGAATCGCTGCGCGTCGACGAGTCGGCGGGCACCATGGCGCTGCGGCTCACGACGAAGTTCCTCCTCGCGCAGCGCCATCCGCGAAAGTCCGTCGAGCTGCTCCGCGAAGCCGCCGCTCAGGTCACCGCCCTCGCGGGCCGCTTCGTCGGGGGCGACGAGGTCATGCGCCGGTTCTGCGAGGCGACGCGCCTGCCGAAGCTCCTCGTGGACGACCGAGTCCCGCTCGATCTCGCCGCGCTCGAGAAACACTTCGCCGATCGGATTCTCGGTCAACAGGACGCCGTGTCCGCCGTCTTGCGCTCGGTCGCGCTCCTCAAAGCGGGCCTCAACGATCCGCGCCGCCCGCTCGGCGTCTTCCTGTTCGCCGGGCCCACCGGCGTCGGCAAGACGCACCTCGCGAAGCTGCTGGCCGAGTACCTCTTCGGATCCGCCGATCGAATGGTCCGCGTCAACATGTCGGATTATCCCGACGACGGTGACGAGACGGTCCTCTTCGGCTCTCCGTGGGGCCACGGACGCGACGCCCGCCGCGGCGAGCTCACTCGTCTGCTGGACGGCAAGGCATTCGCCGTCCTGCTGCTCGACGAGTTCGAGAAGGCAGGCAAATCGTGCCACGACCGCTTTCTCCAGCTCTTCGACGAGGGCAAGTTCATCAATGCCCTGGGCGAGACGGTGCCCTGCAGCAACGTCCTGATTGCCGCCACGTCCAATGCGGGCGCCGAGGTCTATCGGGAGCCGCCCCTCGGATTCTCCCCCGATCGCTCTGCGGAGGAGCTGCTCGCCGAGGTCGAACGTCGAATCAGCGCCCTGTTCCGACCCGAGCTGCTCAATCGATTCGATGCCGTCTGCCATTTCCACCCGCTCGGCAGGGTCGAGATTCGCAAGATCGCGCTCCGCGAGGTGGGACGCGTGCTCGAGCGCGACGGCATTCGCGCGCGCTCCCTCGACGTCGACATCGAGCCGGACGTCATCGACGTGCTCGTCGAGAAGGGCTATTCGCCGATATTCGGCGCTCGATACCTGCAGCGCGAGATCGAGAAGACGCTCACGTCCGCGCTCGCCGTCGAGATCACGCGCCAGCCGCTGCCGCCGGGCACTCACGTACGTGTGCTCGCGCGAGGGCACGGCCGGGTCGCCGCGTTGGCCGACCCGGCCACCGGCGTCACCCCCACCGAGCCCGTCGTGATGCCGACCGTCGGCGCCGAGGTCGCTCACCGAAGACGCGACGCACGCGGGCTGGTGGACGACGCGATGAAGCTCGGCGCGCGCGCCGCCGACATCACGCGTGCCGCCGAGCTCGAGGCGCTCTCGGCGAGGCGGACCGAGATGCTCGCGGAGACCCAGGCGCCCACGTTCTGGGACGACCCACCTCGGGCCGCGGCGACGCTGCGCGCCTATCGGGCTCTCGACGCCCAGGTCGCCGAGCTCGCGAAGCTCGGCGCTTGTTGTGCCGCCGCGCTCCACCGCGCGCGCGGCGCGCTCACCGATCCGTCCGTGCTCGTCGCCGCGGCCCGAGCCGTCGAGCTCGCGGCGCGGGAGGTCCAGCTCGCCGAGGCGCGCGTCGCGACCGGCACGCTCGCGACCGTCGACGAGGTCCTGGTCGAGATCACCGGCTCGGGGTCCGACGCGCCCCAACGCGAATGGGTCGACACCCTCGTACGCATGTACCTCGGATGGGCCGAACGTCGCGGCTACGAGGCGAGCGCCATCGCAGAGTCGCACGACCCGCATTGCGTCGTGCTCCGCGTCTCCGGCCCGGGCGTCTACGGGTTCCTCGCTGCCGAGCGCGGGACCCATCGTCGAACCACCGACCGGCGCGCACCCTCGACCGATCCCGGCACCGACGCCGCGCGCATCGCCGCCTCCGTCCGGGTCCACCGCGCCGACGGTGAAGGCCCTGCCCTGCTCGGCATCGTCGCGCAGCCCGTCAAACGTAAGGCGGGTGCCTTCGTACCTCGAATCGCCTCCTCGGCGCTCGCGCGCAGCGAGTCCACGGGCCACGTGCTCCGCCTCGAAGGCAGCGGCGATCCCGACGACCTCCGCGACGTCGCCGCCCGATTGCTCGCCGGCCGCGGCCAGTCCCTCGACGAGTCCCGCCGCTACCACACCGGCCGCGCCGCGCTCGTCGAAGACCCCCGCACCGGCGAGCGAACCCCTCGAGTCAAAGACGTCCTGCGCGGCGAGATCGACTCCTTCATCGCCGCCTGGATCGCGCGTATGCTCGGGGACAGGATCGACCCTGCTAACTCCTCGAAATCCGACCGCTTCTAGACGAGCACTTCCAATCGATCGAGTGCTCGCCCCTCACCTCGTTCCGCGAGAGGGAGACTGGTCCCGGGCCCGTCTGGGGGCCGCCGTGGCGGCTGCGATCGCGCTCGTCGCCTGCGCCGACGACGAAGCTGCTCCGGCGCCGATTCGCCATCCCGACCGGATGACGGTCTGGGCCGAGTTCCTCGCGCTCGAGGACGTCGAAGCCGACCTCGCTTTCGCCGGCAGCCATGGGCTGAACGTCAACGTCGCCGTCGTTCGCGGCGAGACCACCGACGAGTATCTCCGCACGGTCTGCGACACAGCCGAACGTCACGACATCGGTCTCGTCTGGTGGCCCGTGCTCGCGCGCGAAGACGGCTATTGGCCCAATCAAGGCAACGTCGACGTCTTCCTTCCTTTCGTGGACGAGCTGCTCGACCGACGCGACGCGCTCTGTCCGCGCCTCGACGGCATCGTCGTCGACATGGAGATGCCCATCCAGCGAATCGAGATGCTCTCCGAGATGCGCGAGTCGGGAGCGCCCATCACGGAGATCGCAGGCTGGGCGTTGTCCGGCATCGACGTGGTCGCGTTCGATCGTGCACGCGGTCTCTTCGACGAGGCTGGCCAACGGGTCCGCGCGCGCGGCCTCCGCTGGACCGTCACGACGCTACCCATGAATCTCGACGACTATCGGGACGGCGACCAGACCGTCGCGCACGTGATGTGGACTCCCATCGAGGGCATCACGTGGGACAACGTGTCGTTCCAGGTCTACCGCTCGCTCTTCGACGCGCAGTTCCCTCCGGAGTCCGGTGAGCCCTACACCGCGGGTCTCGTGACCACGTACGCGACGACCGCGGTCGAGCGCTGGGCGGAGCTCGCGGGCGTCGACCTCGGCACCACGGGCAGTGGGATCGGCATCGAGACGGGAATCGTCAGCGCAGACGAGATGCAATCGGACATCGCAGCCGCGTTGGCGGCGGGCATCGAGCCCGGTCGAATCGCCATCTATTCGCTCGAGGGATTGCGCGACAAGGCCGACCGCTCCGATTGGGTCCGATTGCCCGCTCCTCGGGCGGCCCCGCCCACCGCGACCGACGAGGGGGCGCGGAGCACCTTCTCGCTGCTCGACTCGTTGGAGGACTGACGATGCCCGACGTCGTGATTCTCGGTGACCCACGCAGCACGTATGTCCGAACGGCGCGCCTCGCCTGCGAGGAGAAGGGCATCGCGTACGAGCTCAAGCCGATGGGACCCAAGAGCGACGAGCTGACCCGAATCAGCCCGTTCGGCAAGATCCCCGGATTCCAGCACGGCGACTTTCGCCTCCACGAGACGCTCGCGATCGTGATGTACCTGGAGTCGGCGTTCGACGCGCCGCCGTTGTTGCCCGCCGACGCCCAGGACCGTGCCATCGCCTTCCAGTGGATCAGCTCCGCGAACGACTATTTCTACGACGCGATGGTGCGCGGCTACATCCTGCAATACGCGATGCCGAGCGGCCCCGACGGTCAGCCAAACCGCACCCTCATCGACGCCGCGATGCCCCGCATCCGGCACCAGCTCGCCGTGCTCGACCACGCGTTCGGCAATGCCCGCTGGCTCGCGGGCACGGAGCTGTCCCTCGCGGATCTCTTCGTCGCGCCGATGTTGGCCTATCTCCCGCTGTTGCCGGAGGATCTGCCCGCCGATCACCCCAACGTGCGTCGATTCCTCGACGACATGGCCAAGCGCCCGAGCTGGGAGAAGACGGTGCCGCCTCTGCCCGGACGCTGACTCACCCTGCGCGCCGGGCTTTCTCGGCTTCCCATTCCTTCTCGTAGAGCACGCGCACCGACAGCTCGCTCGGATTGCCCTCGGGCAGGAGCGAGCGCGCGAGCAGGTAGCCCGCGTGGTGGCCGGCGGTATCGAGCCAGTTCGGGTGCCCGGGATCGCGGTGCGCGAGGCAGACCTCGAAGTTCCCGTGCTCGTCCGACTGCATCGTTCGATGATTCAGGTGAATCGTGTGCGTGGTGTAATCGAGGCTCTCCATCCACGCGTTGTACAGGCACAACGAGAAGT
>JADZFZ010000534.1 GCA_020854145.1 Deltaproteobacteria bacterium | reverse complement strand
GCGAGCGCGCGATGTGGGAGGCGAGCGGCTGCTCCGGAGCGCGCGAGAGGGACTCGAGGAGGGAATCGGCGCCGCGGGCCTTGCACGCGATGTCGTCGCAGACGTGCACGACGGTCGGCGGGCGCGGTGCGAGCGCGAACAGCGCGTAGAAGGAGGCGACCCCGTATCCCTCCGCAGGCGGAACGTGTAATCGGCGGCACGCGTAACCGAGCGCACCCGGGGTGATCCAGCCGAACCGCGATTGAATCGCGTGGAGCGTCGGGAGCAGCAGATGCCGCCGCGAATCGGCTTCGCGCGGCGATAGGCCGAGCTCGCCGTCGGGCTCGGGAGCGAGCAGGGAATCGACGGTCGCACGCTCTTCGTCGGTCGGCGGCGTCGCGATGGCGCGAAGGTCCACGGGTCACACGCAATCCCGTTCGTCCTGAGCGGCACGAACGAAGTGAGGGCCAGTCGAAGGACGGCTCCGGCCCTTCGACTCGCGCACGAGCGTGCGCGGCTCAGGGCGAACGGGCATCGATCTTCTCGACGCGAACGGCGGAGGCCTTGAACTCGGCCGTGCCGGACTTGGGATCCCACGCGTCGATCGTCAGGAGATTGGTCTCGACGTGGTCGGGGAAATGAAACGTCATGAAGACGGTCCCCGGGCGAAGGCTCGTGTCGAATCGAGCGGGCGCGACGACCGACCCACGGCGCGAGACGATTCGCACGGTCTCGCCGTCCGCGACGCGCAGGCTCGCCGCGTCGTCGGGGTGCAGATCGAGGGATTCACCGCGGTGGAGCGGAGACTGGAAGCCGCCGGATTGCACTCCGGTGTTGAAGGACTCGAGGCGGCGTCCGGTGGTCAATCGCAGCGGGTAATCGGAATCGAGCTTGTCGACCGGTCCTGATTGCTCCACGACGTGGAAAGGCGCGCGCGGCCCGACGACGGGATCGGCCCAGAGGCGACCGTGCAGGAACGAAGCGCCCGGATGGTCCTCGGTCGGGCAGGGCCACTGCAGACCGCCGTGCGCTTCGAGGCGCTCGTACGTCATGCCGCCGTGCAGCGGCGAGAGCGAGCGCATCTCGTCCCACGCCTCGCGCGCGGAGGTGATCCCGAGGTCGCGGCCGAGGCGCTTGCCGATGGCGACGAGGATGTCGATGTCGTCGCGCGCGTCGCCGGGCGGCGAGAGCACGCCTCGGACGCGTTGCACACGGCGCTCGCTGTTGGTGACGGTGCCCTCGCTCTCGCACCACGACGCGCTCGCCGGCAAGACGACGTCGGCCATCTCCGCGGTCTTGGTCATCACGATGTCCTGCACGACGAGGTGCTCGAGGCCTCGCAGCAGACGCATGGTGCGTGTCGCGTCGGCCTCGGACTGCGCGGGATTCTCGCCAATCACGTAGAGGGCGCGCAGCTGCCGGTGGTCCATGGCCTCGAACATCTCCGTGAGGTGCCAACCTTTCTTCGGCGGGACGGTCGCCCCCCAGAGCGCGTCGTAGCGCGCGCGGATCTCGTCGTTCTCGACGTCCTGGAAGCCGGGCAGCTTGTGCGGCAACGCGCCCATGTCGCCCCCGCCCTGGACGTTGTTCTGCCCGCGCAAAGGATTGAGCCCGGAGGCGCGCCGGCCCACGTGCCCCGTGAGGAGGGCGAGATTGATCAGCCCGAGCACGTTGTCGACGGCGTCGTGGTGCTCCGTGATCCCGAGCGTCCAGCAGATCATCGCGCGATCGGCGGTGGCGTAATCACGAGCCATTCGTCGAATCAGATCGCCGGAGACGTGCGTGTCGCGGGTCACGCGATCGAGCGGGTAGTGGGTCAGGACGTGATCGCGGTACGCGTCGAGCCCGGAGGTCGCGCGCTCGATGAACGAGCGATTCTCCAAGTGCTCGTCGAGGATGACGCGGGCGACCCCGTTCGCGAGCGCGATGTCGGAGCCGACCTCGAGACCGAGCCACCCGTCGGCCCACGCCGCGGAGGCGGTGCGCCGCGGGTCGATCACGTAGAGCTTGGCGCCGCGCCGGACGGCCTTGAGCACGTGGTGGAAGAAGATCGGGTGCGTCTCGCGGGCGTTCGATCCCCACAGGAGGATGACGTCCGTCTCCTCCACCTCGCGGTAGGAGCTCGTCCCGCCGCCTGCACCGAAGACCGTCGCCAGACCGACGACGCTGGGCGCGTGTCAGGTCCGGTTACACGAGTCGATGTTGTTCGAGCCGATGGCCGTCCGGATCAGCTTCTGCGCGACGTAGTTGACCTCGTTGGTCGCCTTCGAGCACGAGAAGATGCCGACCGACGTCGGGCCGTGCGCGTCGATCGACCGGCGGATGCCGTCGGCCGCGCGGTCGAGCGCTTCGTCCCACGACGCGCGGCGCAGGCCGCCGTCGTCGCGGACCATCGGGTACGTCAGACGAGTCGAACGCTTCACGAGATTCCTCCTCGGGGCCGCAGTGTATCGGTACGGGCCTGGATCCGGGACCAGGCTCCGACTCCCCGAAAGGGGAGAGGGTTCGGGGTGAGGGGCGAGCGCTCGACGAATCTAGCGCCGGACCTCGGGGAAGAGGACCTCGGTGAGCGCGTCGGTGAGCTCTTCGTAGAGGCCGCGCACGCCGTCCATCCGGCGCCATCGCGCCTCGTTCGGGTCGTACACGAAGAGGCGCTGGAACTTGCGTTGGCCGAGGTAGTCGCCGAGCACGACGATCGCGCCGATGTCGCGTTGCCACTCGACGGTGACCTCGGCGTTGCGTCCCGTGCGCTGCAGCCGGAATCGGGTGGGCGCGTCCCGGTGCAGCTTGAGCATCGGGATGCCCTTCTCGCCCGTGAGGTCCGAGACCAGCTCCTCCATCGCCCGCATGCCGCGCTCGTCGAGCGTGATCACCCCCGAGGCGCCGGCCTGCTGGCGGAGCGCGTCGCCGAGTCGATGGAGCGCGGCTTTGTCGTCGCGGCTTTCGCTCATGGGGGTCACGATAGCGTGGATTCACGCCCGGCTCCTTCTCGGCGCTGGACCCGACCGCGACGCGAGGCGGACGACGCGTCCGGGAGGCCGGACGAAATGGTCGACCGGCCGCAGAAACCTCGTGATCTCGCGAGCTTGGTTGGGTAGATCCTGTCCCCGTGTTTCGCGAAGCGTATCTGAGGGATTCGGAGCTGACGGCGGTGGTGCGCGGATGGGCCGGGCGATGGCCCGACCTCGTGCGTCTCGAGTCGGTGGCCAAGACGCCCGAAGGACGCGACGTGTGGCTGTTGACGATCGGGCCGGAGCCGGACCGCACGAGGCCGGCTGTCTGGGTCGACGGGAACATGCACGCGACGGAGGTGTGCGGCTCGAGCGTGGCGCTCGCGATCGCGGAGGACGTGATTCGCCTCCACCTCGGCGAGACGACGCACGGGCTGGCGCCGGCGATGGTGGAGACGCTCCGTGAGGTGCTCTTCTACGTGATGCCGCGGATGTCGCCCGACGGTGCCGAGCACGTCCTCGCGACGGGTGGGTACGTGCGCTCGGTGCCGCGCGACGAGCGAGCGGGAAAGCCGACGCCGCGGTGGGTGCCGGGAGACCTGGACGGCGACGGGCTGATGCTGGCGATGCGCGTGGTGGACCCGACCGGCGAGCTGGTCGAGTCGAAGACGGAGCGCGGATTGATGGTGCCGCGCACGTTCGAGGACGAGGGGCCCTATTACAAGGTCTACCCCGAGGGGCGAATCGAGCCGTGGGACGGCTCGACCGTGCCCACTGCCTCCTATCTCGGCGGCAACGATCCCGATTTCAATCGCAACTTCCCCTGGTCGTGGGCGCCCGAGCCCGATCAGATTGGCGCGGGCCGCCACCCGATCAGCGAGCCCGAGACCCGCGCGGTCGTCGAGGTCACGACCAGGCGACCGCACATGTTCGCATGGCTGAACCTGCACACTTTCGGCGGAGTGCTGATTCGCCCGCTCGGTCACGCGCCGGACTCGAAGATGGAAGAGTCCGATCTGGCCATCTACAAGCTGCTCGCCGGTTGGGCCGAGTCGTTGACGGGGTACCCGACCGTGAGCGGGCACGACGAGTTCCTCTACGAGCCCGACAAGCCGCTGCGCGGGGATTTGACCGATTATGCCTATCACCAGCGCGGCTGCATCGCGTGGGTCGTGGAGCTCTGGGATTTCTTCCGCCAGATCGGCGCGCCGGGCGCCAAACGATTCGTCGATCAATATGCCAATCTCGGGCGCGCCGATTGGGAGCGATTCGCCAAGTGGGACCGCGAGCACAATGCGGGTCGCGTGGTGCGACCGTGGAATCGCGTGACGCACCCGCAGCTCGGCGAGGTCGAGGTCGGCGGGTACGACCCGAGGATTGGGGTGTCGAACCCGCCGCTCGAGAAGCTCGCGGAGGTGTGCCGGACGCAGAGCGCCGTGCTCCTGCGTATGGCCGCGCTCGCGCCGCGCGTCGTGGTCGCGACACGGACCGAGAAGGTGGCCGAAGGCGTCGTCCGCGTGGAAGCCACGATCGAGAATCGCGGATGGCTCCCGACGTACGTGCTCGCCTCCGCGAAGAAGCTCCCGTGGAACGAGCCGCTCCGCGCGGAGGTGACCACCGAAGGCTGCACGCTGCTCGATCCCGCTGGTGC
>JADZFZ010000533.1 GCA_020854145.1 Deltaproteobacteria bacterium | reverse complement strand
GCCGGCGTGCTCGAGCACGCCGGACGAGTCGACCGTCAACCCCTCGCCTTCCGTGTCGCGCCACCGCCCGATGCCGTCGTAGTGCTCGAACGCGAAGCCGACGGGATCGATGAGGTCGTGGCAGCCCGAGCACGCGGGATTGTCCCGGTGCTCCGAGAATCGGTCGCGTCCCGTGATCGTCGGGTCGCGATCCGGCGGCATGATGTTGACGCCGACCGGCTGCACGAGCACCTGACAGAGCAGCTGCGCGCGGAGGAACGCGCCGCGCGCGATGGGCGAGCTGCCGTCGGAGTACGCGTGGGACGCGAGAAAGCCAATCTGCGTGAGCACACCCGCACGCTGCGCAGGATCCAGATCGACGCGCTGCCACTCGCTCGCGCTCGACGGCCCGCCGACACCGTAGATGCGCGCCAGGGGACCGTTGACGAACGTCGTCGGCGCCGTCAGGAACGTCTCGAGGCGCGCGTCGCTCTCGAGCCACGCCCAGCCCACGAATCGTGACAGCTCCTCGTAGGTCGAGGGCTCCACCTCGGGGCCCCAATCGGGGTAGACGCTCGTGTCCTTCGTGCCGCGGTCGAGGCGCCGCAGCTCCAGCAAGTCCTCGAAGAAGCGCGACACGACCGGCACGGTCCGCGGGTCGAGCACCATGCGCCGCGCCGCGATCTCGACCTGCTCGGCCGTGTGCAGCCGACTCCCCGCGGCCGCGGACCGGAGCGACTCGTCCGGCGGCGCGTCCCACAAGAAGAACGACAGCCGCGACGCCATCTCGTGATCCGCGAGCGCGACCACGCTCGGAGGTCGCTCGCCGTCCGGCACCTCCGTCTGGCTGACGTACAGGAACTGCGGCGATTGCAGCACGGCCTCGATCACCATCGCCACGGTGTCACGCGGCTCGAAGCTCTCGCGCGCGGCCGCGTCCACGACGCTGCGTAGCGCAGCGCGCTCTTCGTCGAAGAGCGGTCGCCGATAGGCACGCTCGGCGAAGGGCTCGACCCAGCCGTCGACGCACTCGGCGCTGGCGGGGTCGCACCCGAGGACGGCGCCCAGATCGGCGACGGCCGCGAGCGCCACGCGCTCGGCCGCGGCGTAGAAGGCATCGGTGCTCGCGGCCGACGCGACGTTGACCTCGACGTGCGTTCGGAAGCCGTGGTCGGGCGCGACCGACTCCACCAGGAGGTCACCGGGATCGGCGCTCGGCCCGAGCAGCTCGCGCACCGCGTTGCGGTACTGCACCGACGTCAGCGCGCGGATGGGGTTCGGCCCCGGGTCGGGCTCGCCGCAGCTCTCGACGGTCGGCGCGCCCGGACCGGAGCCGATCGGCCCGGTCAAGCCGGGGATCTCGCCCGTGCCTCCCGGCGGCGGCGCGCCGGGCGTACCCGGGCGTGGGCCGTCGGGCCGGCCCGGCGGATCGAGGAACTTCCCTTCGCAACCCGCGACGCCGATCGCGACACAGCCGGCGATCCACATCGCGACCAGACCAGGTGCCGAACGCACGGCCGCTCCATCGGCAATCGCCGTTCCGTCGTCTCGATTGCGCGATCGCAACCAACGGAACACCGCTCGTTCGCCCACCGCACGTGCGCGGTGCGTTGCGCGCAATCCACCGAAGCACGTCACATCCGGGCAGAATCCCGGCATGCGCCGGCGTCGCTCCCGCATCTCGATCCGAATCGTGGGTGCCGCGCTCGGCGCCTTCGCGCTCGCCGTCGCAGCGTGCGGAGACGACGACGGCACGACCGAGCCCCTCGACTCCGGGCCCGACGCCACGCGCGACGGCGCCTCCGACGCAGACCCGGCCGAGGCCGCCGGGCGCGACGCGGGCGCACCCGCCGTACCGCGCGCGGTCACGAGCACGAACGGGTGGACCCTGCGGATCGAGACCGATCCATTCTCCTTCGAGCTCGCCGACTCGGACGGCACCGCGCTCGCGTCCGCGACCGGCGCGTCGGCGCTGCACGTCGGGCGCGCCGAGCTGGAGTCGCCGCGACCCGATCGCTTCTACGATCCGCGCACCGCAGAGGCCCCACGCGGCGTCGATTACGTGCCCGCGGGCATCGTCACCGCGCTCGAGGACGATGGCGGCACCCTGCGAGGGACCATCGATTGTCCCACCGGACCCGTGTCGATCGAGCTCGACGTGAGCGAGCCCGACGAAGACGTCGCCGTCTTCCACGTCGTGCTCCGCGCGAGCGGAGCGCGCGTGGTGCTCATGCGGTTGCGCCTGGCCGCGGGGGCCGACGACGTCGGCTATCACGGCCTCGGCGAGCTCTTCGACGGACCCGAGGTCCGCGGACGGATGATTCCCGTGCAGCTGATGGTGGGCGGGACGTCCTCGGGCACCAACGAGCGGCACGTGCCCGTCCCGTTCCTCGTCGGCACGACCGGTCCCGGCGTCTTCGTGCAGAGCCGAGAGTCGGGGGCGTTCGACGTGGCCGCGGCGGATCCCGAGGTGATCGGCGCGACCTTCGAGGGCAACGAGCTCGACCTTCGTCTGTTCGCCACGCGCGACCCGATTCGCGCGATCGAGGAGCACACGCGCGTCACCGGACGCCCGCGATTGCCGCCGCTCTGGGCATTCGGCAACATGCAGTGGCGCAACGAATGGGAGAGTGGCGACGAGGTCCTGGCGGATCTCACTCGATATCGCGAGGAGCGATTCCCGCTGTCGGTCATGTGGATCGACAATCCGTGGCAGACCTCCTACAACGATCTCCGATTCGACGAATCGCGATTCGCCGATCCCACGGGATTGATCGCGACCATGCGCCGGCAGGGGATCGCGACATTCCTGTGGAGCACTCCGTATCTGGACGCCCCGGACGAAGACGACGTCTCGCCGTCCGACGCGGACAACGAGGCGGAGCGACTGTTCGGGCAGGCCGCCGACGAAGGGTGGCTGGTCACGAGCGGCGGGGAGCCCTGGATCTCCCCCGCCGCACCCGGCGCCTCGGGCGCGATGATCGATTTCACGAACGCCGGTGCCACGGAGTTCTGGGTCGAGAGAATCGCGCCGCTCGTCGCCATGGGAATTCGCGGCTTCAAGCTCGATTATGCCGAGGACGTGGTGCCCGAGCTCTTCGGGGTCCGTCCCGGGCTCGATTTCTCGGACGGCTCCACCGACCGGGAGATGCACGGACAATACGCGCGTCTCTATCACCGGGCCTATCGGCGGGCGCTCGACGAAGGCGCCGGCGAGGAGGGCGGAGTGGTCATCGGGCGCGCCTCGGTGTGGGGCGGTCAGGTCGACGTCGACGTCATCTGGCCGGGTGATCTCGACAATGATTTCCGGACGGGCCTGGATGGCGAGGTGGGCGGGCTCCCGGCGTCGGTGAGCGCCGTGCAGTCCTTGGCCGCGAGCGGTTTCCCGAGCTTCGCAGCCGACACGGGCGGCTATCGGATGGGAATGCCCGAGCGCGAGCTGTTGCTCCGCTGGGCCGAGCACACTGCGCTCACGCCCGTCTTCCAGCTCGGCGGCGCGGGGCGTTCCCACAATCCGTGGGAGTACGACGACGAGGCCGTGGTCGTGATGCGCGCGCTGATGCGGCTGCACATGGACCTCGTGCCCTATCTGCGCGTGCAGGCGCTCGCCGCGAGCGCGCGTGGGACCCCACCCGTCCGTGCGCTCGGGCTCGCGTATCCCGACGACCCAGGCGCCATCTCCGCGACGGACCAGTACCTGCTCGGAGACGCGTTGCTGGTCGCGCCCGTCGTCGAGCCGGGTGTCGAGAGCAGGCGGGTGCACGTGCCGGCCGGTCGATGGGTCCGCTGGCAATCCGGCGACGAGCACGTGGGCCCCGGCGACGAGACGCTCGCAGCGCCCATCGGGACGCCCGTGTTGCTCGTTCGCGAGGGGGCGGTCGTGCCCATGCTCGCGAGCGACGTCGAGACGCTGATCGCGACGGAGGCCCCGTCGATCGTCGACCTCGAGG
>JADZFZ010000532.1 GCA_020854145.1 Deltaproteobacteria bacterium | reverse complement strand
GGATCGATTGTGGAGGCCGAACGCTCTACGGTCCCGCGCCGTCGGGCCTGTTCGCGTGCCGCCTCGACGGGTTCGATGCCTTCGGGCGCGCGCGCATCTCCGGACGCGACGACCAGGTCACCGCCGGAGACGGCGATCCCGCGATGCACGTCGACACGGGGACGCGCACCGTGCGCGTCTGGGAGAGCTCGTACGGGCGCGAGACCTTCGACGTCACGATCGCGCTCGAGCCCGGCTGAGCCACGCGCGCGGAAGGTCCCCCGTCGCGAAGCGCCCCGTGCCGGGTATCCTCGTGCCCGAGATGCGTGTGCCCATCAGCGTCCGGTGCACGAGCGATCCGCGCGATCTCGCGCACGCCATCGACGTGCGACGGGTCGTGTTCGTCGCCGAGCAAGGCGTCCGCGAGGACGAGGAGCTCGACGGTCTGGATCCCCAGTGCGAGCACTTCGTCGCCGAGATCGAGGGTCGCGTCGTCGGCACGGCGCGCATGCGGCCCAAACCGGAAGACCCCAGCGTCGCGAAGGCCGAGCGCGTGGCCGTGCTCCGCGAGCTGCGCGGAGCGGGCGTCGGGCGCGCGATCATGGCGGCGCTCGAGGCCGAGGCGGCGCTCCGCGGCTTCGAGACCGTCTTGCTCGCGGCGCAGGTGAGCGCGATCCCGTTCTACGAGCGTCTCGGCTACGAAGCGTTCGGCGAGCCGTTCGACGACGCGCGCATCGAGCACCGCTGGATGAAGCGGGCGATCCGTCGCGACAGCCGCGCCTGACGTGCGCGCGGCGTCGAGCGCGCCCGGAGAAGAGCGCGCTCGCTAGCGCAGGACGTCGGCGGCGCGCAGACCGTGCTGGCGCAGCAGGCGCTCGAGCGACTTGCGGTGCAGGCCCGCTGCGGCCGCGGCCGCGTCGAGGTTGCCGCTCGTTCGCCGCAGGATGCGCACGAGGTACTCGCGCTCCATCGGTGCGATCCACCGGTCGCGTGCGTCTTTGATCGCGAGCGTCTCTCCCACGTCGATCGACGTCGCGGTGGCCGCGCCCGCCTGGGGGTCGCGCACGATGGCCGGCTCGATGCTGGCGAGGTCGTGGGCACGCAGCACGTCGGCGGTGGCGAGCGCCGTCGCACGTCGCAGCACGTTGCGCAGCTCGCGCACGTTGCCGGGCCAGTCGCGCGAGATGAGCATCTGCATCGCTTCGTCCGCGATGCCGCGCACGGTGGTCTGCCCCGAGCGCGTGGCTTCGTCGACGAGACGCTTGGTGATGACGGGGATGTCCTCGCGTCGATTGCGCAGCGGCGGCAGCTCGATGACCACCTCGGCGAGCCGATAGAACAGGTCTTCGCGGAAGTTCCCGGCGGCGCTCTCCTCCGAGAGGTTGCGGTTGGTCGCGGCGATGACGCGCACGTCGACCTCGACCGGACGCGGAGCTCCGAGGCGTTTGACCTCGCGTTGCTCGAGCGCGCGGAGGAGCTTCGGCTGCAGCTCGAGAGGCAGCTCGCCGAGCTCGTCGAGGAAGATGGTCCCGCTGTGCGCGAGCTCGAAGGCCCCGGTGCGTGCGCGGTCCGCGCCCGTGAAGGCGCCGCGCTCGTGCCCGAAGAGCTCGCTCTCGATCAGGTTCTCGCTGATCGCGCCGCAGTCCACGACGACGAACGGCTTCTGTGCGCGGCGGCTCGCTCCGTGGATCGCGCGCGCGGCGAGCTCTTTGCCGGTGCCGGTCTCGCCGATGAGGATGACCGACAGCTCCGTCGTCGAGACCTTCTGCAGCAGGCCGAAGACGCTGCGCATCGCGCCGGAGACGCCGTAGAGCTCGCCGAAGTGGTCGCCTTCGGCGGCCTCGACGCGCACCCACTTCTTCTTCGGTTGGAAGAGGATCTCGGTGTCGCCGAGGCGCAGGCGCGCGTTCGGCTGCAGGAACGCTTCGACGATCGGCGTGCCGTCGATGGTCGTGCCGTTGGTCGATCCGAGATCGCGCACGAGGTAGCGCTCGCCGCGCACGATGATCTCGCAGTGACGACGGCTGACCGTCGGGTCGTTGAGCACCAGGTCGTTGCCGCCGGCGGTGCCGATGCCGAGGTGCGTGCCGGACAGCTCGATCTCGACGCCGCGGTCCGGACCGTCGACCACGAGCAGCTTCTGCCGGTGCGCGACGAGCGAGGGCCCCGTGCCGTCGTCGCGAATCTGTGTTCCCCCGATGCGCGTCGAGCCCGAGGTCTCGAGAGGCGTCTCCCCGGTCGTTCGGTCGTCGTCCTGCATCGTCGGTCGCGCGAAAGGTAGCAGCGCGCGCCCTTCGACGTCGAGGGCGTCAGGGCGCGTGGCCGACCGTGGGGCTCAGCGCCGGTCGCGTACGCGCACCGGAACCGGCAGCGGCTCGGGCTCGGGACGCGGGAAGAGCTTCTCGCCGAGCGCATCGAGCAGCTCCGCCAGCCGGTCCTTCACCTTCTGGAAGGGATCGTCGACGACGGGCTTGGGAGCAGGCTTCATCGCACGCCTCCCGACTCGATGCTCGGCTTGGGGATGATGCGCTCCGAGTCAGTTCAAGTTATGGAGGTGTGCCGTCGGGCTGTCAACGCCGATCCTGGCCGAGGTTCGGCCGAACGCGCGCGCGGGTGTACGACCAGAGGTGATGATGAGCGAGCCGAGAGCATCGACGTTGCCGGGACGCCCGCTGTCGGAGGAAGAGCACGCGACGCTCGTCGCCGAGACCGCCGTCCTCCTCGCGACGAGCCATCTCTTCAAGTCTCTCGACGAAGCCGGCCGCGAGCGCTTCCTCGCGTCGGGGCTCGTCGTGTCGTTCCCGAGAGGGAGCCGCATCATCACGCAAGGCGAGCAGGGCGATCACTTCTACGTTCTGTTGCGCGGCCGTGCGCGCGTTCGTACCGAGGCGCCGGGCGGCTCGGTGGCTCTGGCGGAGCTGACGCGCGGCGCGTGCTTCGGCGAGGTGAGCGTCCTGACGGGTGCTCCGCGCACCGCGACCATCGATGCGCTCGACGAGGTCGATGCCGTGTCGTTCGAGCGCGGCGCCGTCGATGCGCTGCTCGACGACTTCCCGAAGGTGCGCCGCCTGCTCGAGGCGCTCGTGGGCGCGCGCGCACGCGACACGATCGACAAGATCGTCCGATGAGCCCTACCCCGCCACGCCCCTCCGACGGGGCCGCGCTCGCTCGACCCGCCCGCGCGCTGCACGTCCACTTCGTCGCGGTGGCCGGCACCGGGATGGGAGCGCTCGCGGGGTTGTGCCGCGCGGCAGGCCATCGCGTCACCGGCAGCGACGTCGCGTTCTACCCGCCGATGGGCGACGCGCTCCGCGCCTGGGGCATCGAGACGCTCGAGGGCTTCTCTCCCGATCACCTGGCTCCGGCGCCCGACCTCGTCGTCATCGGCAACGTCTGTCGTCCGGCCAACGTCGAAGCGCGCGCGGCCATCGACCGCGGCCTGCGGTACGTCTCGATGCCCGGCGCGCTCGCGGAGCTCTTTCTCCGCGATCGGAAGAGCCTCGTCGTCGCGGGCACCCACGGCAAGACGACGACCAGCTCGTTGCTCGCGTACCTGCTCCACGCCGTCGGTGCAGACCCCGGCTTCCTCGTCGGCGGGATCCCCGGCGACTTTCCGACGAGCTATCGCATCGGGCACGTGGGCGGGCCGTTCGTGATCGAAGGCGACGAGTACGACTCCGCGTTCTTCGAGAAGAGCCCGAAGATGTGGCAGTACCTTCCTTCGGGCGCGATCGTCACCTCCATCGAGCACGACCACATCGACATCTACCCGACGCTCGAGAGCTACCTCGCCGCGTTCACCGGGTTCGTCGAGCGCATGCCCGATGGCGCCGCGCTCGTCGTGGCGGCCGACGATCCGCGCGTGCGCGCCGTCGTTCGCGACGCCCGTCGGCTGCGCGTGATCGGCTACGGCGTCGAAGGCGACGACACGGCGGACCTGTCGCCGCGCTGGGTGGCGTCGCCGCGGATCGAGGGCACACGCCGGCTCTTCGATCTGCGCCGAGACGGCTCGCTCGTCGGCACTGCGCGTACGCCGCTCTCGGGGCTGCACAACGTCCGCAACGCGACCGCTGCCATCGCGCTCGCACACGAGGCGTGCGACGTCCCGATCGATGCGTTGCTCGGTGCGCTCGAGGGATTCCGCGGTGTCCGCCGTCGGCAAGAGCTCGTCGCCGACGTCGCCGGCGTCTCGATCTACGACGACTTCGCGCACCATCCGACGGCCGTCCGCGAGACGGTGCGCGCGCTGCGCGAGCGCCATCCGGCGGGACGTCTGGCGGCCGTCTTCGAGCCGCGGAGCGCCACGGCGTCGCGCCGCCTCCATCAGGACGAGTACACCCACGCGTTCGACGACGCGCATCTGACGCTGCTCGCGCCCGTGGGACGCCCGGAGATCCCTGCGCCCGAGCGGCTCGACGTCGAGGCGATCGCGCGCGAGCTGCGCTCGCGAGGCCGTGAAGCGTCGGCCCCCGAGAGTCTCGACGCCATCGTCGCGGCGCTCGTGGGCTGGGCGCGTCCCGGCGATGCCATCGCGCTGTTCTCCAACGGCGCGTTCGGCGGCATCCACGCCAAGCTCCGAGCGGCGCTCGAGGCGGCCCCTCCGAGCGCGAGCTCCGACGGGCGGCGATCCGCGACGCCATGAGCATCGCGCCCGCACCGCTGGTGCGTCCGGAGCTCCTCAAGGGCCTCCGACGCCATGCGCTCCGCATCGCACGAGAAGCCGGCGCGCTTCTTCTTTCGCGCTGGCGCACGCCGCTGCCCGTACGCAAGAAGGGCGCGATCGATCTCGTGACGGAGCTCGACACCGCGAGCGAGACGCTCATCCGCGAGCGCCTGCTGGCGCACTATCCCGACGTGCCCGTCGTCGCAGAGGAGCAGGGCGGCTCCGCGCCGGCGGCAGGCCTCGTCTGGTATGTCGATCCGCTCGACGGCACGACGAACTTCGCGCACGGCCATCCGTTCTTCGCCGTGTCCATCGCGCTCTGCGACGGGCGCGAGCCTCTCGTCGGCGTCGTGGTCGCGCCCGCGCTCAACACGGTGCACGCCGCCGCGCGCGGGCTCGGTGCCGAGCGCAACGGAGAGCCCTGCGAGGTCGCCAAGACGACGCTTCTCGCGGACGCGCTCGGGGCGACGGGCTTTCCCTACGACCGCGCGACGAACCCCGACAACAACCTCCGCGAGTTCGCGGCGCTCAAGCTCAAGACACGTGGCGTGCGCCGCTGCGGCTCGGCCGCGCTCGACCTGTGCTTGGTGGCCGACGGCACCTACGGCTTCTACTGGGAGCAGCGTCTCGCACCCTGGGATCTGGCGGCCGGCGCGTGCATCGTCGCGGAGGCGGGGGGGCGCGTGACGGATTGGTCGGGTGCTCCCTTCGAGCCGCGCGTCGGGCAGATCGCGGCCACCAACGGACCGCTCCACGACGAGCTCCTCGCCGCGCTCCGCGCCGTGCGCGAGGGCGCCCCGTAGCCCCGAGTCGCAAATTCGAGCGAGCTCGCCGGACGCAGTGTGGCGTCCCCGTGGGCACCGACCCCATCGACGCTCTGCGTGATTTTCGCAGGGGGGCTGGGCGCCCCCCTGCAACCCCCGTCCTTTCGACTCCCGACTTGTCGCCGCGAATTCACGCCACCGGCCCCTCACCCTGCCTCTCCCCGCTGCGCGGGGAGAGGGGACGCGCGTCGATGGGCGCGGGCGGAATTTCGCCTTCCGACCAGGGTGCTTCGGTTGTGGGGCGGGGGAGGCTCGGAAGGCGAATTCAGCGGACGCTCGCCCCTCACCCCGACCCTCTCCCCATTCGGGCAGAGGGGGCCTGGTCCGGAATTTCGCCTTCCGACCAGGGGGCTTCGGTTGTGGGGCGTGGGAGGCTCGGAAGGCGAATTCGGGCCGCGACCAGACGCGCGTCCCCTCTCCCCGCAACGCGGGGAGAGGCAGGGTGAGGGATTCACGCCCTTCGCTGGCGCTCGGGCGTGTTGCGACCTCGCCGTCCGCCCGCATGCGCGCGCGGCGGGCTCACTCGGAATTCACTGCCCGGCCTCGACGGTGATCTGCCTCGGGGCGAGCACCGTCATCGCGGTCGGCGCCGCGCTCGGGTACGCCACGACACCCAGCCCGCGGAACCTCCCGTGCGCGAGCCAGCGCAGCGGCAGCGGGATCGCGATCTCGCGCCCCGCGCGCAACGGCTCGAGCTCGAGGCGCAGGTGCTGCGGAGTCGCCTCGCGCACCGAGACGACCCCCGACGCCTCGCGTAGCGCGCTCCGCAGCAGATCGTCCACGCGCGTGCCGGCCGGCAGCTGCACCTCGACGACCGGCGTCGCGACGTCGGTGCCCGCCGCCGCGCTCACCGTCAGCTCGAAGGCCGCCGTCCCACCCGCCTCGCCGGGATCCCCTGCGAGCGCGAGGCGCAACGCTCCCCCGCGCGCCGACTGCCACGCGCGCGCCGTCGCCACCTCGACGCGCGCAGCCACCGCGGACCGATCGCTGTGCACCTCGACGCGCACGGATCTCCCAGCGGAAAGCCGATTCGCGGGCAGCGGCACCACCGCGTGCCCGTTCGCGAGCCGCACCGATCGCTCGGTGCCGTCGATGCTCACGCGCACGCTCGCTGCGTCGCGCGACGTCCCGAAGGCACCGTATCCGGCGGCCGCCAACGTCCAGAACGCCGGCTCGCCACCGGCCCGCCACGCGGCCGTCTGATGCGCCACGACGCTCGTCGCGAGGCGAGCGCGCAGCTCCGACCGGCCCGCTTGGTGCGCCGCGACGAGCAGCGCCGCGGTCGCCGCGATCCGCTCGCTCGGCTGTCTCCGCGCCGCGGGCATCGCCACGAACGCGAGGCCGCGACGGTCGAGACGCACCGCGGCCGCTGCGATGTCGAGCAACGCGAGCCCGCGCCCGTCCTCCGGATCCGCCAGGAGCAGGGCCGCCGCAGCACGCGCCGCGAGCGCAGGCTCGGTGCGATACCGGCGCAGCGCGCGACGCATCTGCGTACGAAGCGTCTCCGCATGCGCCGCGACGCGATCGGCCACCTCTTCCGACGACTCCTCGTCGGCGGGCAGCCCCGAGAGCGCGAGCACCGCGAGCGTCGCAGCCGAGCTCCGGAGCGCTTGCGCCTCGGCGTCGACGTCGGCCCATCGCGGGCCCGTTTCGCCGCCGCCGCTGGTCAACGCGTTGATCGCGCTCTCTCGCGCCTGCGCCGCATCCGTGTCGTCGGCGTCCGCGGCTCCCCACACGACGACGGCCGCCGCGGTGGACAGCTGCGGCAGGTCGCCGACCACGTGGCCGGCGGGCGTCTGCGCCGCCATGAGTCGACCGCGGAGCGCGTCGGGTAGACGCCGACCGCCGAGCACGTAGCTCCACGCGACGAGCGCCGGATCGTCTCGTTGCGCACGCGCGAGCAGACCATCGTCCGCGATGGCCGACGGCGCGACGAGCACGAGGCGTCCCTCCGCACGTCGCGCGTCGTCCGGGATGACGGCGTCCACACGCGCCGATTGTCCGGGCGCCACCAGCATGCTCGCCACCTGCCTCGTCGGGCGCAGGCCCTCGTCGGCCTCGAGCTGCAGCGCTCGCGTGAACACGGACCGGCCGTCGCGAACGAGCGACACCTCGGCGCGCACGGCGCCCGGCGTGAGCGCCGTCAGCGCGAGATCGAACCGTGCGGCGCGCTCCGCACCGAGCTCGATCTGCGATGGCACCTCGACCCGAAGCCCTTCGCTCGAGCCGGCCCGGGGCGTGACCACGGCCGTGCTCGTCGCGAGGTTCGTGACCCACGCCGGAACGTGCAGCGTCTCTCCCACGCGCGCGAACGACGGCGTCTCGATCTCGACCAGCGTCGTGCCGCCGGCCGCGCTCGCCGCGACCGCGACCGTCGAAGTCCCGCGGGTGCTCCACGCCTGCACCACCGTCCCGTACGCCCGCGGCTCGTCGTCGAGCTCGAGCTCCACGGACGTCGCGACGCCGAGCGGCAAGAGCGCGCCCCCGTGCCCGCGCGACGGCACCCACGCACGCCGCGGCAGGAGCGGCGACGGATCGCGCAGCCGATGACGCTCGTCGGGAAGCTCGCTCCACGACGGCGACCCCGGGGCGCCCGACTCCGCGAACGACGGCGGCGCAGGCGCGTACGCCTGGAACATCCACGACGCCGCTTCGAGCGTCGCGCGGCTCATCGCGACGCCGCGCAACCGCGCCACGAGCTCGTCCTCGCCCACGGCTCGCGCATACGCACCGCCCGACGCGAGCACGCGCGCCGTCGGATCGAACAGATCGTCGCCCGTGCCGATGCGCTGGTCGGGGCCGCTCGAGACGAGCTCGTAGCCAGGGATCGGCTGGATCGCCGCGTACCGCGCGGCCGTCACACGCCGGAGCACGAACGCGCGGCCCCAGCCGTCGACCAGATCGCGACGATCGATGCTGCGCGGCAAGCCGGGCGCGTACTGCCCGACGAGGTTCTCCAGCCAGCGTTGGGGGTCTCCGCGTCCGGCGCCGGGAAGATCGAGCCCGCGGCTCTGCGCGAGCTGTCGCAACGCGAGGATGAGATAGAACAGCCGCTCGCGCGTGAGCCGTCGCGCCACGTTGTCGTACGCGATGGCGCGATCGAGCGCGACGAGCGTGTCGATCGTCAGCGGCTCGCCGCCGAGGCCGCGGGCCCCTTCCGTGCCGAGCCCGCCACCGGTGGCGATCGCCTCCAGGATCTCGCGGTTGAACGACCAGCCGTTGCCGGTCCGCACGGCGACGTCGTCCATCCGCATCGGCACCGCCTCCGCGACGAACGACTCGATCGCGCGCAGGATCAGGCCGAGCCGCCCCTCGACGAATCGTGCCCGTGCCCGCCACGGATCGCGCAGCACGCCGAGGCTCTCGGCGCCTCGCGGCGCCGGCATCGGGATGGCGGTCGCACGCCCCGCCGCGATCCGCAGCAGCGCGGGTGCCGTGGTGTCGGGGCCGAGGCCGCGTGCGAGCTCCGCCGCGAGCCGCGCGTCGCTCCAGCCCGGCAGCGGCCACGTCGCGCCGAGGGTGTCGCGCAGCGCGAGCGCGTCGGCGAGGGGCAGGGTCACCACCACGCCCTCGAGATCGCGCGCTCCAGGTCCGGAGAACCGAACGGACGCGGCTCGCCCCGGAGCATCGAGCGTCGCTGCGCCCGCGAGGCGGCCCCCGCGAACGACCCAGACGACGGTCTGCCCTCCGCGCACGGGCATCCGCGCCGCACCGAACAGCGGTCGCGCCCGAACCCGTACGCGTCCCGTGATCTGGGGCGGCAACGTGAGCGTCGCGCGCGTCGCGCCCGCCGCCACGAGGGTCTCGACGAGCAGCTCGGGCGGACGATCGCCCGGCTCGTGCACGAGCGCGACCGCCACCGGCAGCCCGTTGGCCGCGCGCGCCCGCGCGATCTCCACCGCGACCTCGCCGCCAGCCTCGAGCAACGTGGAGGCCGCGCGCACGCGCACGGCGCCGTCCTGATCGACCACGAGGCAGGTCTCCGTCAGGTCTCCGTCGACGTCGATCGCCACCTCCGTGGCCGCGGTTCCGCCGCACGCATCGGGGCGCGTCGCGTCGGCCGTGCGCAGCGCCACGTCCACGACCGCGACGCCGTCTTCGTCCGTCGTGCCGCGCGCATCGCTCGCGAGCCGTGCGCCGCGCACGACGACGCCCCGCCCGGCGAGCGGTCCGCCATCGGGCCCGACGACCCGCACGAGCACGCGACCGCCGAGCTCCTCGAGCACCGCACCGCCTTCGGCCACGAGCCCCGCGAAGGCGCGTCGGTTCACGAGCCGCACGGGCACGGCCGTCGTGCCTTGTCCGAGCGACGCGTGGGATGCCGTCACGCCGTAACCCATGTCCGCGAACGCCTGCGACGCGCCGAGCGACGGCGACCAGCGCACCTCGGCACGACCGCGCTCGTCGGTGACGATCGGGGGCTCGGGATGTCCGGGTCGCGCGAAGCTTGGTCGCCCATCGACCTCGAGCGTCGCTCCCGCGACGGGTCGCCCGCCCGCCGTGCGCACGACCACGTCGATGACGAGCTCCGAGCCGGATCGCAGGATCGGCTCGCGCGCCGCCGCGCTCACGACGAGCGCCGTCCGCGCGGCTTCGCCCACCGACGACTCGACGGAGGTCTCCGAGGGCGCCACGTCCTCCGGCGGCGCCGGCGACACCACACGGGCACGCACGGCGAAGGGTCCGCGATGATCCGCCGGCAGCCGCAGGGTCGCCGAGAATCCCCCGCGTGGCGTCGTCGCGATCCGGAGCGGCGCACCGAGCACGCGCTCACGCCACGTCGGAAACGGCGGGATGATGCCGACCCGGTGGTCGGACTCCTCGAAGCTCCTGGCCGCTTGCCACGGCACGAGCTCCACGGTGACTCCGGCAGCCGGCTGCCCGTCGAGCCGGGAGATCACGCGCCCCCACACCCTGAGCGGCACGCCGGGCGCGATCTCTCGCCGATCCACCGACAGCTCGATGCGGTGGGCGTCGTAGCTCGTCACCGACACGTCGAAGCGGCGACGCAGGCCGCGCGACTCTGCCTCGAGCACTACCTGGAAACGCGGCGGTGCGTCGGAAGGAACCGGTAGAACCAGCAAGGCGCGGCCGAGGTCGTCGGTACGCGTCTCGAGCGCCGGGCGGTCGGGCGCGATCGACGTCGTGACGCGGAGCTGCACGTCGCGCGCAGGCCCGAGATCGGACAGCCCCATCACGTGGTAGGCGCTGATGTGCCAGCGGAGCACCCCACCGCGCGGGGCAGAACGCCGCCCATCGATCCCCAGATCGATGCCGGTGGCACCGCCCGGTCGCGGTGTCGTCCGTGCGGGCGTGCCGGGCGGAGGGGGTTGCTCGCCTGGCCGCGGCGCGGGCTGCGCGACGCCCGTGACGGGCGAGATGGAGAGCAAAAATGCAAATGCCGTAAGGGCGAATCGGGAGCGGCTCATCGGACGACCTCATCGCGACGATCGAAGCTTCGGGAATCTCGCCTGCCGACCAGGGCACCTCGGTCGTGGGGCGCAGGAGGCTCGGGAGGCGGACCTCGCCTTCCGACCAGGGGGCTTCGGGATTGGGGCGTGGGGGGCTCGGAAGGGGGATTCAGGGACAGCGAAGGCAGATCGTCGATTGGACGTGGCAAGGGCACCGGAGGTGGCGTGGGCGGCGGTGGAGTCGCGACGCCGGGCCGCGGCAGCCGAGGACGCTCGGGCTCGGCGCCCGCGTCGGTCACGGTCACGACGCGCGGCGCGAGCACGCCCGCGGCACCGGGCTCGTTCTCCTCGAACGCCGAGACCCCGAGCCCGCGAAGCGCGCCACCGACCGACCATCGAATCGGGAGCGGGATCCGCACGCGCCCCGCCGGCGACAGGGGGCGCAGCGACAGTCGCAAGGTTCGACCCTCGAGGAGCGGACGTGCAGCGAGCTGCTCGGCCAGCAACATCCGCGAGCCCTCGTCGAGCTCCGCACCCGCGGGAAGGTCCACCTCGACGATCGGGTGACGCGCCACACGTGCGCCGCGATTCTGCACGGTGAGCACGAACGCCGCACGCGCGTCGCGCGGTCCGACCTCGCCTTCGATCTGCGACTCGAACGCCGGACGGTCGGGTCGAGCCGACCACGGCATCCCGTAGCGCACCAGGATCTCCGCGCGCGCCAGCGTCCCGGCCGGCAGCACGACGCGCGCCGTGTGCTCGCCTGCGCGCAGCACTCCGAGATCGATCGTCGCGCTGCCGTGTCGCAGCGACGCCCTCCGAGGCCGTCCGTCGAGCAGCACCTGTGCGGGGCCCTGCAGACGTCCGCTCGTCATCATCGCCGCGGCCGCGCCCGACAAGGCGCGCGCGCGCGGCGACCAGCGCTCCGACGATCGGGCGATGCTCGCGAGGGCGCGCACGTGACCGAACGCGCCCGGCGTGTCGCCGAGCGCTCGCCGCGCGATCGCCAGGAGCGCCGTGGGCTCCACGTGACCTCGCGACGACTCGAGCTCGCCGTCGGGCTCGAGCCACGCACGATCGCCCACGGTCACGACGGACCGCTGGGAGCGCCGAACGAGCTCGCGCGCACGCCGCCGCCCGCGATCGTCGGTCGCCGTGACGGCGAGCGCAGCGGCAACGTGGGTCCAGCCGGCGGGCGCATCGGACAATCGCGCGACGTCGCGCTCGATGGCCTGACGCAGCCGCTGCACCAAGGTCCTCAGGTCGCGCGCGAGCTGCGGCCGCGCTCCGGCGGCGCGCAGCGCGGGACCGAGCCCGAGCAAGGCCTCGACGGCCGGGGCCGCCGCGATCACCTGCCGCGACTGCGTCCCGATCGTCACCTCGGTCACCTCGATGACGTGCGGCGCGGGTTGCCCCGGCGGCGTCTCGGGCACCACGGTCGCGACGTTCGCGAGCACGCGCCGCACGTCCTCGTCGGCCACCGCACGATCCGCCCACAACGCCGAGGCGACCCGCGCCGCGTAGTCCGCGTCGAAGTACAGGGGCTCCGTCGGCGATGCGCGCCGTTGCTCGGGCGGACGCGCGACGCCGTCGCGAAGCCGCGCGAGCAGCGGCTCGGGCAACGGCTCGCGCCCCATCCGCAGCGCCCAAGCGGCCCACGACGGATCGTCGGACGACTCCCAGTACGTGGCCGGATCGCCGAACAACGCGCCGCCCACCAGCAACGACAACGAGCTCGTTCCACGCGCGCTCGCATCGGCTGGCAACGCGAAGGTGATGTCCTGTGTGCCGGCCACGAGCGCGTCGTGCCGGTCGCGCACCGCCCGCGCCTCCGCGAGCACGGTGAGCGCGCGGCGGGCCGCATCGAGCACCTCGGTGCTCCCGGCCCTCGTAGCGCGGATCAGGACGCTCCCCTCCGCCGGCGATCCGGCGCGTGCCTCGAGCACGGCCTCCACCGCGTCGTGCGGCGGCACGATCATCTCGACCGGCGCGGCGAGCCGGAGTTCGATGCCCCGCTCGGCGGCGAGCTCGAGGCGCGCGCGAATCGGTCGTCCGGTGCGATTCGACGCGCGCACCGGGATTCGCAGCACGTCGCCGGTCGACACGAACGGCGGGACGGGCGCGTCGACGACGAGCTCCTGGTCCACGCGAAGCGACGTCCGCGTCGACCACGTCCATCCGCTCGGAGTCCAGAGGATCGCCTCGACCCGATAGGTCGTCAGCGCATCGGCGGTCGGGATCTCGACCGTCGTCGTTCCGCTCGGATCGAGCGGCACCTCGGCGATGACGTGCAGCGTCGCGGGGAATCGCTCGCGCACGAGCGTGGCGAGCTGACCCATCGTTCCGCCCGGCGGCGGCGGAGGTGGGGGCGGCGGGGGAGGTTGCATCGGGCGTCGGCCGTCCGCCTCCTCGCGCTCCGCACGGTCCATCGCGGCCTGCGCCATGGGCGAGCTGGGCGGCATCTCTGCGACGGTCGCTGCCCCGGCGCGAATCCTCGGCGCCGCGGTGCGGCGGCTTCGGAGCATCCCCCGGCCGCTGCCGTATCCCACGCCGGTCCCGGACCCGCCGCCGCCGGCTCCCTCCCCGCTGATCTCCAGGCCCGCGAACGCCTGATCGTCGTCGGCGCCGGTGGTGGCGGTCGCAGTGACCGCGTCGGCCTCGAGCTCCTCCGACGACTGCGCCGTCACCGCAGCGAACGCCTGCGCCATGCGCGTCAGCCCGCCCGTCGAGACCGGCCCGAGATCCGCGAGCTGCGTCATCAGCCGGTCCTCGCCGCTCGCGATCGCGTACGGTGTCCCACGCGCGACGACCCGTGCGAAGGGATCGCGCAGATCGTCCGCGGAGCCGAGCGCTCCGTCGGGCCCGGTCGAGACCATCTCCCAGCTCGCCGCCTCCGTCGCGACCACGACCGCCGGACGCGCCGAGCGGCGCAGCCGAAAGGGCCGTCCCCAACCGTCGACCAGGTTCTCGGGCGTCACCATGCCGTGCTGAACGAGCCGCGACAGCCACCGTTCGGGCGGGTCCCCTGCGGGTCTACCCCGCGTCATCTGGCGGTCCAGATAAACCGCAAGAGCCATCATCAGACGAACGAGCCGCCTGCGCGTGACGCGACGAGCCGCCGCGTCGAACCCGAAGCTCGGATCGGCGGCGGAAAGCATCCCGACGGTGAGCAAGGTGCCTCCGAGCGTCTCGGCGGCGCCGCGCGCGAGGTGCCCGCCATTCGCCAATCTCGCCAAGGCGTCGGGCCGGAACCCACGACGTCCGCCGCGGTCGGTCAACGCGGCGTCGTCGGGAGACAGCCGCGCCGAAGACTGTTCGATGCGCGTCTCGAGCGCCGTCATGGCCGAGCCGATGCCTCGACGGAGCAGCTCCTCTCTGCGCGCGAAGGGATCGCGCAACACGTCGCGTGCGGCAGCGGAGCCCTCCGGGTACGACGAGGGCCCGGTGTGACCCGGCTCGTAGACGAGCGGAGGCGCCTCGACCGCCTTCGGGTCCGGCGTCAGCAGCGCGCTCAGCGCCGAACGCAGAATACGATCGGCCTCGGGCGTCGACGGATCCGTCACGGCGTTGCGGAGCGCGCCTCCGAGCCACGAGAGCGCGAAGTCGTCCTCGCCACCGTGGGCGGCCAGGTCGCGCGCGACGATCGTCGCCCAGCCTCGGGTGCCGGCCGTGCTCGTCAAGCGCACCTGCGCACGCGTCCGGATGCGGTAGACGTCGGCACCAGGCTCGGCGCGCGGCGTGAACGCGTCCGGCGGACGCACGAGCACGGCCGTGCTCGACCCCGTTCCCACGCTCACGGCACCCGCGAGCCACGGACGCGCGCGAAGCTCGACTGGCCCCACCACGTCCGCCGGCAACCGCAGCGCGCCGCGGTCCTCTGCGCCTCCGAGCACCATCGCAGCGATCACGCTGCGCCCGTCCCGCGGGGCGAGCAGCTCCACGAGCACCGGTCTGCCGCGCACGCTCGGACGCCGGGCCACCCGAAAGGCGATCTCGTCCGTCGGGGCGACCAACGCGCGTTCGGTGCGGATCGCGAGCGCAGCATCGGGAGCGACGGGGACGCACACGCGCGCCGTCGCGACGGGCGTCGCCTCGACCGTCACGTTGATGGACGTCGCCACGCGGTACGCGCAAGTGGCGCCGCGATGTTGCGCCGCCGCTCCGCGCGGCAGACGCAGGGAGATCGTCACGAACCCGTGGCGGTCGGTCGCGGCGCGGAGACGCCCGCCCGGCACGCCCGCACCGCTCACCTCGATCGCCGTGCCGACGGGTGGTGCGCCCCCGCGCACGTCGCCGATCGCGAGGTGCACCTCGGTGTCGACCTCGGGGACGAGCGCCCCTCCTTGCGACACGGCGTTGACCGTCCACGGCACGCGCGCGAGCGTGTACGGAGCGCTGGTCTCAAGCGTGCCGTACGCCGGGTGCACGACGCGCGCGAACACCATCGCCGGCGCGGAGTCACCCGGCAGAAACGCTGGCGCGAGAACGGCGAAGCGCGCGATGCCGTCGTCGTCGGTGCGCACTTCCGTCGTCGCCGCGTTCGAGGCGGGACGCACGAGCACGCGCGCTTGCCGCACGGGAGCTCCGCTCGGCGCGCGCACGGTCACGGAGCCGCGCAGCCGCGACGCCGGCGCGACCACGGCGCGCTCGAGCTCGATCTCGGCGAGCAACCGCTCGACGGTGCGGCGGCCGACGCGGACGACTCGTGCCGCGCTCGCCGTCGACCCTCCCCCGAGCACGGTGACCTCGACCGGGTAGCTCCCGTCGACGGCGCCCGCGGGCAACGCCACGCGCGCGTTGGCCGCACCGCTCTCCCCGGTCGTCAGGTCCTGCGTTGCCAGCGCCTCGCCGGAAGGCGTCGCGATCCGAAGTCGAACCGATCGACCACGCGCAGGCGTGCCGCCACGGCGTTCGAGCACGCGAGCGATCACGTGCACCTGCTCGCCCGGCTCGTACATGGCGCGATCGGTCAGCAGCTCGACGTCCACACCGGAGCGCAGCACCAACCGGCGCTCGATCGTCCGTTCGCCCAGCGACACGACGAGGCGAGGGCCTGCGATGGGCCGGTCCGGCACGGCGAGCGTCACGACGAAGCGTCCGTCGCGGTCGGCCGCGACCGTCTGCTCGACGATGGTCTGCTCCGGCACGGTCGAGCTCACGATGCGGGCGCGGACCTGTGCTGCCGCCGCGGGCCTCAGCGTGGCCAGGCCGCTCACGCGGTAAGCGGTCCCGCTGAGGCTGTAGGGCTCGCCGTACGTCGCGGCGCCCGATCCCGACAGCGCGACCTCCCACCCGTCGCCGGCGGGTGGCGCGAGCGGCGGCGGGCTGGTGCGCG
>JADZFZ010000531.1 GCA_020854145.1 Deltaproteobacteria bacterium | reverse complement strand
TGCAGGATGTCGGCGCCGAGGCCGAGCCTGTCCTCGTAGCTGCTCGTCGTTCCCATGACGTCGTACTCGAGGTCGCCGCCGAAGACGTCGATGAGGACGCGCGACCCGCGTGCGTGGACGATCGCCGCACCGTCCATCGTCAGCTCGGAGTCGTCGAGCTCGACGATGGTCGGCACGCGCGGCGCGAAGTGATCCAGCTGCTCGCCGATCGCGGCGATCGAGTCGGGCCGGATCATGAACTGGAGGCCCGGCTCCATCGCCAGCGCGCGGTCGATCTTGTCGACGCTGCTCGTGTCGAACACGGCCCACTCGAGCGCGTCGGCCTCGAGGATCGACGCCACGAGCAGGTCCACGCGATCGGTCTTGTTCGCGTCGACGAGGACCACCACGCGGCCCCGACACGTCTCGAGGATCTCCGTCAGCGTGGGAACCCGCTCGCACGAGTAGTCGCCCGCGACCGTGGTGCGGATGCGGAGCGCGCGGATCTCCTCGAACGTCATCGCGTCCACGGCTCCGGTGCCGTCGGTCGTTCGGTCCACGTCGGGATCGTGGATGTTGACGAGGACGCCGTCGGAGGTCGGTCGCGGATCGGTCTCGACGTACTCGACGCCCAGGACGATGCCGGCGCGGTACGCGGCCAGCGTGTCCTCGGGCGCGATGTGACCGAGCTGTCCGCCCGCACCCCGGTGGGCGGAGACCTGGTGCGTTCGGCAGGTCGGATCGAGCCCGCACGCCACGGGGATCGGGCTCGCACGCTCGGGCAGCCGATCACCGGTCGGACCGAGCGACGTGCAGTCGAAGAGCGCCGGATCGAGGAGCGGTGCGGTGCCTGCGTCGGAGCCTGCATCGCGACGCGGAGGCACCATGGAGTCGCGGCCGGCGTCGTCGCTCGCGCCGTCGGATGGTGCGCCGTCCTCGGGGCCGGACGAGGAGTCGGAGCCCGCGTCGGTCCTCGAAGCGTCGTCGTCGCCACAGGCTCCGACCAGCGCGAGCGCGGCCAAGGTGATGGCGAGCGTCCGACGAAGGGCGTGCATCCTCCGGCGCGTCGTCGTCGTGTGACCCATCGCGCCGCTCATCGTACCGGCGAGCCGCGCGATTGCCTCTACTCGCGCTGCCAGCACGTGGCCCGAGCGTCACGCGGATGCGGTCGCGCAACCGACGCGGGTGGGCGGCCCGCGGTCGGGGACACGGCCGCGCGCGTGTACCCGTGGGCACACGTCGAGGTCACGCGTTGGCCCGCTCCTTGGATTCGCCGGGATCCGCCGGAGCGCGGGCGCGTCCGGATCACGGCGAGGACCCCTGTCCGCGGTTGCGGCTCGTGGAGCCGAGAGGGTGGGAGTGATGCGATTGTCGCTGCGTCACGAGATTGCGCCGTCCACCGGGACGTGGAGTGGGGCTGCGACCTCGATGGTGGCCAGCGAGCACGAGCCTCGTGTGATCGAGGTCGGCGACTGGTCGGAGGCACCTTCGGACGTGTGGGTTGCGCCGCGAGCGCCGTCCAACGATGCGCCGACGCCGAACGTGGACCCGTTGGGCGAGACGACGGTCGAAGAGGAGCACTTCGGGCGACAGTCGTCCGAGCGCGCCATCGTCCTGGAGCTCGCCCGGAGCTGTCTGTCGGACCTGGCCGCGCTCGGCCGGATGCGCGCGCCGTCTCCTGGCCTCGCGTGGACCGACGGAGACGAGAGCGAGCGTCGGCTGCTCGCACGGATCGACGCCATCGTCGCGTGCGGCCCGGAGATCCTCGAGGACCTGCGAGGCGACCTCGCCGAGCGTCCCGTGGCCGATCCCGATCTGACGTGGGCGCTGGTGCTGGTGCATGGGTGCATCGGAAGCCAGCGCGCGATTCATCGGGCCTTCGACATCGCGGAGTCGAGCGACCTCGAGGACGACGAGGTGCGCGCCGCGCTCGTGGATGCGTTGTCGCTCGCGCCGCACCCGAGAATCGATCACGCGCTCCGCGATTGGCTGGCGTCCGGGGACGGCGCCCGCCGCGCGATCGCGGTGGCGACGTCGTCGCTGCGGCGGTCGCTCTCGGTCGAGGACGCGCTCGCGGCGGTGCAGGACGACGACGTCCGCGTGATCCGCGCGGCCAGCGGCGCGCTCGGTCGTCTGGACGTGCGCATCGATCCCGCGGCGGTCGCGTGGCTGCTCTCCCACGAGGACGAAGAGGTCGTTCGCGGTGCCTTCGAGAGCGCAATCCTGCTGGGGTCGGCGGAGGGACTGTCGTGCGCCGAACGGCTCTGCCGCGAAGGGCGCGGCGCGTTCGCAGACGCTGCCTGCATCGCGGCGATCGCCGGCGACGAGCAGACGCTCGAGGCCCTGCTCGAGGACGCGGCCGCCGGGGGATCGCCGACGTCGCTCGTGGCGCTCGGCTGGTACGGCAGCGCGCGAGCCATCGACTACCTCGTCGGTCGGATGCAGACGGAAGACCGCGAGGTGCGATTGGCGGCACGTCGGGCCATCGGACGAATCGCCGGCGATCTTCCGGGCGACGCGCCCGACGAGCGCGCCGAGGTGGGCCGCACGTTGCCGCCGCCGCCATGCGGCAAGAGACCGACGACGGCCACGTGGCGGCGATGGTGGGAGTCCGCCCGGGAGCGCGCGCGCCGTGACGTGCAATACCGATTCGGTCGATCCTGGACCGTGGACCTCGTCAAGCGAGAGCTGTCCTCGCCCGAGTCGCGGGTAGAGGACAGGAGGCTCGCCTACCTGGAGCTGGCGGCCCGCACCGGCCACCGTCCGGTGCTCGACCTCCACCACTTCGTCGCGCGCCAGCGGACGCAGCTCGCGAGCTTCGCGCGCGAGACCCTCGGCCCGGCCTCCCGATCCTCGTGGCCTTCGCAGCTGGCGGGCTGAGCGGTGTTCCCGGGAATCGAGCTCTCCACGCGGACCCAGGCGACGGTCGACGTCTTCCCGTGGTTGGGTGCGCACGGGGAGACGTACGCGGTCGTCTGCATCAAGCAGCTCTTCGCGATCGACAGTCGTTGCCGATTGTCGCGTACCCCCGGTGCGCGCGTCCGGCCCATCGACGAGCCGTGGGAGGACGACGAAGCGAAGGAGGGAAGCATCCGGCTCCCGTCCGACGTCGCGCCGCGCAAGCCGGGCACCGATGTGCTCGTGGTGGGTCATGCCGTGTCGACCGACCACGCTCCGGTGAAGTCACTCGACGTCCTGGTCCGTGTGGGGTCGGTCGAGCGGATCGTGCGCGTCTTCGGGCCGCGGATCTGGCAGCGCGGGCTCGTGGGGATCTCGCTCTCCGAGCCGCAGCCGTTCGTCGAAGCGCCTCTGCGATGGGAGCGCGCGTTCGGAGGCACGGATCCCGGCGGCGGTCGCGAGCCGCTCGTGGAGCCGAGAAACCCCGTGGGTCGTGGCATCGCGCGCGACCCGACCGCGCTCCTTCACCAGCTCGGGCCGCAGATCGAGGATCCCGGCGACCTCGTCAGCAGCCCGCGGAGCCGCCCCCGTCCTGCCGGATTGTCTCCGATTGGCAGGCACTTCGCGCCTCGCCGCGACTACACGGGAACGTACGACGAGCGCTGGAAGCGAGAGCAGATGCCGCTTCCACCGTTCGATCAGGACGACCGCGTCCATCAGTGTGCCTGTCCCGAGCTCGTGATCAGCCCTCATCTCTTCGGCGGTGAACGGCTCGAAGCGCTCCATCTCGATGCCAATGGACCCATCGGCGTCACGGTGCCGCGCATCGCCTTTTACGTCGGCGCGCGGATCAGGGGCGATCGGGTGGAGCACAGACCGGTGCTCGACACGCTGATCCTGCTCTGCGACGAGAAGAAGCTCGAGCTCACGTGGCGAGCCTGCATCCGCACGCCGCCGCGTCTCGCGGACATGCCTGCAGTCCTCGTCTACGAGAAGGAGCCGATCCGATGACCCCCGTAGACGGAGCTCGGAATCCCGGCGCCGACGTCGTGGTCGTCGCCACGGCCGTGATCAACGGCCTCGGCTACTCGCCTCACCAGGTCTGGGCCATGCGCCGTGCGGAGCAGGCGGCGCTCGTCGAGTCGCCTTTCGTGCTGCCCGACGGCACGCGCGCGACGATGGCCGTCGTCCGCTCGCTGCCTCCCCGCAGCCACGGAGAGGCACGGATTGCGGCGATGTCGGCACGCCTGCTCGACGAGGCGCTTCCGACGATCGCGGAGCTCGGTCGCGTCGGTGCCAGGGTGGGCGTGTGGTCGTGCCTACCCGAGCGCTGGAGCGTCGGCGACGCAGCGACGCTGAGGGCAGCTCGACAAGCGTGGGATGTGGCTTCCTCGGTGGGCTTGTCCGCGGACGTGCACACCGTCTGCGAGGGTCACTCCTCGGCAGCGCGCGCCGCGCGCGACGCCGGACAAGCGCTCTGTTCGGGACGGCTCGACGTAGCCGTCATCCTGGCAGTCGACACGTACTACGACCCTGCCGCGATCGCACGGCTGCTGGCGGAGGGGCGTATCTACGACGGTGAGAGTCTCGATGGGACCGTTCCCGGCGAAGGTGGCGCGCTGCTCGTGCTGTCTCGTCGCGACGTCGCGAGCCGCGTGGCGTGTCGGCCTCGTGCAGTGTTGCGTGCGGCCGCCGTCGTCGAGGAGCCCGCACCGTTCGGGAGCGAGGCACCTTGCGCTGCGAGAGGCTCGACGGCGGCCGCACATGCGGTGACGGCGTCGCTGCGCCGCGACCGTGAGCCGCTCGACTGGTGGCTGACGGACGTGACGGGAGAGGAGCATCGGCAGCACGAGCTCGGTCTCGTCGTCCCCCGGGTCGCAGAGGGACTGGCGAGCCCGGCGTTCGCCGTGGAGGCGACTGCCGTTCACCTCGGAGATCTGGGCGCCGCGTCGATGGCGACTGCCATGGTGATTGCGACCGAGGCTTTTGGCCGGGGTGGGCCGCGAGCGTCCAACTGCCTGATCACGGGTGCCAGCGACGGGCCCATGCGAGGAGCAGTGTTGCTCTCTGCTGCGTAGTCCGACGCGAGCTCGCCGGTCGCCGGTAATAGGTGTTGTACGTGCAATCACCGTAACAGGTGAGCTGGCAGTGTTGGCACACGCGCGCCTCGGCGGCAGGCGTCATCGCATGGCGCGCGATCGGGCTGGCGCTTCGTCGTTCCACGTCATCTCGATCATCGAGGGGCGGAAGCCGAACGAGGTGAACAGGCGCTGCGCTCGCTCGTTGGCGACGCTCGTCGAGAGCACGATGCGCTCGCATCCCGTGGCGGCGAGCGCATCGCGAACCGCCGCGAGCAGAAGGGACGCGATGCCGTTGCCGCGTGCGTCTTCGGCGACGAACACGTCGTGGAGCTTGCCGTGCGCGTCGAGGAGCTCGTTCCAGTTGCGGCCCTCGACGGTCGCGTAGGCGTAACCGACCAGCGCGTCGTCGCGGACGGCGGCGAGGACCACCGCACCGTCGCGTTGCGCTTCGCGCGCGAGCCAGCGCCCGTATCCGGCCTCCGTCTCCGGCGACGGCGCGAGGAAGCGGCGCGGATCCAGGGCGTGGTGCATGCGGACGAGCTCGATGGCGAGCTTTCCCAGCGGCACCGCATCGGCAGCGGTCGCCCGTCGCACGCGGATCGAAGAGGGCTCACGCATCGAGCGAGCGTAGATCGGCGCGCGAGGTGCGGGCGAGCCGTGTCTAGCACGTGGCGACCACGTCGGGGGGCGGTCGACCGACCGATGCGCCTTCACCGCCGTGACCGGGCCGGTCGTCGGTCTCGACGTCTCCGGCGAATGGCGCCCCGACCTCGAGCCGAAGGGGATCGACCTTCGTGCGCACGCGCCGTCCGGGGCGGCCGACCTCCGGTCCACGCAGCTGCAGGTCGATCGACGTGCGGTCGCCGATGGCGCGTACGAGGTGCAGGGCTTCGAGCCCGGGCGTCTCGACCAGCTCGTCGTGCGCCAGGACCTTGCGCGTTCGCAGCGCGAAGGTGCGGGCGTCCAGCTCGTCGAAGGTCAGCTCTTCGAGCACGCCCTCGATGGCCTTGCCGAGCAGGCGGTGCGGGTGAGCGTGGATGGGGGTCACCGAGCCCGGCTCGCGGCAGATCGCGACGAGCGCCCAGCCCGTCTTGCCTTCCCAGAACGTCACCCAGCGACAACCCTCGCCGTGGGGCAGCGGGCTCCTGCGGACCGGGATGAGCTCGCCGATCGCGGGATGGAGCGCGTGGATCATCTTGCGGAGCGCGCCGTCGTCGAGCGCGCCGTCGGCCTCGAGCCCGT
>JADZFZ010000530.1 GCA_020854145.1 Deltaproteobacteria bacterium | reverse complement strand
TGCGCAGTGGTGAGCAGCAGCGCTGCGGCGAGCCCCACCCCCGTACCTCGTCTCGACACCCAGGGCCTGCACATGGCCGCGTTGGTAGCACAGTCCGTCAGAACTCGTCGGGTCGGAGCTGGCCGGTCCGGCCACGGCGCGGTCCCGTGCCCGCGGGAGGTGATGGAGGAGCCGCCGGAACGATCGGCCGGCGCACCTCCGTAGGATGCACGGCGGTGCGCGGGGTTCGCCGCTCGTCGCGTGGGGTCGGGTTGCGGCGCGTCGGCGGAGCCGTCGGTTGCGCCGTCGGCGTCGACAAGACCGGCGTCGGGTCGATGAGCGGCGGCAGCTCGCCCGCGGGCGGTTGCACGGGTGGTGGCGTGGTCGGCGCGATGGGCGGCGTCGTCGGTGCGACGGGGGCCGGCGGAGTCGGGTTGGGCGGCGGGGTGGTCAGCGAGTCGCCGGTCACGTCGAGCGCTCTCGGGGACTCCGGCCGGGCGGTCGTGGGCGCCGCGGTGTGGCTGGACGACGACGAGCGCGTCAGCGCGTAGACGCCGAGCGCCGAGCCGCCGCCGATCACGAGGAGCCCGAGCAGGGCGCCGCCGACCCACACCAGCATGCTGGAGCGAGCCGAAGTACGAACGCTGGGCGAGTCCGAGGTGAACGGCGTCAGCGTCTGCGCGGTGGCCGGCCGCACCGCCTGAACGCGCATGCTCGGCTCTCGATGGGCCATCGAGTCGGGTCGCGGCATGTTGGAGAAGCTCGTGCTCTCGAGCGTCTCGAGGGAGGCCATCAGATCCCTGACGGTCTGGAAGCGGCGATCGGGCTCGCGCGCCATCGCGCGCATCACCATGGCCTCGAGCTCCGGCGGGACGTCGGGCGCGTTCTGCCGCAGTGGGGTCGGTGTCCCCGTCGCGATCTCGACGATGAGCGCATGGTAGGTCTGCGCCTTGAAGGGCAGGTCACCGGCGAGCGTCTGATAGAGGATGACGCCGAGCGCGTAGATGTCGGTGCGCTCGTCGATGTCGCGAATCCCCTGGATCTGCTCGGGCGCCATGTAATACGGCGTTCCCATCACCGAGCCGGTCTTCGTCAGCCGCAGGTTCTCGCCCTGCGCCTTGGTGGTCAGCTTGGAGATGCCGAAGTCGAGCACCTTGGCGTCGCGTCGCGTCCCGTCGTGATCGCACGTGATGAAGATGTTGTCCGGCTTGAGATCGCGGTGGACGACGCCGCCGTCGTGCGCAGCGGCGACTCCGCGCAGCGCGGGCATGAGGAGACGAAGCGCGTCGGGCCAAG
This sequence comes from Deltaproteobacteria bacterium, assembly GCA_020854145.1. Taxonomy (GTDB): domain Bacteria; phylum Myxococcota_A; class Polyangia; order Polyangiales; family JADZFZ01; genus JADZFZ01. Next base: position 11,422 of record JADZFZ010000530.1, on the reverse strand, counting down.
GGACGCGACCGCGATCGACGATCGAGGCGAGAGGCTCGCCACGGAGCAGCTCCATGACGATGAACATGGAGTCGCCGTGCTTGCCGACGTCGTACACGTCCACGACGTTGGGATGGTTGATGCGACCGGCGGCTTGCGCCTCGCGCAGGAAGCGCCCGACCGCCTCGGCGTCGCGCGAGAGCTGCGGCAGCATCCACTTGAGCGCGACGCGCTTGCCGGTGACCTGGTGCGTCGCGGCGTAGACGGTCCCCATCCCGCCTTCGCCGATCACCTGATCGACTCGGTACTTCGACGCGACGATCTCGCCGATCCCGAGCTGGCTGTTCGGATCCGACATCACCCTCCCGCCGCTCTAGAGAGCACTGCTCCCGTGCCCAGCTTGGAAGCCGTCCGGATGCACCATCGCGAGACCATCACGCAGGACGTCCGCATCGGTTGCACGCCCCCGATCACGAACGTGGTCGAGACTACCAGAGCCGCATCGAAACCGCTATGCCGTGTACGATCCCCCCTGCTGCGTAGCCGGTCCGGTCGCGTGCGGCCGATCAATCGCCCGTGATCCGGTGCCTCGGCCATCGCATTGCATCTGCAACTGGCCGTTGACAGACGCAACCGTGGCCATTAGCGCTCCGTACGTGCGTCGAGTCGTCCGATCGATGCTCCGCGTGCTCGCCTTCGCGACGGCCTTCGGGCTGTTCCTGCAGGTGAGCGACGCGGCTCATTCGCACGACGACCACGGGACGCCGGGCGGTGCGCTGCAACACGCCACCTGCGCGGCGTGCCTGCTCTCCGCGGCGTCCCCGGCATGGACGGGAGCTCCGGATTGTCCCGCGGCCCCGGTGGCGTGGCTCTTCGCTTCGCCTGCCACGCCGCGCGACCCGATCGTCGCCGCGCACATCGTCCAGCCGCCCGCGCGCGCCCCGCCCCGTCACGCGTGATCCATGGTCCGGCGGCACCTCGACGGGTGTCGTCAACCGTCGCGGCGATAGGCGCCGCGGTTGCGCCGCATCGCAGGTGCGATGTCGCGTGCACGCATGCAGGGGACGGGTCGTGATCCGACGACGAGAGGCGAAACGCCGCGCGCTCGGCTGCGCGTGGACGGTGTTGGCGATATCGACGGTCGCCGCTGCGCGTGCGCAGGAGCTCGACGGGGGCGCGCCGCCTGCGGAAGCCGACGTGGCGACGACGCCCGACGCGGGATCCGTCGCGATCGAGGGCGACGCCGCACCGGCCGAGCCGGAAGCGGCCCCGCGCCCGACGGACGCCGCGTCGGATGCAAGCACGCCGCGATCCCCGAGCGGCGACGAGGTGAGCGCGGAGGATCTCGCGGCGATCGAGTCGGCGCTGACTCCCGAGGCGACCGCGGGCACCGAGGGCGGCACCTCCTCGAGCGCGTCGACGGCCGGGAGCCCGAGCGCGCTGCAGCGACTCTTGCCCGACATCGCGATCGTCGCGGACTTCGCCCTGGCCTGGTTCTCGGACGACTCGCCGCTCCAGTCGGGTGGCCACGATCCGAGCTCCAACGGGTTCCATCTCCAGCAGCTCGAGCTCTCGCTTCGAAGCGTCGTCGATCCCTACTTCCGCTTCGACGCGAACATCGTCTTCTCGCTGTTCGGCGTGGAGCTCGAGGAGGCCTACGCGACGACGCTCGATCTGCCCGCGCAGCTCCAGGTGCGTGCGGGGCAGCTCCTGACGCGCTTCGGTCGGATCAACGCGACCCACCCGCACGCGTGGGAGTTCGCCGACCAGCCGTTCGCGATAGGACGCGTGCTCGGTGGGGAGGGCAACCGAGGCCTCGGTCTCGAGGTCTCGTGGCTCACGCCGATGCCCTGGTACGTGGAGCTCGTCGCGTCGGTGACCCAAGCGAACGGCGAGTCGACGGCGCGCAGCTTCTACGGACCCAACGACCTCGGGGTCGACTCGCCCGCCGACCTCCTCTACGTCGGAGCGGTCGAACAGTTCTTCGCGCTCTCGGACGACCTGTCGCTCGCGTGGGGCCTCTCCGCCGCGTTCGGACCGAACGGCACCGGTCACGACAACCGCACCGAGGTCTACGGCACCGACCTCTACGTCAAGTACCGGCCCATCTCGCGCGCGAGTGATCTCGTGGTCTCGCTCCAGAGCGAGTGGATCGTTCGCCGCAGGCAGGTACCCGGCGACGTGCTCAGCGACGTCAACGGCTACACGCAGGTCCTCTGGCGCTTCGCCCGCCGCTGGGCGATGGGCGCTCGCCACGACTACGGCTCTCCTCCATACGGACAGAATGGCGAGGCGACCGCGGACGACCTCGACCCGGAGTGGACCGACCATCGCCATCGCGCGACGTGGGCGCTCACCTTCTGGCCCACCGAGTTCTCGCGCATCCGACTGCAATCCAGCCTCGATGTCCCCACCTGGCGCGAGACGCCGATCTTCGCCGCGTTTCTCGCGCTCGAGCTCGTCGCCGGAGCCCACGGCGCTCACTCGTTCTGACAAGCAACTAACGCAAAGGTCGTTTCGATGAAAACCTCCACCTTGCTCACGGCTCTCGCGGCGGTCGGCGCTGCGATCTCGGCGGTCTTCGCCGGACCCTCGGGCGCGTCGGCGGACTTGCGCGTCGTCGCCACCGTGGCGGACCTCGGCACCTTGGCGCGTGAGATCGGCGGAAGCCACGCGACCGTCACCATCCTCGCCTTGCCGACACAGGATCCACACTTCGTCGATGCGCGGCCCAATCTCGCGCTCGAGCTGTCGCGTGCCGATCTTCTCCTCACGGTCGGGCTCGACCTCGAGGTGGGCTGGTTGCCCACGCTGCAGATCGGTGCGCGAAACGGGCGAATCCAACGCGGCGCGCAGGGCTTCCTCGACTGCTCGGGGCTGGTGACGACCCTCGAGGTGCCGAGCGGTCCGATCGAGCGCTCGATGGGAGACATCCACCCCGGCGGCAGCCCGCACTACACGCTCGACCCGCGCGCGATGGAGAACGTCGCGCGTGGCATCGCGCGTCGCATGGGCGAGCTCGACGTGCCCAACGCCGCCGAGTACCGAGGGCGGGCAGACGCCTTCATCGGCCGCCTGCGGGCTCACCGCGCACGGTGGGAGCAGACGCTCGCGCCGCTGCGGGGCGCGCCGGTCATCGGGTACCACCGCTCGTGGGCGTACCTCGCGAGCTGGCTCGGCGTACGCGTCGTGGAGCACTTGGAGCCTCGTCCGGGCATCCCCCCGACGCCGGCCCACGTGGCGCGGGTCCTCGCGATCGCGCGACGTGACGCGGTCCGCCTGATCCTGCAGGAGGCCTACTACGCGGACCGCACGGCACGCGTGATCGAGGAACGATCGGGCGCTCGGCTGGTGCGCATCGCGGGCGGCGCCGATTTCGCGGGCGGCCAGTCGTACATCCAGCGGATCGACCAGATGGTGCGCGCGCTCTCGCGGGCCTGGCAGCGCGCCGAGAGCGCGTCGGCAGCCACGCGATGAGCGCGGGCCGTCGACTTCGCTCGGCGTCGATCGTCGTCGCGATGTCCGCGACCGGCTGCGCGCTCGACGCTGGCCACGGGTTCGGCACGATCGAGGACGCGACCTTCAGCGCGGTCTTCGTCGCCGGAGCCGCACGGGATCTGGGCGACTCGACGGTGTTGACCGATCTTGCGTACCACGTGCGCATCGAGCACGCGGAGCTCGAGGTGCAGAGCGTCGCGCTCGAGGAGCTGCGAGGCGCGGGCGGAGCGGTCTTCGACCCCGCCCATCCGCCGCCGGGCTACACGCTGTGCCACGGCGCCGCCGGGAGCGGCGATTGCCATCACGAAGATGGCAGGGTCGTGAGCTACGCGGAGGTGATGGCGGAGCTCGCGGGTGGCTCCGCGTCGTTCGCCCCCGTCGTGTCCTTCGCGCTCGACGCGCGGCTCGACCTGCTGGATGGCTCGATCGTCGAGCTGCCGGAGCCGAGCCCGTCGCGCGAGCTGCCCCGCGCGACGCTCTCGCGCCTCACCGTGCGCGCCACCGCGCTGTCGGTTCGCGGAGAGGTCTCGGCAGGGCCCGAGGTCGGCGGGCTCGGCCCGAGGGTCGTGCCGCTGCGGATCGATCTGCCGGTCGAACGTCCGATCACGATGGGCCTCGCGCGGCCGCTCGACCGCGACCACGAGCGTGCGATCCAACTCTCCGTCGCGGTGACCGTCGATGGGGCGTTGCTGGACGGGATCGAGCTCGCGTCGCTCGCGGAGGATCCGAGCGCGCCGATCGTCATCGACGACCCGGACGGTGCCGAGGCCGAGCGGATCGCGGATGCCCTGGCGGCGAGCGACGTCGAAGTCGCGTTCTAGCGGTTCGACACGGAGGACGACATGACCCGTAGACGAGCATGGAGGGTGGTTGCGATTGTCGCGGCGGTCGCTGCACCTTCCCTGATGGGATGTGGCGAAGACGAGCCGGCGGTGGAGGATCCCTCCGAGCACGCGTGCGAGCACCGCTCGATCGCGGGCGCGGCGCTGGCCTCGAGCGCGGAGCGCGCGACGGCGCCCACGATCACGGTCGGCGAGGAGACGTACACGGTGACGCCTTCGGCCACGGAGCGCACATACCTGAGGGTCGTCGTGACCCGTGACACTCCGGCGCTGCTCTTCACCAGCGTCGCGAACGTGGTGACGGGTCTCTACGAGGGCGACGCTCAGGTGACGTTGCCGGCCGGCGCGCCGAACGAGCTCTGTGCGGCCGAGATCCCCGAGCATTTCGATCTGGACTTCCACGAAGCGGGAGACTGGTTCATCGAGCTCGGTCCGTCGGCGGTTCCGAGCTTCTGGCTCCTGCTCACCGAAGCGACGGGGCACGCGCACGAGGCGCTCGTTCAATCGCCGTCGCCGCCCGCGGCGCGATGAGAGACCGCCAGCTCGCTCCGATCGTGCGGTGCGTCGGCCTCGAGGTCGGACGGACGCGTGCGATCCTGCCGCCCATCGACCTGGAGCTCGGACGAGGCCAGCTCTGGGCGCTCGTGGGACGGAACGGCAGCGGCAAGACGACGTTCTTTCTGACGTTGCTCGGGCAGCTTCGGCCCGTCGCGGGGCAGATCCACTGGGCCTCGCCACGTCCTCGCATCGGCTACCTCCCGCAGCGAACTTCGTACGACGATCTGTTCCCGATGCGGGCGCGCGACGTCGTTTCGCTCGCGCTGGACACGGCGTGGTCCTTCGCGCGTCCTCGGTGGCGCGAGCCGACAGAGGTGCTCGCCGCGCTGACCGAGGTGGGCGCCGCGGACCTCGCCGATCGCCCGTTTCGCGCGCTGTCGGAAGGCCAGAAGCAGCGGGTGCTCCTCGCGAAGCTGGTCGCTGCGCGCGCCGAGCTCGCATTCCTCGACGAGCCCACGGCCGCGATGGATGCGGTCGCCGAACGCGACACCTTCGAGCGGATCGCGGAGCTCACCCGCAGACACGGTGCCACCGTCGTCGTGGTCAGCCACCACGTCGAGCTCGCGCGCCGGTACGCGGACCACGTGCTGCTCTTCGATCCCGAGACACCGGCGGTCCTTCGAGGTCGGCCCGACGAGGTGCTCGAGAGCCACGAGTACCGCCGCTCCTACAGGCCACCCGCGCCCGGCGGCCCCGTGCCCGAGGCGTCGTGACACCGAGCGAGACGGCGACGTGGGGCGACTTCGTCGAGGGTCTGCCGATCTTCCGCGACGCCATCCTCTGCGGGGTCGCCGCTGGCGCGGTGCTCGGTCCGCTCGGGGTCTACGTGGTGTTGCGTCGGATGGTGTTCGTGACCGCGGCGTTGAGCCAGGCGGCGGGGCTCGGGGTCGCCGTCTCGTTCTATTGCGCCATCCACCTCGGCCTGGACGTGCCGCCCATCGTGGGCGCGATCGTGACGTCGTTGCTGGTGACGGTCGCGCTCGCGGGCAAGCCCGAGTGGCTCGGCCTCTCGCGCGAGAGCGTGCTCGGGCTCGCCTATCTCGCGGGCGGTGCGCTCGCGGTCGCCGTGGGTGATCGCATCGCCCAGGAGGCGCACGACATCGCGTCCATCCTCTTCGGAACGGCGGTGCTCGTGCGTCCGCTCGACCTGACGCTGCTGCTCGGTGCGTCGGCCGTCGTCGCGGTGGTGCTGATCGTGGGGCACCGTGGCTTCGTCGCGGCGAGCTTCGATCCCGACGGCGCACGCGTGCGCCGTGTGCCGGTCGCGGCGCTCGATCTGACGCTCTGGTTCCTCGTCGCGCTCGAGGTCTCCGTCGCGACGCGCGCCCTCGGAGTGCTGCCGGTCTTCGGGTTCTCCGTGCTGCCGGCGATGGGCGCGCTGATGTCGGGCGTTCGCATGTCGCGCACGCTGGTGCTGGCGTCGATCCTCGGTGCTGCGTCGGGCGGGCTCGGTTACGTGGCTGCCTTCTTCTTCTCGTTTCCCGTCGGAGCCTCGCAGACGCTCGCCGCTGGGCTCCTCCTGGTCCCGTTCGCGATCGCGAGGCTCGTCCGGCGCGACGCCTGATCCCCGCTCACGTCGAGCCGAACAGGCCGAGCGCGCCGGGCGCCCAACCGGGGAAGACCTCGCCGACGCGCGTGCTGCCGAGACGCACCCCGACGAGCTCGGCGAGCACGTCGCGATAGTCGATGGTCACGCGCAGGTCGCCCGGCGGCTCCAGGGACGCGGGATCGAGCCCAGGCCATCGCGTCACCACGCGTCCTCCGCGCACGCCGCCGCCGAGCAGGAGCATCACGCTCGCTCGCCCGTGATCGGTGCCGAGCGCGGCGTTCTCGTACGCGCGTCGGCCGAGCTCGGTCATCACGACGACCACGACGTGCTCCATGGCGTCGCCGAGGTCCGCGCGAAACGCGGCCAGCCCTTCCGCCAACGTGCGAGCGGGGGTGTCGAGGGCCGTCGACTGGGCCAGGTGCGTGTCCCATCCGCCCAGGTCGATCGTCGCGGCCTCGAGCCCGACGTCCGCTCGCACGAGCCGAGCGACCTCGGCGAGCGCACGGCCGAACGGCAGCACGCCATAGGCCCGGGAGCGTCGCGTCGGTCGGGTGCGCGCGAGCCGATCGATCGCCGCCATCGCGTCACGGCCAGCCTCGTGGATCGGGTCGTGCGCGTCGCCGTGCAGCGCCGCGAGCGCCCGGCGGAGCGCCGGATCGCGCGTCGTGGCGGACGCGACGAGATCGTCGACGGATTCGAGCACGGCGACCGCTGGAGCCGACGCGAGGGAGTCGGGCACGCTCGTCCCGATGGCGACGCTCGACAGGGTCGAAGGCTCCGGGCCGACCCGCGTGCGCAAGTGCCGCGCGAGCCAGCCGCTCGGCTCGCTTCCGGCGCGCACGCCGGCGCGCTCCATGCGTTCTTGCGCATCGAAGTGGGAGCGCGTCGCGTCGTCCGATCCGACCGCGTGCACGATCGCGAGCTCGCCTGCACGAAATGCGGGCACGAGCGGCGCGAGCTCGGGGTGCAGGCCGAGCTCGGCCGGACAGCTCCCCGTCTCCCCGGATGGGCAGAGGGTCGGGCCGAGGGGGATCGGCCGTCGTGACGCCAGCGTGGGACGCAACCTTCGCAGCGTCGGATCGTCCATCGGTGGAACGAGCGCGAGGCCGTCGGCGCCACCTCGAAGGAAGACCACGACGATCGTCTGGGCTGGCATCAGTGCCTCTGGAACGCGGGGCTCGCGAGCATCAGGGCGAGCGCGCGATCGCGCCGCCGCGTCGTCTCGACGTACGCGACGACGGGGTCGAGCTCGTCGGCTCGCGGACGACGTCCGATCAGGTGTGCGAACAGCGTCGCCGTCGTGTCGTCGGCGTCGGTCGTGGCGAGCGCGCGCACGAGAGCCGGCGGCTCCACGCTCGTGCCGTCGATGCGCCCCTCGACGAGCGCGAGCGCGAAGGCCCAACGCGCCGGGAGCGTGCCCAGCCACGCACCCGCGTGATCGGGGTAGCCGTCGGGCGTCGGCCAACGAAACGGGGCGTGGCCCATGCGGGCGAGCGCGTCGCCCACGTCGAGTCGCGCGTGGGTCTCGGCGGCCAGTGCGCGCAGCGCGGAGACGACGAAGCGGAACGGCCGTTTCACCTTCTGGTCCACGGCGCGAGCGAGCTCGGGAGAGGTCAGGATCGTGCGGACCGTCTGGCCGATGTGGCCGCCGGTGCGCACGAACGATGCGCTCGCCGATCGAACGACGCTCTCGGGCGGATCGTCGGAGACGAAGTGCCGGCACAATGCACGGGCCACGTGCGTCGCGCACTCGGGACGCCGCACGAGCACGTCGAGGAGCAGGTCCACGTCGCGTGCGCCGTGGCCGGGCGGGAGGGTGGCGCCGAGGACGGTCTTGGCGCCGTCGTCGTGCCGCTCCGGGACGAAACGCGCGCGGCCTGGCGCCCAGCGTTCGTCGACCACCCAGCCCGAGAGGCACCGCGCGGCTTCCATGACGTCGTGCTGGTCGTAGCCGGAGCGAACGCCGAGCGTGTGCAGCTCGAGCAGCTCGCGCGCGTGGTTCTCGTTGGGCCCCTCGGCGGGGCTCGGGACGGGCACTTCGCGGCGCGACGAGCGGCGATTGTCCCGCCCGTCGAGGTACACGAGCATCGCGCCCGAGGTGGTGACGGCACCGAGCAAGCTGCGGAAGGATCCGAGCGCGTTCGGACGGATCACGTCGCGGACGTACGTGGCCTCGAGGTGGCTGCAGAGGGACTTGCCGATCGCGACGTTGAAGTGATCGAGCCAGAAGCCGACGAGCACCTCCTGCAGCTGCCGGCGCGAGTACACGGCGCGCAGCAGGGTGTCGGTCACGAGCTGTCGCTCGATGTCCTCCGGACGTAGCTCGAACAGCAGATCGGCGGGAACCCAACCCACGTCGATGGCGGCCGTTCGCATGGCGCACGCGTCGTCGTCGATGTGCGAGGGCGCGAGCTGCTCGTCGATCCAACGTGCGATGCCCACGCGCTCCACGTGCTCCACGTCGCCCGGCCATGGACCGAACGCGGCTCGGTCGAGCAGATGACGCGCCGCGGACTTGTGGGCCGCGGACGGCGCCCGGAGCGTACGCGGGAGACCGTGGCCCGAAGCGCGCGCGAGGGCACCGACCACGCGATCACATCCGGCCGTCGCGACCGTGCACGCGCCGAGCGCCGTCGCCACGAGCGCCTCGCGCCGATTCATGCCTCGAGCCCTCGCGGCGACCGCACACGGGACCAGTCTCCCTCTCCCCGAATGGGGAGAGGGTCGGGGTGAGGGGCGACCGAGCGGCGAGCCGCCGCGGGACCGGCCGACGAACCCACGCGCGCGGCGAAGCCCGATGCGACGCTCGTGAACGCAGCGCCGAGCCCGCAGGCGATCGCCAGGGGCAAGAGCAAGAACCAGCCGACGACCGGCGCGAGGAACGCCGTCACGACCACCAGCGCGCCGCGAAGCGTCTGGTGCCATTCGCTTGCTTCGTCGGTGCGCGATCGCAGCCCTGCACCGACGCGCGTCACGAGGCCCGCCGAGCCGGCGATCGCAGCCGAAGCCAGCAACGTCGTCGCGGCGAACCCGATGGCCTTGACGATCCCCGGGCCCGCAGCGACCAGAGCGCCACAGACGAGGACGCCCCCCGCAGCGAGCACCGCGCCGAGCAACGTCGTCCAGCCGAGATGCTCCGTGCACGCCCGCTGCGCGCGAGCGTGGAACCCGGGTGCGAGCGACCGGACGAGCAACCAGCAACCCGTCAGCGACAGCAGGCACACGACGACGAGCGTCGACACGAACACGGTCGAGCCGAGGTACGGCATGACGGCCTCCTTGCGACGCCCTACGCCCGGAGCCGGAGCGCTATTTCCCGGCGAGCGCTCGCCCTCACCCCGACCCTCTCCCCATTCGGGGAGAGGGAGCCTTGCCGAAGATGCCAGCGGTCACATTCGATTCGTCCGCGGCGTGCCGCGGTAGCAACCCATGAAATACGGGAACGAATCGGTCGCGAAATAGGCGTAGTCGTAGTCGGCGTCCGGATCCTCGATGGCCAGGCCATTACAGGCGTCGAGGTCTCCGAGGCCTTCGACCGACTCGTGGATGTCCCACGCGGGACCGCGCGTCGTCACGTCGTAACGCTCGAGCGTCGAGCGCCACGAGCTCGTGACCCTCCTCGTCGAGGTGCACGACTCGTCCGAGCAGACGACGGGCGCGAGGATGGGGTACCCGTCGAATGCGAAGCCGATCACGAGGCCGACGGATTCGCCGCCGAGCCGCGTGACCAGACAATCGGGCCGCGCGTGGAAGTGATAGACGCCGCGCGGCGCCGTGTGGCCATTGCACTCGTCGAGCAGGTTCTGGAGCATGTCGTCGAGATACGGGTCGCGATAGCCGTCCATCGGGTTCTCGGTGGGACCGAAGATCGGCAATCCCGTGACCGTGATGGCGGCGGCGCCGAGCAGCGGGATCTCCGTGGAGGCGGCCGCCGGAGCGGGGTTGCGCGGGATTCGCCACTCGTACGTCTGTGCCGCGAGGTCGTTGGGCGTGATGGGCACGAACTCGAAGGTCGGGATCCCGTTGCTGCGCACGACGAAGTCTTCGCCTTCGCAGGCCGCCGACAGCGTGGGTGCGGGGTAATCGCCGCCCGCATTGCCCCAATCGGCGATGTCCGGGATGGCGGCGAGCTGCCAGCAATCGTCCGGAGCGCTCGCGTCGGTGCCCCCGTCGTCGAGTGGCGTCGTGGCGTCGGAGGGTGGGCTCGTCCCATCGGTCGAAGCGTCGAGCGTCGGCACCGACGCCCCGTCGTCGTCTCCGCATCCGGAGGCGCACCCGACGACTGCCAGCGCGATTGCGCCCCACACGCCGGGGCGAAGCAGGCACGGAACGGGAGGTCGCGAATGTCGACTCATGGTGGCTCCAGGGTCACGGAGATGGCGGCATGGCCGACCAGGTTGCGCAGCGCTTGGCGAGCGAGCTCCACGTCGAACGGCTCGGCGTCGCTCAGCTCGATCCCGTCGAGCATGCGCCCGATCGAACGCTCCACGACGACACGGGCGTGCCGACCCGGCGCGCCGTGCGCGATCGACGGATCCAGCTCGACGAGGTCTCCCCACGCGAGCGACGACACGACACGGAAGTGCCTCCAATCGTCTCCGGCTCGCGCGCGAAAGGAGCCGCGCAGCAGCAGGTGCTCGGTGCTGCCGCCGACGAGATGGTGCACGCGACAATACCGGCGCGGCGGGAACGACACGGAGCCGAGCTCGATCTCGGCGGATGCCTCGACGAGGTCCACGATGATCGGCCGATCCATCCGCGAGGGATCCGGCGCATCGGAGTGGCCCGCACGTGCAATCGACGTCGAGAGGAGGGCGAGCTCGTCGGTCACGCCCTGACAATCCACGAGCGACACGCTGTGCTGCAGGAAGTACGCGCCCGTCAATCGGACGTCGTATCCCCGGTCGGTGCGCAGCGCGAATCCACGGGTCTCGAGCGGGTCGAGCCCTTCGCGGTCGAAACGCAGCACGTAGGTCGCCGACGACAGCTCGACGCC
>JADZFZ010000529.1 GCA_020854145.1 Deltaproteobacteria bacterium | reverse complement strand
TCCCCGACGCCGACCGGCTCGCAGCCCTCGCGACCATGGCGCCCGCGCTCCTCGGCTTCGCACCGTCGGCGCCTCGCACGCCGCCGCGAATCGACGATCTGCGCGTGCCCGCCTCGCGCGTCTCGCCGCCCCCGTCGCTCGCGCCGTTCTGCTCGACCGACACCGTTGCGCGCGTGCATCACACGTTCGGTCGGGCCTACCCGGACCTCGTGCGCGCCTTCGCCGGCGACTTCGCTCCCGCCCCCGACGTCGTCGCCACGCCGCCCGACGAGCGCGCCATCGACGCGGTGCTCGACTGGTGCGCCCACGCGCGTCTGGCGTGCGTGCCGTTCGGCGGCGGCACGAGCGTCGTCGGCGGAGTCGAGTGCCCCACCCCCGCGGGGCTCTCGGGCGTCGTGTCGCTCGACCTCCGCGCCCTCGACCGCGTCCTCGACGTCGAGCGCACCTCGCGGTCGGCGCGTATCCAGGCTGGCGCCTCCGGACCTCGTCTCGAGGAGCAGCTCGCGGCGCACGGATTGTCCCTGCGTTTCTATCCGCAGTCCTTCGAGCACTCCACACTCGGTGGCTGGATTGCCACGCGCGCCGGTGGTCATTACGCGACCGTCTGGACCCACATCGACGATCTGGTGCAATCGATTCGTATGACGACCCCCGTCGGCGTCTGGGAATCCCGTCGATTGCCGGCGTCCGGCGCCGGACCGAGCCCCGATCGTCTCGCGCTCGGCTCGGAAGGCACGCTCGGCGTCATCACCGAGTCCTGGGTGCGCGTCGTGCCGCGCCCGCGATTCCGCGCTTCGGCCAACTTCGGTTTCGACGGATTCGTCGCCGGCGCCGATGCGCTCCGGGCGCTCTCGCAGTCGGGGCTCTTTCCCAGCAATGCCCGCCTCATCGACGGACGCGAGGCGCTCTTGAACGGCGTCGCGACGAACGGGAAGAAGGCTCTTCTCCTGCTCGCGTTCGAGTCGGCCGACCATCCGCTCGATGCCTGGATCGCGCGCGCCGCCGAGCTGCTGCGTGATGCCGGCGGCACCCTCGATCCCACGGGGATCGTCACGCGTGTCACCGCCGAGCCGCGGTCCACCGAGCTCCCCGCGGCGTCCGCGGCCGAAGGCTGGAAACGCGCATTCTTCGAAGCTCCCTACCTGCAGAGCGCGCTCGTGACCGTGGGCGTGATGGCCGACACCTTCGAGACCGCATGCACGTGGGACCGATTCGAGACGCTCTACTCGCGCGTCCGCACCGAGGTCCGCGACACGCTGAGACGTCTCTGTGGGGGAGGAATCGTCACCTGCCGGATCACGCACGTCTATCCCGACGGACCGGCCCCCTATTTCACCTTTCTCGCGCCCGTCACCCCCGGCAACGAGCTCGCAATCTGGCGCGAGGTCAAGCACGCCGCCTGCGAGGCGCTCCACGCCTCGGGCGGTACCATCACGCACCACCACGCCGTCGGCCGCACCCACCGGCCCTGGTACGACCGCGAGCGGCCCGAGCCATTCGCCGCCGCGCTGCGCGCCGCCAAGGCCGCCGTGGATCCCGCCGGGGTGCTCAACCCCGGTGTCCTCATCGACCCCTCGGAGCCCACGTCCCGATGAACCCCGTGCACGTCCACGAAGGTCGCGCGGCATTCTCCGATTCTCGCCTCGCGAGGCGGCTCGAGCGGATTCGCCAGGACAATCCCCGCATCCACGAGGTCCACGCGCTCTTCGTGCACCTCGTCGAGACGGAGCCCGGCGCGCCGCTCGACACGGCGACGCTCCACGCCCTGCTCACCTATGGCCCCGAGGCGCCACCCCGCACGGTCGAAGGCCGGCATCTCTGGGTCGTTCCGCGCATCGGCACCCTCTCGCCGTGGTCCAGCAAAGCCACCGACATCGCGCGCATCTGCGGCGTCGCCGGGGTGCGCCGGATCGAGCGGGCGATTGCATGGTCGATTGCCGGCGAGGTGAACGACGAGGCCGCGCTCCGGCGCGCCCTCCACGACCGGATGACCGAGTGTGTGCTCGACCGGCTCGAGGATGCGCGGCAGCTGTTCGTCCACGAGCCCCCTCGGCCGCTCGCGACGGTTCCGCTCCTCTCCGGCGGTCGCGCCGCGCTCGAAGAAGCCGACCGCCGTCTGGGGCTCGCGCTCGCGCCCGACGAGATCGATTACCTGCTCGACGCGTTTCGCGCAGAGGCGCGCGACCCGACCGACGTCGAGCTCATGATGTTCGCGCAAGCCAACAGCGAGCATTGTCGTCACAAGATCTTCAACGCGGACTTCGTCATCGACGGCGAAGCCCGGCCCGATTCGCTCTTTCGCATGATTCGCCGTTCGACCGAGGCGAGCCCCGGCGGCGTGCTCTCCGCGTATCGCGACAATGCCGCGGTCTTCGCCGGCCCGGAGGCCACGCGGTTCCTCCCCGATCCCGAGACCGGCGTCTATCGGCACGTGCGCGAGCCCGTGCACGTCCTCGCCAAGGTCGAGACGCACAATCACCCCACGGCCATCTCGCCCTATCCCGGCGCGTCCACCGGCTCCGGCGGCGAGATCCGCGACGAAGGCGCCACCGGCCGCGGCGGCAAGCCCAAGGCCGGGCTCGTCGGGTTCACCGTGTCCAACCTGCGTTTCCCCGGCGCGATCGAGCCCTGGGAGACGGACCATGGCAAGCCCGGCCGAATCGCCTCCGCTCTCGAGATCATGCTGGAGGGCCCGCTCGGCGGCGCGGCATTCAACAACGAGATCGGCCGTCCGGCCATCCACGGCTATTTCCGCACGTTCGAGCTCGGGGAGAGGCAGGGGGAGGGGCAAATCTGGGGCTATCACAAGCCCATCATGATTGCCGGCGGGCTCGGCAACGTGCGCCCGCAGCACGTCGCGAAAGGCCACATCCCGCCCGGCGCCGCGGTCGTCGTCCTGGGCGGGCCCGCGATGCGAATCGGGCTCGGCGGGGGCGCGGCGTCCTCCATGGCTTCGGGCTCGTCGCACGAGGAGCTCGATTTCGCCTCCGTGCAACGCGACAACGCCGAGATGCAGCGCCGCTGTCAGGAGGTGATCGACCGCTGCACCGCCCTCGGCGACCACAATCCGATCGTCTCGATTCACGACGTCGGAGCCGGCGGATTGTCGAACGCATTGCCGGAGCTCGTGCACGAGAGCGGCCGTGGCGCGCGATTCGAGCTACGCGCCATTCCCAGCGACGAACCGGGGATGTCACCACTCGAGCTCTGGTGCAACGAAGCCCAGGAACGTTACGTCCTGGCCGTCGCTCGCGACGATCTGCCGCGATTCCGCGCGATCTGCGCTCGCGAGCGATGCCCGCACGCCGTCGTCGGAGAAGCGACCGACGACGGGCGTCTGGTCGTGTCGGACGAGCGCCTCGGTAATCGACCCGTCGATGTGCCGCTCTCCGTGATTCTCGGAAAGCCCCCCAAGATGCGGCGTATCGCCGAGCGCGTCGCCGTCGTTTCCACTCCGTTCGACTCGACGCGCCTCGACCTGCGCGACGCGCTCCATCGCGTGCTGCGATTGCCCACCGTCGGCGACAAGACGTTTCTCGTGACCATCGGAGACCGCACCGTCGGTGGCCTCGTCGTGCGCGACTCCATGGTCGGCCGATTCCAGGTGCCGGTCGCCGACGCGGCCGTCACGGCGTCGGGGTTCGAGGGCACGACCGGCGAGGCGATGGCCATGGGCGAGCGACCGCCTCTCGCGCTGCTCGACGCCGCGGCGTCCGCGCGCATGGCCGTCGGAGAGGCCCTGACGAACATCGTGTCGGCGGGACCGACGCGAATCGGCGACGTGCGATTGTCGGCCAACTGGATGGCCGCTGCCGGATGGCCCGGAGAGGACGCGCGCCTCTACGACGCCGTGCGGGCCGTCGGCGCCGCGCTCTGCCCCGCGCTCGGCATCGCCATCCCCGTCGGCAAGGACTCGATGTCCATGAAGACGGTGTGGCGCGACGGCGGCACGACCCGCACCGTGACGTCGCCGGTGACGCTCGTCGTGAGCGCCTTCGCTTGCGTGGAGGATGTGCGGCGCGCGGTCACGCCCGAGCTGCGACTCGATCGCGGGGACACCACGCTCCTGCTCGTCGACCTCGGCCGCGGTCGCCACAGGCTCGGCGGCAGCTGCCTCGCGCAGGTCCACGGCGCGCTCGGCGACGTGCCGCCGGACGTGGACGATCCCGCCGCGCTGTCCTCGTTCTTCGCGGCCGTCTCGGAGCTCGTGCGCGCGGGCGACGTCGTCGCCTATCACGACCGCTCCGACGGCGGGCTCGTCGTCACGCTGCTCGAGATGGCATTCGCGGGCGCCTGCGGCCTCGAGGTCGATCTCGCTGCGCTCGGGCCGGACGACGACGCGAGCGTGCTCTTCGCCGAAGAGCTCGGCGCGGTCCTCCAGGTGCGAGGGGCCGATCTCGGTGCGGCGCGCGCGGCGTTCGCGGCGCGCGGCCTCGGCGCGCACGTGCACGCGATCGGTCGGCCGATCGCCGGGGAGCGAATCACGATTCGCCGGGGCGTACGCACGCTCGTCGACGAATCCCGATCCGCGCTGCGCGCGCGATGGTCCGCGACGACCGACCGCATGCAGCGTCTGCGCGACGACCCTGGTTGCGCAGGCGAAGAGCACGAGGGCCGCCTCGACGCGGCGCGCCGCGGGCTCTTCGTCCGGGCCACCTTCGACCTCGACGAGGACGTCGCCGCGCCGTTCGTCGCACGCGGCGCACGCCCCCGCGTCGCGATCCTGCGCGAGCAAGGCGTCAATGGGCAGATCGAGATGGCGGCTGCGTTCCATCGCGCGGGGTTCGACGCCGTCGACGTGCACATGACCGATCTGCTCGAGTCGCGCGTCGCGCTCGCCTCGTTCCGAGGCCTCGTCGCGTGCGGCGGATTCTCCTACGGCGACGTGCTCGGAGCCGGGGAGGGCTGGGCCAAGTCGATTCTCTTCCACGCAGAGGTCCGGGAAGCGATTCGGCATTTCATGGTCGAGCGCCGCGACACGTTCGCGCTCGGGGTCTGCAACGGTTGTCAGATGATGTCGAACCTGCGCTCGCTCTTGCCCGGAGCCGACGTGTGGCCGCGATTCGTGCGGAATCGCTCCGAGCAGTTCGAGGCACGCGTGGCGCTCGTACGCATCGAGCCCAGCCCGTCGATCCTCTTTCGCGGGATGGAGGGGTCGGTCTTGCCGGTCGCCGTCGCGCACGGCGAGGGACGAGCCGAGCGCCCTTCGGACGAGGCGTGGCGCGCGACGGATTCGTCGGGGTTGATTGCCGCCCGATTCGTCGACGGCGCCGGCGAGCCCACCGAGCGTTACCCGGACAATCCCAATGGCTCGCCGCGCGGGATCACCGCGCTCACGACGCCGGACGGTCGCGCGACGATCCTGATGCCGCACCCCGAGCGCGTGTTTCGCGCGGTGTGCAACTCGTGGCGCCCCGACGACTGGCACGAGGACGGCCCCTGGATGCGGATGTTCCGAAACGCGCGCGTCTGGGTGGGCTGAGCGTCCTCTTCAGTCGAGCGGCCCGATGTGCGCGAGCAAGAAGTCGAGATAGGCGCCGAAGGCCTGCGGAGCGGCGCTCAAGACGCCGAAGTCGTGCGGCTCGTCGAACGCGAGGAAGTAATAGTCGCCGGCGAATCGACCGGGAGTGTCCACATCCGGCCAAGGGGTCAGGTACGTCGCCGCGTCGCCGGGACACTGTGTGACCGGCGTCGCGAGGGCCGTGCCCGTCCGATTGACGTGGAAGTTGCTGAAGGTCCGCCCGGCTGCGTCGATCGCGTCGCGGAGCGCGCACGCTTGTGCGACCGGATAGAGGTCGTCCATCGTGCCGTGGACGATCATCAGCGGCACACGGGTG
>JADZFZ010000528.1 GCA_020854145.1 Deltaproteobacteria bacterium | reverse complement strand
TGAACCGGCCCGCGCAGCGCGGTGCGCAGCGCATCGAGCTTCTCTTTCGTCAGCGTCATCTCTCGCCCGTCCGCGGTCCGCGCCCCGATGCTCATCGTCGCCTCCTGTGGGCGGCGAGCATACCTCCCAGGATTGCGAGCGGATCGGCGGCGTTCGATCTCGGCCTGCCATTCGTGCGACCGTCGCAGGATGGCGGGGGACGGGACGGATCCGTGCGATCTCGAGCGCACCGCAGCGAAGCGAGGACGCGCGAGTCCTGCAGGGGAGTCCGGGGGGGCGCGAAGTCCCCTGCGCGCGGATTTGGAGCGTCACGGGGTGACGGCCGCGTTGCTCGTGGCGGGCCTCGCGGCGGTCGTCACGACGTGGATGTGGTGCAGGCCCGGTCGCGTCACCACGGCGCGCGCGTTCGTCGAGGCGTACGCCTCGGCGTGGAGCCGAGGTGACGTCTCGACGATCCTGCGGATGGAGATGCCCGACGCGCACACGTCCGAGGGCGTCCGTCGCTCCGAGACCGAGCGCGAGATCGCACGGCGTGGTCTCGGCTACCGGATCAGCACGGGGATGCGTTACGCGAGCGAGCGCGACCACGGCGACCACGTCCACGTGGTCGTGCGCGTCGCCGGCGTTCCGAGCGACGACATGGTGCTCGTCCGCGACGGCGGCGCGCTCCGCCTCTACGTGGGCGACGCACCGTTCGCGTGCGCTCGCTGAGCCGGGGCTCGGACGGCGCGATCGCACGATCGGTGGGCTCGCGCATTGCAAAGCCGAGCGGCGTGGGCGGACGCGACGGGGACGGACCCTTCGCGCCGGCGCGCACGAAAGAGAGCTCCACGTGACGACGCTCGTACGCCTCTACGCCGATCGGCTCGACCGACCCACCCACGAACGCGCTCGTCTCGCGTTGTGCCCCGACTGTCCCGCGCCCCGCGCAGGGATCCTCGAAGACCTCGTTTACCCGGAGTCCGGGTGCCGCCTGCGCTGCGTGGCCCTGTCCGCGCGCCAGCCGATCTCGTCCCAGTGGCCGGCATCGTATGCGTTCGCCCTCGTGCGACGCGGGGCGATCGTGCGACAGCGCGTGGACCGACACGGGCGGGCGACCGCCATCGACGCCGTCGGATCGGGCGCGGGATTCCTCGTGCAGGACGGTTCGGCCGAGAGCGCGCCGATGGGCTTCGCGGCGAGCGCATCGATGCTCTGCCTCTGTCCGGCGCCCGTGGTCGCGGACTCTCTCGAGCAGGGTCAGCACACCGCCGCCGACCTGTGGAAGCTCGCGCAGACGTCGCTCGAGCGGGTCGAGCGCATCGCCGACGCGCGGAGCCGCAACACCGCGATGGGACGCATCGCGGCGCTTCTGATCGCGCTCTCCGACACGTTCGGCGCGAAGCCGCGAACTTTCGTGCCCGGCTCGCTGCAGCAGCGTGACCTCGCGGCGCTGGTCGCGGTACGGCACGAGTCGGTCTGCCGGGTGCTCCGGACGATGGTCGAGCGCTCCCTCGTGCGTCGCGACGACGAAGGCATCCACCTGCTCGACCGCGAGGGTCTGGTGTCGCTCGCGAATTGATCACGCGCGCCTCGGGTGCCGGTGCGCAAACCGTTCGCGCAAGGGACTCGGCAGGGGTCGATTGACGAACGGATGACGCCGATTGAGCCCTCGCAATCGAGAGAGTCGGAGGGCCCCTCGGACTCGCAAGAACGAGAGCCGGCGGTTGCGCTGTCGCGCCTAGACCGCAAACCGCCGTTGACGAGCGTCAAGGTCGGGTCCGCACTTCGCGCGCAGGCTGCGGAGCATGTCGGAGGCGGTACTGCTCGGGCTCGACATCGGCTCGACCACCGTCAAGGCGGTCGTGCTCTCGCCGTGGGGACGGGTCATGGTCTCTCACGTCGCGCGGCATCGCGGCGCGTTGCGGCTCGCGGTTCGCCGCGCCGTGCTCGCGCTCGACCTGGGCGAGGCGCTGGTGCAGGTCTACCTGACGGGCAGCGGAGCGCGCGCGGTGGGCCTCGCTGCCTCGTCGCCCATCGTGCACGAGACGTCCGCGACGGCGGCGACGACACGCATGCGCCACGCAGACGTGCGCTCGGTCATCGAGATCGGCGGCCAAGACGCCAAGCTGATCTGGCTCGAGCCCAAGACGAACGACGACCCCGGCCGCGTGGACGCGTCGATGAACGATCGATGCGCAGCGGGTACGGGCGCGACGCTGGACCGGTGCCTGCTCAGGCTCGGTGACGAGACGCGGCGTCTGCTCGCGACTCCGTACGACCCGGCGCGCGTCCGTCCGATCTCGAGCAAGTGCGGCGTCTTCGCGGAGACCGATCTCGTGAACCTCCTACGCGCGGGCCTCTCGCCGGAGGACGCGATCGTCTCGCTCGCCGACGCGCTCGTGCTCCAGACGCTCGCCGTGCTCGCGCGCGGACGGCGGATCGAGCCCAAGACGCTGCTGCTCGGGGGGCCGGGGGTCCACTTCGCCGCGCTGGCGGGCGCGTGGCGTCACCACCTCGGGCGCCGCGACGGGCTCGCGAGCGCGAGCGCGAACGACACGTCGCTCGTCGAGGTGCCCGACGAGGCGATGCTCTATGGCGCGATCGGCGCGTGTCTCGTCGGCGCGCGACGCGAGAACGTGCCCGCGCGATCGGTTCGCGCGCTGCTCGCCGCGATCACGCGCGTGCCTGCCGGGATCTCTCTGCGGCTGGATCCGGCGTTCGTCGCGAGCGCACCCGCCTCCGGTCACGGCGAGGCGCACGCGATCGACGTCGAGCGTCCGGCTTGGCGCCCCTCCATCGCGGCGGGCGGACCGGTGCTCGGGATCGATGCGGGATCGACGCGATTCAAGGGCGTCCTGCTCGACGGAGACGGTCACGTCGTGGCCTCCGCCGAGCGCGCGAGCGGTAACCCGGCCGACGACGTGCTCGCCATCCGCGATGCGCTCGCTCGCGAGCTGCCACAGGGCACGGACATCGTCGCGACCGGGGTGACCGGTTACGGCGCGGGGGCCGCGGCGGCGCTGCTCGGCCGCGCCACGGTGGTGGTCGAGACGGTGGCGCACGCACGCGCGGCGCGCGCCGCAGTGCCCGAGGCCGACGTCGTGTGCGACGTGGGAGGGCAGGACATCAAGGTCATGATGCTCGACGAGGAAGGCGCCGTGCGCGACTTCCGGCTGTCGGGGCAGTGCCACGCGGGCATCGGCCTCGTGATGGAGTCGACCGCGCGCGAGCTCGGTGTGACGCTCCCGAGCTACGGCGCCACGGCCGCGCAGGCGCAGCGAGCGCCTCTCTTCGGGGACGGGTGCGTCGTGTTCCTCGACGCCGATCGCGTGACGTTCCAGCGCCAGGGCTTCGCGCGCGAGGAGATCCTCGCCGGGCTCGCGCGGGCTCTGCCGCGCATCGTCTGGCAGCAGGTCCTCGGGGGGGTGGCGCCCTCGTCGCTCGGCAAGACGTTCGTGCTCTCCGGGGGCACCCAGCACAACGTCGCCGCGGTCGAGGCGCAGGCCGCCTACCTGCGCGAGCGCGTCGCGGGCGTGCGCGTGTGCGTGCACCCCCATCCGTCGCTGGCCGGCGCCATCGGCGCTGCGCTCGCGGCGGTCGACGCACGCAGCGGCGACCTCGGCTCGCTCGACCCCAGACGCGAGCGGCCCACCATCTCCGTGGCGCACGTCGCGTCCACGAGCGCGCCCACGTGCGGCCTGTGTCCGAGCGCGTGCCCGCGCAGCGTGGTGCGTGCCGAACGCACCGACGGGACCGAGGCGCTGCACGTGCTCGGTGCGCTCTGCGAGGCGGGCGAGACGATGAGCCCGACCCCCACGGTGCGCGCGCGCGTGTCGCGACGTCGCACCGAGACGCCCGACCTCCTGCTCGACGAGGCGCACCGGTTGTTCGCACCCACGCGCACCCAACCGATCCGACGAGCGGAATCGCGCGCGACGCGCATCGGAGCTCCGCGCGTGCTCGGGATGTACCGCGCCGCGCCGTTCTTTCGCGGCTACACGGAGGCGCTCGACTTCGGACCGCGGCAGCTCGTCTTCTCGCCCGAGACCGGCGACAACCTCTGGCGGCACGGCGCCGGGCTCGGGGCGAGCGACCCGTGCTACCCCGTGAAGGTCGTGCTCGCGCACGTGGCGCACCTCGTGTCGCGAGGGCTGCGCACCCTGCTCGTGCCGCGACTGACGCACGCGGTGAGCGTCTGCGGACGAGCGTCGTCGTGCCCGGTCGTGGTTGCGTCGTCGTTGCTCGTGCGCGACGCGATCGAACGGGGCGAGCTCGGCACGCACGCGATCGAGCTGCTCGACGGTCCGGTGACGCTGTGCGAGCCGGCTGCCCTCGGCGAGCAGATGCACGCCCTGCTCGGTGAGCGTCTGGGTGCGTCTCGCGTCGAGAGCGACCGTGCGGTCGAGCGCGGGCTCGTGGCCATGCACCTGCTCGACGAGACGATGCGCGCGCGTGGTCGTGCGGTGCTCGACGCCGTCGCGCGCGACCGCACGCGAGCCGCCGTCGTCGTGCTCGCGCGTCCCTATCACGCGGACCCCGGCATCAATCACCGCGTCACGGCGGAGATCGCGGCGCTCGGGTACCCGGTCCTGAGCATCCGGTCGCTGCCGCCGGACGACCGGCTCTCGCCCGCCGACGTGCATGCGCTCGCGCCCGAGGTCACCAACTCCGGCGCGCTCGAGCGCCTCTGGGCTGCACGGTACGCGGCGCGCCACGGGCAGCTGGCCGTGCTCGATCTCTCGAGCTTCAAGTGCGCGCAGGACACGGCGACGGCGGCGCCCATCCGTGCGCTCCTCGACGACGCGCGCGTCGTCACGTGCACGCTGCACGATCTCGACGAGACGCGCCCCGCGACGTCTCTGCGCACGCGCGTGCGCACGTTCGCGCACGCGCTGAGCGCTCGCGGTTTCGAGCCATGGAACGTGTCCTCGTAGCCGGAGTGAGCCGGGCCCACGACGCCATCGTCGCCGCGACGCTCGAGGGTCTGACGGGCCGCTCCGTCGAGAGCGTTCCCGTGCCCGGCGTCGCCGATCTCGCGGCGGGACGAGCGCTCCTGCCGCGCGGGTTCCCGCTCCCGACGACGGGGCTCGCGGGCGCGCTCGTGTCGCACGTCCGCCGTCTGCGGGCGGTGGACCCACGTCCGAGCCCTCCGACTCCCTACGTGGTCTACGCGGGCAGCGCGCCGGGGCTCGGATCGGACTACCGCGTCGCGCTCGAGCGTGCGGGGCTCGACGGGGTGGACGTCGTCGCGCTCGGCCTCGACGCGGGATCGTGGACGGCCGCGAGCCGGACGCTCGGGATCCCGCTGCAAGAGGCGTCGGCGCTGCGGATGCTCGACGCGATCGCGATCGCGGACGTGGTGGTGCGCCGTGCGTGCGAAGCGCGCGCGCGGAGCTCCGACGGGCGTGCGCTCGACGCGATCGTCCACCGAACGATCGAGCGGCTCGCGACGTGTCTGCACGAGGGCCGCGACGCGGATCCGATCCTCGCCGCGTTCGATCGCGCGCTCCGTGCGCGTCGCGTGCGACGCCAGGCGGCCTCGGTGCGCGTGCGCCTGGTGGGTGACGCGTTCGTCGCGCTCACCGACGGGCCGCTCGGCAGCGACGTGACGCGATGGCTGGAGGCACGAGGCGCGCAGGTCGAGCCGCCCGCGGTCACGGCGTGGGTGACGGAACTCGCGCACCGGGCGGGGCTGTCGTCGTGGGTCGCCCGGGCGCGGACGTCGTTCGCGGCGCGGGCCGCGGCGTGCGGCGTCGAACGGCCTCGGATCGACGATCCGGCCGAGATCGACCGGCTCGTCGCGCAAACCTGCGGTCGCTCGGTCGCGCTGCCCATCGGTGCCCACGTCGCGCTCGGCGGATACCTCGCGACGCGGCAGCATCGCGCTGCGGATCTCGTCGTCGCCCTCGATGGGTTCGCCTGCACGGTCTCCACGGCCATCGGCGCCGCGGTCGCGCACTCGCTGGCGCGACGCACCTCCCCGCGTTTCCTCGCGGTCGAGCTGTCGGGAGACGTCGAGGCGCAGATCGAGAGTCGGCTCGATCTGGCGCTGGATCTCGCGCGGGGCGACGCCGCATGAGACGCCGCCGGAGTCGTCGCGTCAGACAGGTTCTCGCGCGGGATCCGCCCCTCCGGCGAGGGAGCGAACCGGACGCGGCGCTCGGTCGCCGCGTCCGAGGTTTCACGTCTCGAGCGCCGTGACCTTCGAGGTCCGCCGATCCGAGGGGCTCGCGTCCGCGCGCGCGTTCGCGTCGCGCAGGCAACCTTGCGCGCAGTCGACGAAGGACGCCGGGGAGAACCGGCTGCACGTCCGCACCTCGGTGAAGCGCCCGTTGGTGTCACGGTGCAGACCGCAGTCGACCTGCTCCCCGTTGGCCGGACAGACGAGCTTGCGCCGCACGAAGGCCGTGCCGCGCCCCGCGAAGACCAGCCCGTAAGCGACGAGCGCGACGAGCCAGAGCGCGCCGAACCCGATCATCACCAGCAACGTCCAGTGAGCGCCTCCCTCCACGACGACCTCCTGGGGTGAAGCGTTCTCCACGCGTGCGCGCGCACTCTTGACCGCGCGCAACCGCGCAAACGCGTTCCGACGAAAGGTCTTCGTCAGGCCGTCATCCGCACGCGCCGCTCTCCGCGCCCGTGATCGGGTTGACGCACGGTGCGCACAGCTCTCCCGCGGCGCAGGTCGAGCGCGTGAGCAAGAGGCCCTCGAAGAAGCCGACGATGCAGTCGGGGACACACGCGCCCGGATCGCCGCCGAGCAGGCCACCGGTGACGCACGCGGGGAACGTGTAGTCGGGGTCGTCGAGGAACGGGTTGGGCACGCAGAGGTCGCCCATGTCGCAGTCGTCCTGCGGCAAGCTGCTCGCGCGCTCGGGCGGCAACGTCGTCTCCGGGACGCACCGGCCTCGGCTCGCGCCGCCGTAGGCGCAGCAGCCCGGGAACACGTACGGCGGCTCGGTCGGCATGTCGCCGCTCTGCCGGCACGCGCCCGTGTCGGTGCCATCCGTCGGATCGAAGCACGGCGCGCAGAGGTGCGTCGCGGCGCACGTGGAGCGCGGCAACATCGCCGCCTGCGCGGCGATGGCCGGAAGGCACGACGGAAGGCACCGACCCTCCGCATCCGCGACCGACCGGCACGCGGGCGGACGGAAGCCTTCCGCGCGAAGCTCGTCGGGCGCGCAGAGCGTGTCGGGCGTCGTGCACGAATCGGTGCCGAGCTGCGCCGCGTCCTCCGGCGGAACGAGGCTGCGCGGGACGCACGCACCGATGCCGCCGCAGCAGCGGTCGAACGTGCGCGGCGGCTCCGCCGGCATGTCGCCGCGCAGCCCGCACGCGCCCGTGCTCATACCCGTCAGCGGATCGAAGCACGGTGCGCAGAGGTCACCTTCCGCGCACGTCGAGCGCGGCAAGAGCGACGCTTGCGCCGCGATCGCAGGCAAGCACGACGACAAGCACCGGCCCTCGGCGTCACCCACCGAGCGGCACGACGGCGGCGGCGTGCTCGTCGTGGCGAGCGAGTCGGGCGCGCACAACGACGCCGCGTCGGTGCACGTGTCGCGTCCGAGCTGCGCGGCTTCTTCCGGGGCGACGAGGGTGGAGGGCACGCACGAGCCGCGGCCGCCGCAGCACCGGTCGAACGTGCGCGGCGGCTCGGCGGGCATGTCGCCGTTGACGCGGCACCCACCGGTCTCCTCGCCGGTCGTCGGATCGAAGCAGGGCACACAGCGTTCGCCCATGCCGCAGCTCGAGACGGGCAGCCGATCGAGCTGCGACGAGACCGCGGGCAGGCACTCGGGCAGGCAGCGACCCTCCGCGTCGGCGAGCGAGCGACACGACATCGGGCGATCTCCGGCGATCAAGGCGTCGGGCGCGCAGAGCGTCGTGTCGCTGGCGCACGTGTCGCGACCGAGCTGGCCGGCCTGATCCGCGGGCACGAGGTCGCGCGGGACACAGGCGCCGATCCCTCCGCAACAGCGCTCGAACGCCGTGGGCGGCTCGGCCGGGCCCGGGTCGCACGCGAGCCCGCACGCGCCCGTCTCCTCGCCGCTCGTCGGATCGAAGCACGGCACGCAGCGCTCGTTCTCCGCGCACGTCGCGACCGGCAACATGTCCGCCTGCGCGGCGACGGCGGGCACGCACACCGAGAGGCACCGCCCTTCCGCATCGCCGACCGAGCGACAGCTCGGCAGCAGGAATCGCCCGTTCGTCAGGATGAAGACGTCGGGCACGCACTCGTTGGCCATGTCGCAGTCCTGCAGCTGATCGCGAAGCTCGGCCGGCACGATGCCAGCCGGGATGCAGCGCGCTCCGCCCGCGGGGCAGGACGGGCAGATGGGCAGGTCCTCCGGGTTCAGCAGCGGCCGGCCCGTGGAGACGCACGCGTCGTCACCGCCTCCGCCGCCGTCGGTCGTGCTCGAGGAGCCCGTGTCGCGCGCACCGCCGTCGGTCGCGCCCGCGTCCATCGTGCCGCCCCCGTCCGTGCCGGTTCCCGCATCGCCGTTCGACGATCCCGAGTCCCCTCCGCATGCGACGACGAACATCGCCGCGGCGAGCGATCCGACCCCCAACGTCGCACGCATCCCGACCTCCTGACCTCGTCGGTTAGCACGCGCGCGAGACGGCTCAATCGTAGAAAGCGGCGATCTCCGCGGCGTAGCGCTCGTTCACGACCTTGCGCTTCACCTTCATGGTCGGCGTCAGCTCGCCGCTCTCGATCGTCAGCTCGGCGGGCAGGACCTTGACCTTCTTGATCGTCTGCACGCGCGCGAGGTGGCGGTTCACCTCGTCGAGCCGCGTCAGCATCCACGTGTGGATCTTCGGGCACTCGGACGCGGCGCGCATGTCCTTGGCCGGGCTGCCCGCTTCGCTCGCGATGGACGGGAGCTTCGCCGGGTCGAGCGTGACGAGCGCCGCCAGGAACTTCTGTCGGTCGCCGACGACCACCGCTTGGCTGACTCCCGCGATGCCCTTGAGCATCCCTTCCAGCAGCTGCGGTGCGATGTTCTCGCCGCCCGCGGTGATGAGCAGGTCCTTCTTGCGGTCGGTGATCTGCAGGAAGCCCTCCGCGTCGATCACGCCCACGTCGCCCGAATGGAGCCAGCCCTCCTCGTCGAGCGTCTCGCGCGTCGCCTCCTCGTTCTTGTAGTAGCCCTTGAAGACGTGCGGCCCGCGCATGAGGACCTCCCCGTCGGCCGCGAGCTTCACCTCCGTGCCGGGCACCGGCTTGCCCACCTTGCCGGTCTTGTACGCGCCGGGCAGCGAGAGGGTCGCCGGGCCCGTGCACTCGCTCATCCCGTAGACCTCGTAGATCGGGATCCCGAGGCTCAGGAACAGCTCCAGCGTGCTCTTCGCGATGGGCGCCGCCGCCGTGATGGCGAAGCGGCACTCGTCGAGCCCGAGGTTCGCCCGCACCTTCTTGAACACCAGCGCCTCGGCGAGCCCATAGAGCAGAGGACGCGCCTCGTGCCGCTGATCCGCATAGCCACCCGCGAGCCCCTGCTTGCGTGCCCAGGCGCCGATGCGCTTCTTCAGCGGGCTGCTCTGGGCGCCGACCTCGAGGATCTTCGCCTGGATCTTCTCCCAGACGCGCGGCACGCCCACGAACAAGGTGGGCCGCACCTCGCGCAGGTTCTCGCCGAGCTTCTCGAGGCTCTCCGCGAACCATGTGCAGCCGCCCGCCGTCGCCGCCGCGTAGATGGAGATCGCCTGCTCGGCGATGTGGCTGAGCGGCAGGTACGAGATCGCGCGTTCGTCGGGCAGCGCGCCGCCGAACGCCTCGAACGTCGCGCGCGAGGTCCACACGAGGTTGTGGTGCGTGATCATCACGGCCTTCGGGTTGCCCGTGGTGCCCGACGTGTAGATGAGCGTGCAGACGTCGTCGGGCTTCTGCGCGGCGGTGCGCGCGTCGAGCTCCGACTCCGGCACGGACCTGCCGAGCTCCATCGTCCGTGCCCACGTGTGCACGCCCTCGACCGAGCTGTCGCCGCTCATCAGCACGATCGCCTTCAGCTTGGGCAGCTGGCCACGCACCTCGAGGATCTTCGCGAGCTGCTCCGCGTTCTCGACCACCACGATGGCCGAGTCGCTGTGGTCCGCGATGTACTGGCACTGCTCCGCCGAGCTCGTCGTGTAGATGCCCGCAGGAAAGCCGCCTGCGTAGATCGCGCCCACGTCGGCGACGAGCCACTCGGGACGGTTGCCGCCGAGGATGGAGACGCCCTGCCCCGGCTCGAGACCGAGCTTGACGAAGCCGCGCGCCGCGGTGCGTATCTGCTCGCGGTACTCGGCCCACGTGGTCTCGACCCAGCGGCCGTCCTTCTTCGCCTTCAGCGCCGGCTTCGACGCGTGCGACCTGGCCGTCGCGTCGAAGAGCTCCATCACCGTCTTGTGGGCCACGCGCGGAGTCTACCCGAGGCGCGAATCGCCCAGAGGGTCGCTCCGCATGCGTCCGTCCTGGTGAATCGGGGCGAGCCCGGCCCCCACATCGCTACGGCAGCGCGCCGTCGCGGATCCACAGCGTCACGAGCTCGAGCTCGTCGGGCGGGATCGGAGAGCCGCCCTGCGGCATGCGTGCGCCGCACCGCAGGTGATCGTCGAAGGCCTGGAGCTTCTGCCACAGCAGGCTCGCTCCGGGGTTGCCCGGCACCACGCGTGCGCGGCCCGTCTCCTCGCACTCGGAGCTCGTCGCGGTCGAGCTGCCCGGGGGCATCCCGAGCAGGTTCTCGTAGGCGATGAGCTCGCTCCGCATGTCGAGGCCGCCGAGGAACGGCGCGCTCGAGTGGCACCCGCATCGCTCGCGGATGATCGTCTTGTAGACGGGAAGGAACGGGATCGGGCCCAGGTCGGGCCGCGGGCCCGCGTCGACGATCGGTCCCGTGTCGTGGTCGGTCGCGTGGTCGTGCGCGTCGGCCGCATCGACGCCCGCGTCGAGCGCCGCGTCGTCCACCGCCGCGTCCATCGGACGCACGAGCGGCGACACGGGCGGGGGCGACGACCCGAGCCCCACCTCGAGGTCACATGCCGCGACGAAGAGCGCGGCGAGGCTCGCCCAGGGCGCAACCGCGCGATGCATGCGTCGAGATTGCGATGCCCGCGGAGCCGCGGTTTGTCGTGCCGCAAGCCGGAGCACGCCGCCACCCGGTATCTCGAACCGAGATGCCGGCACGGGACGTTCTCGCGATCGCGACGCTCGTGGTCGGGCTCGCCGTCGCGTCGAGCGCGCACGCGACGGAGCCGAGCGCCACCGACGCTCTGCTGCTCGAGCGCGGCGCGCGCGTGTACTCCGCCCATTGCGCGGCGTGCCACGGCCGCCGCGGCGACGGACGCGGATCGGCCTCGGCCGAGGTCGAT
>JADZFZ010000527.1 GCA_020854145.1 Deltaproteobacteria bacterium | reverse complement strand
ACGCACCCGTGCGCCGCTTTACCGGGGCCGAAGCCCTTTCTCGCACGACTTGCATGTGTTAGGCGCGCCGCTAACGTTCGCTCTGAGCCAGGATCAAACTCTCTTGTTGAATCCTGGAGCGAGTCATCTGCCTTTCGGCAGAAGTCTCGTTGCTCTCATCACTCGCAGCCGGTCTCGCGACCTGCTGCACTACGGCCCTCTCGTTGGTGAACGACAGGGCTCGGTTTCGTGGTCGCCTCGCCGACTTTCGTCGTCGAGGGATCACGTCACCCGAACGTTTCTCTACCGAGCCAGTTTTCAAAGACCGAGGCGCTGCCTCTCGCGGGGAGAGACTTGCCTCCCGCTTGGGAGCCGAGTCTCCGCCGAGGAGAGGGGTTGCTACCGCCTCAGGCGAAGGGTCGATTCTAGTCGCCTTACCGAATCGGTCAAGTGACTCGTTTCGGCCCTTCGAAGAAAGATTCCAGTCAAAGATCGCGAAGACGCAAGGAAATCACGCCATTCGCGGCCGGATGGTTCGTTGCGACCCGTCCGGTTGGGGTGCGCGAAGATAGTCGGGGGCCTCACCCTGTCAAGCGGATTTTTGTTCGCGCGACGTTCGTCTCCGGATCGGGCTCGATTCCCCGGCGTTTCGATGGTGCTTGTGCTCAACCGCGGGGCTGGGGTACCCAGCATCCAAGATGGCGCGAGCCACGCTCGTCGGTCGTCCGAGGCCGCTCGGTGCGGCTGGCGCGGTTCGCGAGAAGGAGGACGGATGAGAAAAGTCGCGATCTGCACTCTGTTGAGCGCCCTGTTGAGCACGGCGCTCGTGGTGGCCTGCGGTCGGAGCGATCCTCCGCCGAGCAGCGCGCCCTCCCCCGAGCCTGCCAGCCCGGCCGCACCGCAGGCGAAGGCTCCGCCGACCCCCGATCCTCCCCCGGCGCAGCCGACTCAGCCCGCGCAGCCGACTCAGCCCGCGCAGCCGGCGCAGGCCGCATGTGGTGGCGAAGGCCAGCCATCCTGCCCGCTCCAGGGTTGGATGGAAGCACACATGCTCAAGGCGACCGAGGATCGGAACCTGCCCGCTTTGGCGCAGGCGCTCGAGCAGAGCGCCGCCATGGTTCCCGATCCGGCGTGGAACCAAGGGGAGAACGGCTGGGCGACCATCGCGAACGACGGCGCGACCAAGGCACGCGCGAACGACTTCGCGGGAGCGCGGGCATCCTGTAAGCGTTGCCACACTGCGTGGCAGGACCGCTATCGCGCCGAACACCGAACGCGGCCAGTCCCGACGCCGTGACCGCGAGTCAGCGGGGCTCGAGGACGGCGTTGACCCAAGTGACGCCGCCTCCCCCGTCGCGCGTGATCGCCCAGAGCTCGACGCGCGAGCTGAAGTCTCGCGGGGGGTGCCAGCGCGCCGTGGGCTCGAGGCCCTCCACGCGGAACGGGTCGATCTCGCCGGCGGTGGCCAGGAAGTCCGTCAGCACCTGCGTCTCGTCGCCGGCGACGGTGACCTCGATGGACAGGTCGTGAGGACATCTCGCGCTGCAACCTTCCATGGGCGAGACGACCAGCGGCGTGCTCGTAGGGTTTGGATCGATGAACATGCCTTCGTCACGCAGCGCGACTCGTTTGAACGCCATGGACGGTCGGCCACCGCCCGCGCAGCGTACGGCGTCCAGGGGCGTGCCGAGCTCCACCTCGCTCGAAGCGCACAGCGCGAGGTAGACGACGACCTCGGGGGTGTCGACGGACGACTCGACCCGAAGAACGAACATGCCGCCGTCGATCGGAGCGATCGAGACGGAGCCCGGAGGCACGCAGCTGCGCGGATCGGCACCGTCCGCGAGCGAGCAGGCCCAGCTCCGAAGACGTGTGTCGTCGGCCCCCTGCGGCCGAACCACGAGCGGCGTGATGATGACGTCATCGCCCACACGAGCCGCGGGCGGGTCGGCGCGGATCGCGGCGAGCCTCGGGGCGACGACGATGGCCGGATCGGGGAGGTCGTCGCTGCACGCGTTCGACGCGGCGAACAGAGGTGCGACGGCGACGAGCACCTCGACGGTCGACGCGCGCACTCCGCGAAGAGTACCAGCGCTCCTGATCGGTTGCGCCACCGCCCTCCGGGCGACCCGCATCGATGAAGGGTGAGCCCGAGCGCAACGCGCCGCCAACCGAGGCGGCGCCGCGGAGCGCAGCGAGCCTTCTGCTCCTGGCGCGCTCTCGTCACCTATTCAGGGCGACGTGTGCTCGGCCGAGGCGAGGACACGGGCGCGCTGGCGGCGATCGGCCTCGGTGGCCTTGGCGGCGCGGCGCTCGGTCACGAGCGCGAGGATGGCCGTGAGCCCGATATACGAGACGAAGGGCACGACGAGCGGGGCGAGCGAGCGCCGTGTGCCGTCGATCGCATCGGCAGCGGCGACGATGGAGATGCCAGGCCAGGCGAGCCCCAGCGACATCGGATCGCGCATCCAGTCGTCGGGGTCGTCACCAGTGGCGAGCGCCCAGAAGACGGGAAGGACCAGCACCAGGCCGACCGTGACGGCGACGAGAGCACCACGACCGAGCCAGGGACTCTGCGTGGTCGCACGCACCGCCATGCCGAGCGACGCCGCGAACGCGGCGCTGACGGTGCAGACGGCGAGCGGCACGAGCGGCGGCAACAGCGCATCGAGCTCTACGCCGCCGGCTGCGATCGCGTGAACGATGGCGTACACGGCGGTCACCGAGATCGCCGACAGGCCGAACGCAACGAAGAGGAACCTCGTGGCTGGCGCGGCACCGGCGCCGAAGGTCGCGGAGAATGCGCGCACGATGCCGTGTCTGCGGCGGTCTGCGGCCTGCACGACGCGCGGACGAACGAGTGGCTCCGCGACGAGGGCGAAGGCGCCTACGAGACCCAGGATCGCGGGGAGGACCGTCACCGCGAGCATCCCTTCCGCGAGGTTCTCGACACCGTCGCCGAAGGGCGTTCGGGTAAACGGCCAGATGCACAACAAGGCGACGACCGGCGTGACGATGCTGGCCGCGAGCAGCCAGCGGCGGAATGGTCGAGCGCGATCGTGAGTCGCGGGGAGAAGGCCGCTCGTGGAGATCGCGAGCCCGAACCAGGTGATCATGCCGATCACGAAGAGCGGCGCGACGAGCAATGCCGCGACGACCCGGGGATCGTCCAGATGTGCCGGCAGGTAGCGCGCAAACCAGAATGGCCCGTCGTCGGTCCCGAGACGGCGCAGGTCGCTACCGATTGCCCAGAGCCCGAGCAGTCCCAACGTCGAGACGGGCAGCCAGACGAGCAGCGTTCCGAGCAGGGTGACACGCGTGGACGCGGTACGGCTCGAGAGGGCCATGCCGATGGCGATGGCGGGTAGCGAAGCCAGAAGAACCGCAACGAACGAGAGCGCGATCTCGAGGGGACCGACGCCTCCGAAGAGGAACGCCACGGCGGCGATGGGGGACGACGCCACGAGGAGGAGTGCGAGAGACAAGGCGATCGCGACGAACTTCCCTCGAACGATTCGCGCCGCGGAGAGCCGCGTGAGCAGCAGCGAGTCCAGGGTCAGCGTCTCGCGCTCGAGCGCGATGGAGGTGGCGCCGAAGACCGGCGCTGCGAGCGACGTCGCGAGCAACGCGATGCAGAAGTAGGCGTGGAACACGAGCCGGCCGGCGTCGGCCGGCGAGGTCTCGAGCGCCGTCTGCGCGCCGGCGACGAGCGTCACGAGCCCGCCGAGCGCGGTGGAGAGGTAGAGGAACCGCACAAAGAGCGGGGTGCGGAGCGCGATGCGCAGCTCCTTGAGGACGATCGGATCCTTCGGAAGCACGCGCGCGGCGAGTCGATCGAGGAGCCCGCCCAGAGGGGGAGCCGAAGCGATCGCGGCGGGGCCTTCGATGGTGTCGCTCATTGCAGCTCTCCTTGCGTCATGCGGAGGAACACACGCTCGAGGTCGCTTCTCTCGGGCTCGACGGAGACCACGCCGTAACCCGCGTGAACGAGCCGCTCGACGACACCCGCGACGAGATCGTCGCCGCCGTCGAGGCTGATGGCGAGCGCGCGGTCCCCTCGGAGCTCCACGCTCCGAACGCCGACGAGATCGGCGAGAGCGCGGTCGGGAGCGTCGGGGGCGCGGAGGAGGCGAACCACGACCGTGCGTTCGTTTCCGGCGCGCGCAGCGACGTCGGCGAGCGCGCCCGAGCACTGGATCACTCCACGCTCGAGCACGACGACCGACGAGACGATGTCGGCGAGCTCGGTGAGGATGTGGCTCGAGAGGAAGATCGTCTTGCCGATCCGCTGCAGCTCGAGGATGAGGTCGCGCATCTCCAGGCGCGCGCGCGGATCGAGTCCGTTCGCGGGCTCGTCGAGCACCAGCAACGCGGGGTCGTGGAGCATCGTGCGCGCGAGCGCGAGGCGCTGTCGCATGCCCTTGGAGAGCTCGGAGACCATGCGATCGCGCAGGCCGCCGATGCGCGCGAGGTCCATGACCTCGGAGACCTTTCGCCCTCTGCCGGCGGCGGTGATCCCGAACGACGCAGCGAAGAACTCGAGGTACTCCTCGATCGTGACGCGCTCGTAGACGCCGAACGCGTCGGGCATGAAGCCGACGAGGCGGCGGACCTCGAGGGGGTCTTCGTCCACGTCGATGCCCCCGACCGACACCCGCCCTTCTTGCACGGGCAACAAGGTCACGAGCAGGCGCATCGCAGTGGTCTTGCCGGCACCGTTGGGCCCGACGAAGCCGCACACCTGACCGCGGGGCACATGAAACGAGACGCTTCGGAGCACGGCGCGGGGCCCGAACCGATGGGTGACCGACTCGAAGCGGATCATCGGTCGAGCTCCTCGCCGGAGGTCGGGTCGAGCGTGCCGACCGGCACCATCCAGTCGGGCGAAGGCGGCAGCGCAGGCACGACGCGGAGCAACGCGACGTCGGCCTCCCGCGTGACGGCGCCATCGAAGGGATCCGCGCGGTCCGGGTCGAGCCGGGCGAGGAGGACCGGCAGCGCGTGCGGCGGGCGGAGCTGGGAGACGAACGGTGAGATGAGATCGCGCAGCGTCGCGTCGGATGCGAGGTGCCCCGCCGCCTGCCTGGGGACGTCGTGGTACGGGTATGACTGATAGCGCAAGAACGAAAAGGGATCGCGAGTCGCCTGGCTGTGCCGACTCGGGTCCAGCTCGATCCGTCGGTCCCAGCGGCACCCCGAGAAGCGCCCGGAGGCACCCGGAGCGATGTCACCGATGCGGCAAGCCCTGGCGCCGGAGAGAACCACCGCCGAGCGAAGCCAGCGACCGGTCCGGTTGTGCACCCTGCCGCCCGCCGGCGTGGCTTCTACCGTGACGCCGTGACCGAGAGGCAGGACGCCCTGCTCCTGCAAACCGATAGTATCCCAAGTGCCCACGTCGAATCGATCGACACGCTGTCGCCAGCCCGAGAGGTGCGCCGTGGCGGGCGCGTCGGGTCGTCTGGAGAGAAACGAGTCGAGCCGGGACGTGGTGCCGAGCGTGTCGTTGCGACTGGCTTGGATGGTGCCGAGGCGCGGGCGATCGAACGTGATCTCGACTGCCGAGGGCCGCGCGAAGAAAGCCGCCGTGAACCGAGTGCTGAGCGCGCGACGGGCACCCTCGGTCGCGTCGACGAGCTCGACGCGGCGATAGCGGTTGCGGACGCCCTTGTGGAGAACGCCGACTCCGAGGAGGAGCACCGCGCAGATGCCCGCGAGCAGCGGAGTGGTCAGCAGCGCGAGCGCGGGGCGCCGAACGAGGAGCTTGAAGTTGAGCGGGCCGACGGCGACCACGTAGAGCACCAGCAGGATGCCGGCCACGGCGAGCCAGAACGCGGAGACACGATTGGGGTCGAGCTGCGACGCGGCATCCCGGTCGAGGACCGGCGACCCGCGGGGATGGGCGCTCGCCCAGCCGACCGCGACTGCGGGAACGTCGCCCGGCGACACGTTGGCCTCGAGAGCGCCAGCGATCGCGAGTCCGAGCGACGACTCCGAGAACCGCGTCGGGCTCTCGACGTCGCCGGGGAAGTCGGCATTCGTCAGCGTCAGCCATCCATAACCGAGGCGGATGGATTCGCCGTCTCGACGTACGTCGGGCGTCGGCCTGTCGTAGAGCGCGTCGAGCCACTCGGGGGTGTCGGCACTGGAGCCGAGGAGAACGAGCAACCGCCCGCCGGTATGGACCCAATCGATGAGGGCGTTGCGCTCGATCGGACTGACCACGCGAAGGGCGGAGATGCGGGCGACGACGAGTCGAATGCCCCCATACGCGAGTGGCGTGGCCGGCAGCTGGTGAACGGGGCTGGCCGAGTCGGCGAGGTCGATGGCGGGCACGCCCACGATGGGTCGGACACGGCTGGCGACGCCGTCGCTTCTGTACTCCTCGCGGGGATCCGTGAGCGTCTCGCCGCCGAGCACGTCGGGCAACGCGCGATCCCCGACGACGAGGATCGAAGGCCCGGGCCGAAACGAGAACGAGCGTGCTCCGGCTCCGAGCTCATCGCCTCGTGAGCTCGTGGCGACGACCGTGACGGTGCCCGACGGGCTGCCGTTGCCAGGCACGAGCATCGGGATCGCCACGCTGCCGTGGGCGGGAACGACGAAGGGGTGATCGACGGCAGGGCTCGGCGAACGGTACGTGTCGTGGGACGCGCGGAGCCGCCCACGGTGTGTCGAGCCGGTGCGGTTCCGAACCGTGACGACGATCGGCAGCCAGGTGCCGGCCCCGAGGAGCTCGTTGCCGAGCGCGCCCTCGACCTCGATGGCGACGCGCGCACGCGGATCTCCGGCCGCAGCGTGACGCGGCAAGAACCCTGCGGTGAGCGCGAGCATGCCGAGGACTGCGAGGCCGAGCAGGGGACGGCGAACGTTGTCGAGCACGATGGTCTCCTCCGCCGGTGGGTACCTTTGTCGCTCGGTGCGACCACGTTTCGGGCGCCTGCATTGGCGGACACCGCTCGTGCCGAGAAGTTGCCGGGCTGCCGTGGGATGCTCCGGTCGGCCGCACGCGTGGCTCGACCGTCGCTGGGAGGTCTTACGCCTCGCGGTGGCGTTTATTCCGAGGGACGCGAATCGGGGCGAGGGTCATCCGCAATGGGCTTGCGCGAGATCGCGGATGCGCCTACGAGGCTGCCGCGCGCTCGTGCGTAGGATGTGGGCTCGATGGCGCCCGCGACCAGGAGGAGACGTGAGCCCGGCTCTCGCGATTGCGTTGAAGGTCGTCCACATCGCGGGAATCATCGCGTGGGTGGGCGGGATGTTGGCCGGACTGTGCGCCGCCGTCGCGGCCAAGACGGCGCCGGAAGCCAGCCGCACGCACGTGGTCACCGCCGCTCGCAGCGCCCTGGTCACGGTGGCCACGCCCGGGCTTCTCATGGCGTGGGCTGCCGGGCTCTGGATCGCCCTCGCGGGATGGGATTCCTACCGCACGATGGGCTGGCTCCACGCGAAGATCACCATCGCGCTGGTGCTCGCGGCGGTGCACGGGATGGCGTTGGCGCGGATGCGCAAGGCCGCGTCGGGAGGGGAGCTGAAGGCGAGCTTGCTGACGGCGTTGCTCGGCGCTTCGTTGCTGCTGGCGTTGGGTGCGGTGACGCTCGTCGTCGCGCAGCCCTTCTGACCTCGGCGCGGATGCGCTCGACCGACGGTCAGAGCCAACCTTCGCGCCGATACCACTCGTAGGTGATGCGGGTCCCCTCGCGAAGGGGCGTGCGCGGCTCCCATCCGAGCTCTTCGCGCAGGGGCGAGATGTCGAGGTGCCAGTTGCGCGTGCGAACCTCGTTGACCTTGTCGGCACGCAACATCGTCGGCTGACGCGTGAGCGCGCCGACGAGCTCGTTCGCGCGAAAGACGGCGCTCAGCACGGCGTAGGGGAACCGCACGCGGAGCCCGCGCCGCCCGACGGCGTCTCCGAAGACGTCGAGCATCTCGTCCATCGTGTAGGGCTGACCGTCGCTGATCAGGTACACGCGTCCGCTCGGATGATCGACTTGGATCGCCTTGATGATGGCGTCGGCGCAGTCTGGGCCGTAGACGAGCGACACGACCGACTTGCCGTCGCCGTGGCTGGCGGCGAGACCGCGCTTGATCGAGAGGAACTGCTTGAAGAGCTCCGTGTCGCGCGGGCCGTAGATACCCGTCGGACGAAAGACCGTGACCGGGATCCGGTCCTTCGCGGCGAGGGCGTGCCTCTCGCCGGACAGCTTGCTTTGCCCGTAAGCGGTCGGCGGTCGGGGCTCGTCGTCCGCGCGCACCGGGCGCTCGCCGTCGTTGCCGCCCATCGCCGCCATGCTCGACACGTACACGAAGCGGCGCACCGACGGTGCAGCGTCGAGCACCGCCGCGACGAGCCGTCGGGTGCCGTCGCCGTTGATCTCTTCGAACTCCTGAAGGCGGCGCACCTTCGTCGCGCCCGCGGAGTGAACCACCGCGTCCACACCCTCGACGGCGCGGCGAAGCGCGCGGTCGTCGGACACGGAGCCCTCGACGATCTCCACGTCGAGCTCCCGAAGGAGCCGCGTGTCGCTGGTCTTGCGCGCGAGCGCGCGAACGTCGTGGCCCTCGGTCTTGAGCTGCTGGACCACGTGCGAGCCGAGAAAGCCGGTCGCACCGGTGACGAATACCTTCACGGGTCGTTTCTCGAAGAGCTGCGAGCCAGGGCTACGGAAAGTCGTTCCAACCGCAAGAGCCGGTGCTCGGATGCGTGAACCCCTAGCTTATCGCTAGGTGGGAGCCACTTCGGCCTGCTTCAGGCTTCCCGGTGAGGTTCGCCGGGCCAGCACACCACAGACGGTCGAGCAACCCCCGGGGTCGAACGAGTAAGGGATTCATTCGCTTCTGAGCTGTCGAGCTCCGCAGACGGAACGTTGTCACGGTACGGGCCGCGTTCTGCATGGTCAAGCGTGGCGCGTGGTTCGCGATCAGGGTGGAGAGGCGGACGGTGGCACCGTGCCGGCCTCGCCCGGTTGCGGTGTTGGAGGCGCAGCGCCGTCGGACGGCGAGCCCGGGGGTGACGGCAGCACGGGCACGATGGGCGGAGGCGGCTCCGACGGAGTCGTGGGGGCATCCTGCGATGGCCGCGCCGCCGGCTCGGTGACCGGCCTGCGACGTCGATCAGTAGGCCGCAGACCGCGGCGCCGCTCGATCCGGATCCCCTGCTGCTGCATCTGACGCTCGAGCAACTCGCGTTCGTGGCGACCTCGACGAACGCGTGTGTCGGCGGGATCGGGAGGCTCGAGCTCGCCCCCTTCGGGGGCCGTCTCGGGACCAGGAGCCTCTTCGCTTCGGGCGCGCGGACGATCCGTCGGGTCGGTCTCGTCGACGGGATCACGACGGTCGGGCTCGTCGGGTTGCTGACGGCGGTTGCGCTGACGCTCCTCGACGTCGAAGACCGCGAACTCGGAGAAGCGGTCCTGCGAGATGAGGCGCTCGAGCGCGTCGTGATCGGTGCCGAAGCCGAACTGGATCCCGGCCACGGCGACGTGGGTCATGGCCGGGTTGATCTCTTCCTCGCCCGCCGGCGACATCGGCGCGCCCGCGCCGAGCTGCTCGTAGACGAAGCCCATGTTGTACTCGAGGAACAAGCGGAT
This sequence comes from Deltaproteobacteria bacterium, assembly GCA_020854145.1. GTDB lineage: Bacteria > Myxococcota_A > Polyangia > Polyangiales > JADZFZ01 > JADZFZ01. Next base: position 10,388 of record JADZFZ010000527.1, on the reverse strand, counting down.
GTTGCGCGTCAGGGTGAGGAACGCGCCGGCCTCGACGCCGAGGCTGTACGCGGTGATCTCGATCGACTCGCCGCCTTCCTCGGTGAAGCCCTCGGTCCTGGCGCCGGTCACGGTCACGCCCATCAGCAGCGGGGAGGCCTCGGGGATGTACCCGATCGTCAGCTCCACCGCGTCGCGCACTCCGACACCGATGCGGCGAGAGGCGGCGCGAAACGCGCGGTCGTAGACGAGCGTCATGCCGAGCCCGATCTGGCGGATGCCCGTCGCGAAGGCCGCGCGGCCGGCCGGAACAGGCGTGATCTGCCGATCAGGATCCTCGGGGTCGCGAACGACCTCGATGCCAGCGCGCAGCTCGATCACGCCGGGGTCGAAGAGCCGGTAACGCATGTCGGCGTAACCGACGAGCCGTGGGCCGACGAGCGTCTCGTCCGTCTGCTCGATCGACGCCCCCGCTCCCGCGAGGCCGCCTGCGTAGAGGTCGTCGCTGAATCGGTGCTCGAACTGGAACGCGAACAGCCCCGTGTGCGTGTCGGGCTCGTTGATCTCGGGAAGCTGGTCGCTGTTGGTGATGACGCGCGACGCCTCCTCGAGGATCAAGCTGAGGTTCCAGCGTTCTCCGGCCTGGTAGGTCAGCGTGCTCGAAAGCGCGGTGGTGAGCACGTCGGCGTCGGTCGCGCCGGCGGCGATGGTCGGATCCGACGTGATGCGCGACCGCCCGCCGTAGCCAGCGACGAGCGACGACTCGAGCGCGAGCGCCTCCGTGAATGGGTGCTGCAGGTCGTATGCGGCGCCGAAGAGATAGTCGCCGTCGGTGATCTCGCGGCCGCCTCCGAAGGGCGCGTCGTAGCTCGCCTCGAGACGCAACGTCCCGATCGATCCGGAATCGGAGTCGTGGAGCAGGAGGCTCGAGACACCCGCGCGCGCGAGCAGGTCGTCGTTCGGCGTGCTCTCGGCATCCTCCTCGTTCTGCGGGATGTGCGAGTAGCCGCCGCCCACGCGAAACCCCGCGGCAGCGCGCACGTCGAGAAGAGGAAGCCCGATTGCGAGCAGGAGCGCAGCACCCGGAGCCGACATGGTGGGCCCCCTATTACTGCGTGACCCCCGCTCGCGTCGAGGGAGGTCTTCGGGTCAGTCCTTGACCGGCGTCGCCTTGAGCGCCGCTTTGCCGTCCTTGATGTGGACCTGGAAGCGGACGCTCTTGGCCGGAACCTTGGAGAGGATCGCATCGCGGTTCTTGCGCAGCGTGACGACGAACTTGTCGTAGGTGAGGCCGTCGGTCGACTCGCCGGTCGTCTTGCGCATCGCGACGAACTCCTCGAACACCTGCCTGAAATGGAGCGCCTCGTCGGCCGCCGCGACCGTCAACGCCTCGTTCTGCCCGGTCATGCTCGCGAGCAGCTCCTCGGGGACGCGAGCCACCGTCGTCTGACCTTCGTCGAGGCCGTCGTCGGACAACGGTGCGGCCTGCGCCACCGACACGTGCGGGAACCCTTGCATCACCGAGCCCGCCGCTGCTGGAGGCGGCGGTGGCGTTCCGGCGGGCCCGAGCACCGTCGACTTGAGGCTCGATGGCATCGAGATCGGGCCGGTGGGCGAGCGACCTCCGGGCGGCGGTGCGGGCGGCGCCGGGCCTCGGCCGGGCAACGTGACGGCGGGAGCCCCGCCCATGCCGGGTGGCGCATCGCCAGGGCGCATCGGCATCGTGGCCGCGAGCGACGACGGCGGACGCATCGGCGGTGTGGGCGGCAGCGACGTCTCCTGCAGACCCGCGTGCGGGCCCGACGAGGATGCGCGCGCGCCGGGAGGCGGCGAGAACGCCGGCGGCGCCGAGGGCGAGGCGAAGCTACTGGGCGGTGGAGCCGCGAAGCCGCCCGACTGCGACGGGAACCCGCCCATGGGAGTGCCCGAAGGCGAACCAGGTGGTGCGGCGGCGGGTACCTGGAAGAAGGGAGTCACTCCACCGGAAGATTGCGCGCCGGGTACGGGCCCGAGAATGTCGTCGAGGTTCGCGACCGGACGTTTCGCCGGGGCATCGCCCATCCGCTCGACGGTCTTGTCGATGGCGTCGTTGACCCCGGCGGCGGCACGGCGATACGCGCCACGGAAGGCCGTGATGTCGAGGCGCTCGACCTCGCGACGGCCGAGGCGGTCGATCGCCTTGCGGAACCGACCCCACGGACGATCGCGCTCGGCCCACACGAAGAACATCCCGAAGAGGAAGGCGAGCACGACGCCCCCGCCGAGGTACGGCAGCGGGAGCGCGACGATCGAGTCGCGGGGTGCGTCTCGGAGCAGATCCCAGGGTGAGGCGAGCTGCTGGCGCGCGCGCGCGATGCACCAGCCGGCGTCGAGCTCCGCCGCGCTTCCGGTGACGAGCGAGCACAAGATCCGGCCGTTGTCACCGAGCGCACGAATGCCGGTCCGACCGTCGTTGCGCATCTCGGGGCTCGCGAGGATCGCGGGCAGAGCGCCGCCGATCTCGACCTCTCGCGGGCTCGGGATCGACTGCGTGCTCGCGGCGCTCGTCGCGAGCATCTGCGGGCCCGTGTAGAAGGCCACCGTCGCGCCGCCGAGCTTCTCGCTCAAGCGCCCGGCGAGGTCGGCGTTCATCTCCATGCCGTGCACGATGGCGCCTACGTAGACACCGTTGTCGATGACCGGACGCGCAGCCATCCGATAGAGCTTGCCTTCGAACAGCCACACGTCGTCGCGAAGGAACCCGGACAGCGCACGCTCGACGAGCGGAAACGTGCCGTAGCCAGCACCGAAGCTGCGCTCGTGCGGACCGAGCTGCGCGACGATCTTGCCTCGGGCGTCCGTCGCGAAGACGAGGTCACCGCGCATGCCGCCGAGCTGGCCATTGAGCAGCGTCAGACGGGGCGTGAGCTGCGTGTTGAGCTCGCGGAGCGCCGCCTCCTCGGTCCGCCGCGACGCGGCGCTCAGGATGCGACGGACATCGGCGTCGGCTCCCACCGCGGCCAAGGCATCGATCCGCGAGCGCGCGTCGAGCTTCAGGAGCGCGCCGATGATGATCTGGTCGCGCACCAGCAGCCCTTCGACCTCGGCGTCGCGAGCCTTGTTGTACCGATCGTGTGCGAGAAACGCGGTGGCGACGCCCGCGCCCGCAGCGACGGCGAGCACCAGATACCAGAAGCGCGAGAGGAACATCAGCGGCCTCCCGCGGGCGGCGTCGGGGCGGGAGCCGCAGGAGGTGTGGGCGCCGATGCGGTCGTCGACGGCGCGGGCGCGGCTCCGGGAGGCGGCTCGATCCGAATCGGGGGGATCGTCGCTTCGCGTCCTTCGACCACCTCGACGGGCTGCTCGTGGACCCAGCGGCCGTCGAAGAGGACCTTGAGCGTGTAGCTCCCCGCGGCGACTCCGGTGATCGTCATGGTGCCGTCGGCTGCAGGATTGCCGGCGTAGGCGACGGGCGTGACGGCGATGTACCCGCGCAGGTGAGGCACGCGACGGTCGCGAATCTCGATGATGCGCACGTCGCTCAGGGTGACGACCCGCGCCGCGTTGGGCGACGTCGCCTCGGGACCGATCGCCGGATAGTCGACGCCGTAGAGCTCGTGGGCGAGCTCGTCGCGATTCTCGAAGCGCACCGTGGTGCCGGGGCGGACGACGATGGACGCGGGCCGCAGCGAGCCATCGACGAGCTCCACCGTGACGCGCGCTTCGGCCTGCTGGGCAGGCGGAGGGCCGACGAGCGCGAAGGCGAGATCGCGCGGCGGATCGATGGTCCGCGCGCGTGGAGCGAGGAAGCCGTTCCACTCCTCCCAGTAGAACGCTGGGCGACGCGGCGTGATCAGCGTCGGTGCAGCACCCGGCGCGGCCTGGAAGGCACCGCGGACGTCGACCGCTGCCGCGATGCCCCACACCGCGCCCGCCGAGAGCGCGAAGGCGACGGCGGCGACGACCACGCGCGGGACTTGTGGACGAGAGGGGCTTGCGCGCATCGGTAGGTGTGCGGTTTCCAGACGGTCGTCGGTTTCGGCATCCGTGTCGCGCCAACGACGACCGCCGTGCGGCATCCTATCGAAACGCTGGCGTGAGGGTCAATTCCGAGTGAGCCCGAGCCCGCGCATGCGGGCGACGGCGAAGTCGCAACACGCCCGAGCGTCGAGCGAAGGGCGTGAGTTGCCCGCAGCGTCTCGCTCGCCGTCTGTGCTTCCCGGGCCTCGCGTCATTGCGGCCGAACGGTCGCCGTGAGCGTGAAGCTTCCCTGGTTGTTGGTCGCGAAGCCGTCCACGAAGACGAAGTAGGTACCGGCGTCGAGCACCTGCTCGATGAGCGAGTGCTGCGCGTCGGTGGAGTCGTCGTTACACGCGATCTCGGACGCGCGGTCCATGCACGCGCGACGGATGTAGAGTGCGGCGTCGTATTGCGCGGCGAGCTCGAGGCGCACCGAGGAGCGGCGTCGGAGGCGCAGCTGGTAGACGGTCTCGGGGCTGCGCGCACCACCCGCGCACGTGGCCTGGAAGCGGTCGACACCCGAAGTGACCCCGGTGACCTGTCGACCCGTCCGGAGCTGCGGTGCGGCGCGGCAGGAGCGCTCGAGCTCGCGGACGTCCTCGGTGACGAGCTCGAACTGCATCTCGCCGAACTGGTCGGGCGCGGCTCCATCGACGAAGAGGAAGTAGTTGCCGCGATCGAGCGTCGCGTCGAGGATCGGCGCGCCGGGCTGCATCGTCCCGCACGCGACCTCGGAGGCCTGCTCGGCACACGCGCGGCGGATGTACGCGACGCCGCGGAACTCGGCGTTCGTGGGGGTCATGCGGACGCGCGCGCGGTCCTGCAGATCGAGCCGATACACCGTGTCGGCGGAGCCCGCGCCGCCACACGAGCCCTGACCGTCGTCGGCCGCCATGAACGTGTCCGCGGAGAAGGCTCCGACCGTGGCGGTGCCGGCCGATGCGCAGTTGTCCGACGTGGCGCCGCCCCCGTTCTCGGGTGCGAGGTCCACGGAGAAGGTGAAGTTGCCGGCTCGCCCCGACGCGTAGCCGTCGGAGAACAGGAAGTACGACCCGGGGTCCAGCATCGTGGTGATGAGCGAGTGACGGGTGTCGATGAAGTCGTCGTTGCACGCGACCTCGGTGTTGGCGTCCTCGCAGGTCCTACGGATGTACACGACGCCGTCGTGGTCGCTCTGCTGACGCACGCGCGTCCTGGATCGCGCGGGCACGTCGAAGCGATAGACGCGATCGGGCGACTGCGCGCCGCCGCCGCACGTCGCCTGGAACGTGTCGGACTGCCCCGCGGTCGAGCCGCTGACGGGCTGTCCGGTCGCGATGACCTGCGCGTCGCGACAGACGGCGCCCACGGGCCGCGCCTCGGTCGTGGTGACCATCATCGTGTACGTACCGCGTGCCTCGCCGTAACCGTCTACGATGACGTAGTAGGTGCCGGGCTCGAGCGAGACGTCCACGCGCGAGTGGCTGGTGTCGGGAGCGTCGTCGTTGCACGCGAGCTCCGTCGAGGTGTTGCCGCACGTCTGCTGGACGTAGACGACGCCGTCGAAGGTCGACTCGAGCGCGATGGAGACCTGCGAGCGTCGGGTGACCTGGAGCGAGTAGACGTTCTCGGGTGCGCTTCCGCCGCGCGCGCAGCTCGGAGTGATCTGGTGCGTCGAGGCGGAGGTGTCTCCCGTGATGGGCGACCCGAGCGTGATCGCAGTGGGCGCACCGCATGTTCCGGCGCCGCCGCCCGCGACCGGCTGGGACGTGCCCGACGACATCCCGCCAGTCCACGCCGAGACCGTGAAGCCGCCCTGGCCGCCGGTCATCCGGATGACGAGCTGGTACTCGCCGGCCGCCGACGGGCAGTACTGCAGCGCCGTCTGCTGCTCGTGCGTCGTGTCGGCAGCCACCTCCGCACCGGCAGCGTCGAGCACGAGCAGGTCGATGTCGGTGACCCCGGAATGCCCGACGCCCACGAACGTGTAGCAGTTGCCTTGCTCGAGCCGCTGTCGCGTTCGGGCCGTCGCGCCTTGTGTGAGCGAGCCCTGGAGAATCGGGCCCACCTGCGCCAAGCCGAGCGCCGTCAGCGTGCCCTGCACCGCGACGTAGCGGGGCTCGAGCGTCGAGGCGCCGCCACAGGAGCCCACTGCAACCGCCAGAGTCGTGGCTGCTGCGGCAACCGCCCACCGGGTTCGTCGATGCATTCGAGATGTCCTCCCGACGCGCAAGAGCGCGTCGCCGCGCGAGACTAGACCCGCCCCCCGACGTTGGGCAACTCACCCGGACGGCCCGGGTTCGACACGCGGATTCGCGGATGAGCGGCGAGATCACGGAGAGCACCGGCGGAACCGCCGACTTCAAACTATCTTCCGCGGCATGACGGCCGACGAGAACGACGAGAACCGAGCGTCTTCACGCGAGGACGGATACGCCGTGACCACGGGAGCGCTGCCCGCGTCCTCGAAGATCCACGTGCGCGGCAAGCTCCACCCGGACGTCCGCGTGCCCATGCGTCGCATCACCCAGGGGGCGACACGCACGGGCCAGGGTGCCGACGCGACCTTGGTCCCCAACCCGTCGCTGGTCGTCTACGACACGAGCGGACCGTACACCGACACGTCGGTCCGCATCGACGTGCGCGAGGGCTTGCCGCGCACGCGCCGCGCGTGGATCGACGCGCGCGAGGACTCCGAGCCGCTGTCGGAGCCGAGCTCCGACTTCGCCAAGCGACGCATCGCGAGCGCGTCCGCGGACATCACGCCGTTTCCCGGGCCGCGAAGGCCTCTGCGAGCACGCAGGGGCATGAACGTCTCGCAGCTGCACTACGCACGGCGCGGCATCGTCACGCCCGAGATGGAGTACGTCGCGATTCGCGAGAACGGCCTTCGCGAAGAGTCCGCGGCAGCGCGCGCACGGTCGTCGCGCGGTCGTCGCCACGCGGGCCACGCGTGGGGCGCCGCCATCCCCGAGGTCGTCACGCCGGAGATCGTCAGGGACGAGGTCGCGAGAGGCCGCGCGATCATCCCGTGCAACATCAACCATCCCGAGCTCGAGCCGATGATCATCGGCCGCAACTTCCGCGTGAAGATCAACGCGAACATCGGCAACTCCGCCGTCGCGTCGTCGGTGGGCGACGAGGTCGAGAAGATGGTGTGGGCGATCCGCTGGGGCGCGGACACCGTCATGGACTTGTCCACGGGAAAGAACATCCACGAGACGCGCGAGTGGATCCTCCGCAACAGCCCGGTGCCGATCGGGACCGTGCCGATCTACCAGGCGCTCGAGAAGGTCGGCGGCAAGGCCGAGGACCTGAGCTGGCCCATCTTCCGCGACACGCTCGTCGAGCAGGCGGAGCAGGGCGTCGACTACTTCACGATCCACGCGGGAGTCCTGCTCCGCTACGTGCCGCTGACCGCGCGTCGCGTGACGGGCATCGTGTCGCGCGGCGGTTCGATCATGGCCAAGTGGTGTCTCGCGCACCACGAGGAGAGCTTCCTCTACACGCACTTCGAAGAGATCTGCGAGATCATGAAGGCCTACGACGTGTCGTTCTCGCTGGGCGACGGTCTGAGGCCCGGCTCGATCGCGGACGCGAACGACGAGGCGCAGTTCGCGGAGCTCGAGACGCTCGGAGAGCTGACGAAGGTCGCGTGGAAGCACGACGTGCAGGTGATGATCGAGGGGCCTGGGCACGTGCCGATGCACCTCATCCACGAGAACATGACGAAGCAGCTCGACGCGTGCGGAGAGGCGCCGTTCTACACGCTCGGTCCGCTCACGACCGACATCGCTCCCGGCTACGACCACATCACGAGCGCGATCGGCGCGGCGATGATCGGCTGGTACGGCTGCGCGATGCTCTGCTACGTGACGCCCAAGGAGCACCTCGGCCTGCCTGATCGCGACGACGTCAAGGATGGCGTCATCGCCTACAAGATCGCAGCGCATGCGGCCGACCTCGCGAAGGGTCATCCGTCCGCGCAGGAACGCGACGACGCGCTGTCGGCGGCTCGCTTCGAGTTCCGCTGGCACGACCAGTTCCACCTCGCGCTCGACCCGGAGAAAGCGCGCGAGCTGCACGACGAGACCCTCCCGGCCGATGCCGCCAAGCTCGCGCACTTCTGCTCGATGTGCGGCCCGGCCTTCTGCTCGATGAAGATCACGCAAGACGTCCGGGAGTTCGCCGAGAAGCACGGCGTGGGTGTCGAGGAGGCTCGCGCGCTCGGCTTGCGCGAGAAGGCGGCGGAGTTCCACCGACAGGGCGGCGAGCTCTACGTCGACGATCGGGAGATCTCGCGCAACTCCTCGTCTTGACCGTCGTAAGCTCGGGCACGAGGCTCTCTCAGCGATCATGGGACGACATCTCCGCGTCATCCAACGAAGCCGGTCGGCAGTGGCGATCGGACAGCCGCCCGCGCTGCCGAGCGACTGGGGCCGCGACGGGCTTCATCCACTGACCGACGGTCGCTCGCGGGTCTACACGTACTTGCGCTTGTCGGTCACCGATCGCTGCGACATGGCGTGCCTCTACTGCATGCCGCCCGGGGGCGAGGAAGACCACGCGCTGCGCCCCGACGTGCTGACCTTCGAGGAGGCCGCGCGCGTGGTGGACGTGTTCGCGTCGATGGGCGTGCGCACGGTCCGGTTCACGGGCGGTGAGCCCCTGGTCAGGCGCGACGTGGTGTCGCTGGTCGAGCTCGTCGCCCGCAAGACGGGCCTGACGGACTTGGCGATGACGACGAACGCATCGCGTCTCGCACAGCTGGCGTGGCCGCTGCGGCGAGCGGGTCTGGCGCGCGTCAACGTGAGCGTCGACTCTCTCGATCCCGCGCGTTTCCGCGCGATCACGCGGGGGGGCGACCTCGCGATGGTGCTCTCCGGGATCCGCGCTGCGCTCGACGCGGGTTTTCGGGACGTGAAAGTCAACATCGTGCCCGTTCGCGGGCAGAACGACGACGAGCTCGAGCGGCTCGTCGATTGGGCGTGGGATTGGGGCCTCGTGCCGCGATTCATCGAGCTCATGCCGCTCGGCGAAGGCGCGAACCTCCCGCCGTCGGCGCGCGTCAGCGCCGACGAGGTCCGCGATCTCCTCGCCGATCGGTTGGAGCCGGACGTCTCCGGCGCTCCGATCGCCGGTCGAGGTCCGGCGCGATACGTCCGCGCGCGCGGCGCCGAGCGCAAGGTCGGCTTCATCACGGCGATGTCGTCGAGCTTCTGCGACGACTGCAACCGCGTCCGCATCACCTCGCGCGGCGAGATCCGCGCTTGCCTGGCGTCGCGCCGAGCGGTGTCTCTGCGCGACGAGATGCGACGGGGCGCGAGCGACCGCGAGCTCGCGTGGCTCGTGCACTGGGCGCTCGACGACAAGGACGAAGGGCATCGCTTCACGGAGCCCGAGGCCGACGAGCACGCCAACGTCGGCATGTCCCTCATCGGTGGCTGAAGGGGTGACGAACCACCGTTCGCGCTGAGCGGTCAGTTGCGCGCGAGCGACCGGATGTGCGCGACGAGCGCCGTGACGGTGTCGTCCGAGAGGGCCTCGCCGAAGGCCGGCATTCGATTGCGTCCATTGCGGATGACGCTGGCGATGTCGGCATCTGTCGCCGAGCTCTGCCACTGCGGATCGCTCAAATCCCGAACGCCCTGGAACGATCGCGACAGCGGCCCGTCACCGCGCCCGCTTCCGCCGTGACAGGGCGCGCACTGCATCGTCCACACGGACGCGATCGCGTCGCCCTCGGCCGCCGGCCGATCCGACGCCGGCACCCGGCTCGAGTCCTCGTCCGACGCTTCCGCGTTGTTGTGATCACTCGGCCGCCAGTCCCGCACGTCGGAGCCCTGCCCCTCGCCGCAACCGACGACAGCCATCATCCCGATCCCGAGCCACCACCGCACGGCCCGCTAGCTAGGGGACAGGATCGACCTGCGCAAGTGGGCGTGATCGCACGGCTCCTGGACGAGCACTTCCAATCCGTACGATCTGCGTCGTTTTTGGGCAGATGCTCGAGCCGCCGGTCGGTGCCGAGGAGCTCAGCGTCGAGCGCGCGTCGCGTGGCAGCCCGTGATCTCGAGGGCGACGTCGGTGTCCACGTCGAACACCTCGGTCGCTTCGGAGGCGAGATCGTCGCAATCCAGGGTGAGGGCAACTGCCCCGCTCGAAGGCGACGCCACCGTGATCTCCGCGAAGCAACCTGCACCGGATTTGTAGGCGTTACCGCCGAGATCCACCGCGACGTCGGCCCGTTGCCGACCCGCACGCGCATCCTCGACCGTGAGCAGGTAGCTTCGAAGCCCGTCGTCCTGGGCGCCCACGCGCCGCACGCCGATCTCCAGCTTCCAGGACTCGCCCGAGCCTTCGAGCGTGCAGTGGCCGGCCACGCTCCCGTCTTCTTGGGCGCTGCGGTCGTCGTCGAGCATCGTCTCGGT
>JADZFZ010000526.1 GCA_020854145.1 Deltaproteobacteria bacterium | reverse complement strand
GCGCGGAGTCGAGCCCGCATTGATTCGAGTCGAGCGACCGCTCGACCTCCGAAGGGCAAGGCACGCGCATGTCCTCTTCCGGACCCGCGTCGATCGCCGCTTCCTGCCCGAGATCGATCGGGGGCGGCGGCGGCGGCGCGACGCCCGAGTCCATCGACGCATCGAGCGGCGGAGCGGGCTGCGGCGCCGAGGCGTCGGGCGGAGGCGTCATCGGCTCGCGACAGACGATCTCGGTTCGCGCGGCCGAGCACTCGACCACGTCCGAGACGCACACGCCACGCAAGCACGTGAGCTCCGGCGGGCACGCGAGATCGACACACTCGGCGTCGAACCGGAGCGGCAACACGAAGCGCTGGCCCGCGACGAAGGTCGTGCTCGCCTGCTTCGCGACGATGGCGCGCCCGCCCGAGACGCCCAGCGCGCGGAACCGGTAGAGGACGCTCCCGACGTCGCCCGCACGCGCAGGGGTCACGGCGACGGTCCACGGACGCAGCGCCGCGCCGTCGTGCTCGGCGTCGGTCTCCTCCGTGCGCACCTCGTCGCGCGCCTCGCCGTGGAGCCGGCTCACGTGCAGCTCGATGCGCTCGAGCCGCACCGACAAGCCCGGCGGCTGCTCGCTGACCACGACGTCGATGCGGGCTTCGGGGTCGTCGCTACAACCGACGGCCACCGAGCTCAACGCGATTGCCCAGCCCACACGCGTCATGCTGCCCCACCGCGTCGTTTCTCTCATAATGCGGTGCGGAAAGCGATGCCCTCGACCCCACACGTCGACACCCGACCGCGCACGCGTCGCCGCACGCGATCCGGCTGGATCGCACGCGTCGCGCTGATCTCGCTGTGCGTGCAGGTGCCGATGATCGCGACGCTCGGTGCGCTCGGCGCGCGGCTGGGCGTCGAGTGGGCGCTCGCCGGGATGGCGCTGCCCATCGTGCTCAACTTCCCGTTCGTGCGCTGGGTTCGCGGTGGCATCGACGACCACGAGCGGCATCCCGTCTACCTCTATCTCGTGGAGCTGCCCTTCTACGTGATGTGGGGGACGGGCTTTCTCTATCTCCTGCTCGCCCCCGTGTTCGCGCTCGGCGGCTTGCTGCTCGGGCTCGTCCGAGGCGATGGCGCCGGCTTCCCGCTCGACGCGCTCGGCGCGGGCCTCGCCGCCGCGCTCCTGACGACGCTGTACGCGCTCGTCGTCCGACGGAGATGGCCGATCGTGACGAAGACGGAGCTCCGCGTGCGCGGTCTGCCCGTCGGGCTCGACGGCTACACCATCGTGCAGCTCTCCGATCTGCACGTGGGCGGTCTGCTGCCGAAAGCCCGCGCCGACCGTTGGGTCGAGCGAGCGAGCGCGCTCGGCGCGAATCTCGCGGTCGTCACCGGAGATCTGGTCGCGCACGGAGACGCGTTCATCGACGTGGTCGGCGAGGTGCTCGCGGGGTTGCGCGCTCCCGACGGCGTCTACGCGTGTCTCGGCAATCACGACTACTTCTGCGACGCGGAGCGGCTCGTCCGCGTCCTGTCGAGCTCGGGCGTGCGCGTGCTGCGCAACGAAGGCACCGTCGTGCCGGGCGACCTCTACCTCGCGGGCGTCGACGACACGTGGAGCCGACGCGCCGATCTCGACCGCGCCCTCGCCGGCCGGCCGTCGAGCGACATGCCCGCGGTCCTGCTCGCGCACGATCCCGTGCTCTTCCCGGAGGCCGCGAAGCGCGGCGTGGACGTGACGCTCTCGGGCCACACGCACGGCGGGCAGATCGCGGTGCCCTTCTTGTCGCGACGGTTCAACCTCGCGCGCCTCTCGAGCCCCTTCACGGCGGGACTCTATCGGCTCGGCGAGAGCCTCCTCTACGTGCACCGCGGCAACGGCACGTCGGGACCGCCGCTGCGCCTCGGCTCGCCCCCGGAGATCGCGCTGCTCGTGTTGCGCGTGGCCAGCTGACCGGCTCGACAATCCCGGTGACTCGGGTCAGCTTGCCGCGCTTCGCATGGACCGTCCCACTCACTCCTCGATGCTCGTCCTCGCAGGGCTCTCGCTCGTCGCGCCCGCGTGCGACTCGGACCCCGCGCGACCGCCGTTCGTGTTCGACGGCAGCGCGGACGGCGCGCTCGACTCGGGGCTGCCGGACGCCGCCGACATGACGGTCCCGCCGCGTCCCGACGTCGGACCGCCGCCGGAGCTGCCCGTCGTCGTCTACGCGCACTCGGGCAGCACGTTGTTCGCGGTCGACCCCGAGGCGCTGACCTTCCGCGCCATCGGCGACTTCGCGCTCGTGGGCGGCGGCGCGCTGACGCCCATGCTCGACCTCGCGGTGGACGAGCACCAGGACGTCTGGGGTGTGACGCGACAAGGGCTCTATCGCATCGACCCGGACACCGCGGCGGTGATGCCCGCGGTCGCGTTCGAGCCCGAGCGTCCGTTCAACGGTCTGACGTTCCTCCCGGCCGGGATGCTCGGCTCGACCGACGAGGTGCTGATCGGCGACACCGCGGATGGCGAGATCTATCGCATCGACCCGGAGAGCGGCGAGCAGACGCTGCTCGGCCACTACGCCGACGGGTACGTCTCGAGCGGCGACCTCGTCGCGATCCGTGGCGAAGGCGTGTTCTCCACCGTCAAGCGGCCCGAGAACCTCGACGACCCCGATCTGCTCGTGCGATTGACCCCCGAGACGGGCGCCGTCGAGGTGGTGGGCGACACCAACATTCCGCGGATCTTCGGTCTCGGCTACTGGCGGCACGTGCTCTACGGGTTCACGCGCGACGGCATCATCGTCCAGATCGACATCGACACGGGCGAGGCCACGCCGATCCTCGAGGACACGATGGTCGAGTCGTTCTTCGGCGCCGGCGTGACCACGATCGCTCCGATCGCGCCCTTCTGATCGGGGGGCTGGCGGGCAGCCCCCCGCCCCTCGCGAGCAAGTCGCTCGGGGTCCCACCCCCGCCCGCGCTGCGCTTCGCTCGAAGACTCGCTGCGCTACGCGTCGCCGCCTCGGATCGGCGGCGCGTTGGAAGCGTTGTGCTCCCAACGGGTACGCTCGAGTCGTGCACGACTCCGGGTCGCGCCGTCTCGGCTCCCTCGTCCTTCTGCCGCTGACCCTCGCCTGCTGCACGGGTGAGCCGGAGGGCGTGCCCGGCGTCGAGCTGTCGTCGGCGACCTACGTGCTGCGTTTCGACCGCGAAGGGCTCGACCCGCTCGAGACCCGTGGATTCGCGCTGCGCACCGACCGGGGATACGACGTCCGATTGACGGGCGCGTACT
>JADZFZ010000525.1 GCA_020854145.1 Deltaproteobacteria bacterium | reverse complement strand
TCGCGGGCATCAGCGACGAGCTCGGCCGCCTCTGCCTGTCGGTCGCGTTCTGGAACGAACGTGACCCCATCCTGAAGGAGCGTCTCTTCGGCCTCACCAACTCCGAAGGCAATCACGGCGAGGACGTCAAAGAGCTCTATTACTACCTCGATGCCGTGCCCTCGCATTCGTACCTACGAATGCTCTACAAGTACCCGCAATCCGAGTTCCCTTACGCACGTCTGGTCGCCGAGAGTCGAAGCCGCGGTCCCCACGATGCCGAGCTCGAGCTCGTCGACACCGGGATCTTCGACGACGACCGCTACTTCGACTGCGAGGTCGTCTGGGCCAAAGCCGCTCCCGACGATCTCCTCCTCCGGATCTCGGTCCACAACGCGGGACGCGAGCCCGCTGCCATTCACGTGTTGCCGCAGATCTGGTTCCGCAACACGTGGAGCTTCGGAAAAGCCTCCGAACGCCCTTCCCTACGACTCGACGGGCGGAGCGTCTACGCCAGCCACGCCGAGCTCGGCAGCTTTCGGTTCGACGCCGAGGATCCCCACGCCCATCTCCTGTTCACGGAGAACGACACCAATCCACGTCTCTGGGGGCGCACCGGCGACGGTCACTACAAAGACGCGTTTCACGAGCGCGTCGTCGGACGCGTGGAGCACGCAGTCAATCCCGTGCACGCCGGTACCAAAGCCTGCTTCTGGCAACGAGACGTGCTGGCGCCGGGCGCCACCCGCGTCTTTCGGTTTCGCCTGCATCGCGGCGAGCTCCGGCCCTTCGACGAGTTCGAGGCCATCGTGGCCGAGAGGCTCTCGGAGGCCGACGCCTTCTACGACGGGATCGCCCCCGACGAGGGCGATCCCGAGCGCCGCAGAGTCCTTCGGCAAGCCCTCGCGGGCCTCCTCTGGTCGAAACAGCTCTTCTACTTCGACGTCCGCGAGTGGCTCCGCGGCGACCCCGGACAACCGGCTCCGCCGCCCTCACGCCGGCACGGCCGCAACTCCGAGTGGGAGCACCTCAACAACGCGGACGTCATCTCGATGCCAGACAAATGGGAGTATCCCTGGTACGCAGCCTGGGATCTGGCGTTCCACTGTGTGCCTCTCGCATTGGTCGACATCGAGTTCGCCAAATCCCAGCTCCAGCTCCTCACGCGCGAGTGGTACATGCACCCGAACGGACAATTGCCCGCGTACGAGTGGGCATTCGGGGACGTCAACCCGCCCGTGCACGCCTGGGCGACCTGGAAGGTCTACCAGCTCCAGAAGAAGCTCCATGGGACGCGGGATCGTGCCTTCCTGGAGTCGGTCTTCCACAAGCTGATGCTCAACTTCACCTGGTGGGTGAACCGAAAGGACGCAGGCGGACGCAACATCTTCCAGGGAGGGTTCCTCGGGCTCGACAACATCGGTGTCTTCGATCGAAGCGCGCCGCTCCCCACCGGGGGTCACCTCGACCAGGCCGACGGAACGAGCTGGATGGCTGCCTATTCGCTCCACCTCATGCGAATCGCCCTGGAGCTCGCGCGCGACAATCCCGTCTACGAGGACATCGCCACCAAGTTCTTCGAGCACTTCCTCCACATCGCCGAAGCGATGACGAACATGGGAGGACGCGGAGTGGGTCTCTGGGACGATGGCGACGGCTTCTACTACGACGCCCTCCATCTCGAAGGCGGGCACGTCGAGCCGCTCAAGATCCGGTCGATGGTCGGGCTGCTGCCCCTCGCCGCAGTCGAGGTGCTCGAGCCCGAAGACCTCGAGGCGGTCCCGGCCTTCCGAGCTCGGCTGGAGTGGTTCCTGCGGTACCGCCCGGACCTCGCCGGTCTCGTCTCGCGTTGGAACGAGCCCGGCCGCGGCGACCGGCGGCTGCTCTCCTTGCTCCGCGGCAGCCGAATGAAGCGGATTCTCCGACGCCTGCTGGACGAGCGTGAGTTCCTCTCCCCCTACGGAGTGCGAGCGCTCAGCAAGCACCACGAGGAGCACCCGTACGTGTTCCGCCATGGTGGGGTCGAGCTGTCGGTCGGGTATCTCCCCGCCGAGTCCACGAGCGGTCTCTTCGGAGGAAACTCCAACTGGCGGGGACCCATCTGGTTTCCCGTGAACTTCCTGTTGATCGACGCGCTCCGGGGATTCCACCGCTATTACGGCGACGAGTTCCGGGTGGAGTGCCCGACGGGCTCGGGGCGATTCGTCACCATCGACGACGCAGCCAACGACATTGCCGAACGCCTCGTGAAGCTCTTCCTTCCTCGCGAGGACGGCGTGCGACCGCATCTGGAGCAGCACCCGAAGGTGGCGCGGGATCCACGCTTCCGCGATCACCTCCAGTTCTACGAGTACTTCCACGGTGACACCGGCCGTGGCGTCGGAGCCAGCCACCAGACGGGCTGGACCGGCCTCGTCGCCTCGCTGATCGCCGGCCTCGGTGCCGACGGTCGGTGACCCCCTACGAGTCCGCCGCCCTTCGAGGGCAAGGAGATTCGAGATGGTAGAGTCAGTCGCTTCGGCGGACGTGCGCTCCCCGGGACCGCAATCGCTCGCCGGACAGAAGGCGCTCGTCACGGGCGGCAGCTCGGGGATCGGACGCGCGATCGCGCTCGCTCTCGCACGCGCCGGCGCAGACGTCGCGGTCAACTACGTCTCCGGCGAGGATGCGGCGCGCGACGTCGCAGCCGAGATCGACCGTATCGGCCGTCGCGCGCTCGTCCTCAAGGCCGATGTCGCCGACGAAGGCCAGGTACAGGCGATGTTCCGCTCGGCGATTGGCGAGCTCGGCACGCTCGACATCGTCGTTCCGAACGCTGGGCTGCAGCGCGACGCCCCGTTCGCGCAGATGACGCTGGCACAATGGCAGCGTGTCATCGACGTGAACCTCACGGGCCAGTTCCTGTGCGCGCGCGAGGCGGTGCGAGAGTTCCTGCGCCGGGGCCCGCGCCCGGAGGTCAGCAGGGCGCTCGGGAAGATCGTGTGCATCAGCTCGGTGCACGAGGTGATCCCGTGGGCCGGGCACGTCAACTACGCCGCCAGCAAGGGTGGAGTGATGCTGCTCGTGAAGAGTCTCGCACAGGAGCTCGCGCCCAAGCGCGTTCGGGTCTGCTCGGTGGCTCCGGGAGCCATTCGAACTCCAATCAACGAGGCAGCCTGGAGCACTCCCGAAGCCTACGAAGCGCTGATGAAGCTCGTCCCCTACAAGCGAATCGGCGAGACCGACGACATCGCCCGAGCCGTCGTGTGGCTTGCGAGCGACGACTCGGACTATGTCAACGGAACGAGCCTGTTCGTGGATGGTGGGATGACGCTCTATCCGGGATTCGAGGACGGGGGCTGAGATGGGCCAGCGCTTCGACGTCGTCATCGTGGGGTCGGGCGCCGGCGGAGGCACGCTCGCGCTCCGGCTCGCGCCGAGCGGCAAGCGTGCTCTCCTCGTCGAGCGGGGTGGCTTCCTGCCGCGAGAGCGCGAGAACTGGGATCCCGCGGAGGTGATCGGAAAGGCACGCTACCGCGCGCGAATCCGCTACCTCGACGCGGCCGGAGAGCCCTTCGAGCCATTCGCCCACCACTGGGTCGGGGGTGCGACCAAGATGTACGGAGCGGCGCTCCTGCGGCTGCGCGAGAGCGACTTCGGCGCCGTCCGGCACCACGACGGCATCTCGCCCGCGTGGCCGCTGGGTTATGCCGACTTCGAGCCCTATTACACGGAAGCCGAGCGCATCTACTCCGTACACGGGCAGCGGCGCGAGGACCCCTGCGAGCCGTTCGCGAGCGCTCCGTTCCCCCATCCGCCCCTACCCCACGAGCCGCGAATCGCGCGGTTGGCCGAGGACTTTCGCGCGAACGGCCTTCGACCCTTTCCGCTCCCCTTGGGGGTTCGGCTGCCGGACGGGCGCGGCAGCTCGCCGGTGACGCTGTCGCTGTTCGACGGCTTCCCCGATCCGACGGGCACGAAAGCCGATGCGCAGGTCTGCGCGGTCGAGCCCGCGCTGCGTCACGACAACGTGACGCTCATGAAGGACGCGTTGGCAGAGCGGCTCGTCACCGACGCATCGGGGCGCGAGGTCGTCGCGCTCGAGGTCCGCCGCAGGCTGCCCGACGGCAGCGAGGCGACGGAGCGGATCGAGGGAGACGTCTTCGTCGTGGCCTGCGGCGCAATCGAGTCCGCCGCGCTGCTGCTTCGTTCGAGGAGCGACGCGCACCCGAATGGTCTCGGCAATCGCAATGGCCTCGTCGGTCGTGGGTACATGGCACACCAGAACGGTGCGCTGCTCTGGGTGAGCCGTGGGACCCGCAACGACTCGCAGCTGCAGAAGACGCTCGCAATGACCGATTGGTACCTGCGCGGTCCGGGCTCCGAGCTCCCGTGTGGGATCGTCCAGCTGATGGGGCGCAGCGACCCGTCGGACCTCCGTCCGCTGATGCCCGGTGTCACCGACGCCGGGCGCAGCGTCGAGGACGTCGCGGCCCACACCGTCGATTTCTGGCTGACGGCGGAGGATCTGCCCGACGACGACAATCGCGTCTCGATCACCCGCGACGGGAGCGTGCAAGTCACCTATCGGCGCAACAACGCCGAGGCCTACCGCAGACTGCGTGCAGCGCTGTTCGAGGTGCTTTCCCGCATCGAGCCCGACAGCCAGTTTCTCGGCTACGAGCTTGGGGTGGGCGGCGTCAGCCACCAGAACGGCACGCTGCGATTCGGCCACGATCCCGACGCCTCGGTGCTCGACCCGTTCTGCCGTTCGCACGAGGTCCACAATCTCTATGCCTGCGACGCGAGCTTCTTCCCGTCCTGCGGCGCCGTGAACCCCTCTCTCACGATCATGGCCAATGCGCTCCGCGTGGGAGACCACCTCGTCGAGCGCCTGGGCTGACCCGCCTCGACGAGGCTACGGCATCGTCGGGGGCGTGCCGTGCTCCAGCATCGTCGTCTCGTAGGGATCGATGATCCGCGCCAGCCCCTCGACGAAGTGCGAGTCGAGGAACTCGAAGAAGGCCGCGATGCCTTGCTCGCTCCTGGGGACGTTGTCGTGCTCGGCGAGCTCGATCACCGCGCCCTCGCGAATCACGTCGAACTGCAGGAAGCCGGCCGTCGCGGCGCCGTCTGCGACGTTGCCCGCGATCGGGGCCGGGCCGGTCAGAGCGATGCCAGGCTCGTGGAGCACCTCGGGCGGCACCAGCGGAAGACCGGCGGCGCGAACGAGCGTGTAGTTGCAGACCGGTGGCACCACCTGGTCGTCGAGGGCGATCGCCGCCAGCACGCTGGGCGGCGGCGCGCCGGCTTCGCCGACGACACGGTCGGCGAGGATGTGGGGGCCCCAGCTCGCCGAGTCGCCGCGGTCGATCGCCGTCTGCAGGACCGGGATGAACCTCATGATGTCGCCCTCGGTCGTGCCTCGCGGTGCCAGGAGCCGCAGGCCGCCGCCGATGAGGGCGCTGTCCGAGACGATGGAGGCGACGCGCGAGCCGGGCACGATGAGCACTCCCGCCGAGTACGCGTCGGTGAGGGCGAGCAGCTCGGGCCCCATGATGCCGCCGAGCGATGCGCCGACGTAGGCCATCCGCGCGCCGTCGAGATCCACGGCGCCGTCTCCGTCCACGTCCATCCCCGCCTCGAGGATCCGCGTCAGCTGCAGCTTGTCGAACGTCGACTGTCTCCAGTGATCTCGAAGGCGAAGCGCATCCACGAGGTGATCCGCGTCGCCGATCGTGAAGAAGCCGAGCACCGCGTTGAAGCTGTCACCCATCGGATCGGGCCGACTCGGATGCGCGCCGTGCATGAGCGCCGGCACTCCGATCGTCGCGAAACCGCGCGCCGCCGCGTACTCGGCGAGATCCTGCCCCTGCTCCTGGCCGCTGCCGAGCCCGTGCCCGAAGAGCAACGTCGGGAACGGCCGCTCCCCCTCGAGCGGCAGCCACACCGTGAAGGGAACCCGCCACATCGCCCGCGGCTCCGCAGGCTCGCCCGGTGCCACGCGCACGACACCGTCGGGCTCGCGATAGTCGAGCCCCGCGAAGGTGCCGTCGCAGCGGATCCATTGCGCTTCGGTCACGCACTCGGGCCGTCCCTCGTCGTCGAGCGCGAACGAGCGCGACGCGATGTCGTCGGCGACCGCGACGGACTCCTCGGTGATGGACTGCGTGGGAAACACCGTCAGCGCGACCACGTCCGCCGGCGCATCGATGGCACCGAGCGCCTCCATCGCCTCGAGCGCATCGGCCACGTCACCGGACGGATCCGCGAGCAGCGCCGCGAGCGCGTCGCCCGGCTCGAGGCATCCACCCGATGCAGGCATCAGCGCGCGGGTCACGTACGCCGCGACCCGCGCCTTGGCCGGAAGCGGACGCACCGGAGCGAGCAACAACGTGCCGTCGTCGACCGCGCGCAAGATCACTCCGACGTGTCGAGGCTCTCCCGGCCCGAGCACGACCATCCCGACTCCGGAATCGACCGCGAGCGCATCGTCGGGACCAGGCAATCGCTCGGGGTCGAAGCCTCGCGCGAACCGGAAGTACGCCTCCGCGTTGACGCCGAAGCCGTCGAGCTGCGGCAGCGCGCTGGTGAACACCGACGCGACCCCACCGGCTCGCCGGAGGATCGGCTCGTAACGCGACGCGTCCACCTGCAGGCGGAAGCCGGTGCGCGTGGACGGGTCGGGCACGACGAGCGCCGGCTCGGGCCACCTCGCGAGGTCGCCGATGTCGGGATCCCAGGTGAAGGTCGTACACGACGGGCCTGCGTCGGGCTCGGGCCCGACGTCTTCGGGACCGACATCTCCCGGCACCGCAGTGTCCGCATCGAGGCCCGCATCGGGGGGCGGCGGCGGACGCCCGTCGTCGTCCCCACACCCCCAGCCCGAGACCACTCCCGCCAGCGCCAACCAGCCGAGCTTCAGCGTGCGCACGTGTTGACGGTACCATCCGGAGGGAGAGGCGGGCGCTCGGGCCCGTACACGAGCGACGGATGGGGTACTGGTCCTACTACCTGGCGTGGATCGCTGCGGCGGCCATCCTGCAGCACCCGTGGCTCATCGCGGGCGTGGTCGTCTTCTTCCTCCTGCGCCGCTACATCCCCGACCCCGTCGTGTGGCTTCGCACGGCTGGCCGCATCCGCTCCCTTCGCGCGCAGATCGAAGCGAACTCGGCCAACGTGACCGCGCGCCGCGACCTTGCGCGCATCTATCTGGAACGACTGCGACCCGGTCGCGCGCTCGCGCTGCTCGACGAAGCGCGGCGGCGGGATCCCGACCATCCGGAGCTGCTCTTCCTCACCGGAGTCGCCCGCTTCAGGACCGGAGACCCCGCGGGCGCGCTCGAGCCCATCGTGCGGGCCGTCGAGCGCGAGCCCGGTCTGCTCTACGGCGAGCCGTATCTCGTCGCGGCGCAGGCGCTGGCGGCCCTCGGTCGCCTCGAAGAAGCCGAGGACGCGCTCGAGCGATTCGTCGACGTCAACACCTCCTCCGTCGAGGGGTACACACGCCTGTCGCTGGTGCGACGCAGGCGCGGGGACCGAGACGGGGCGCGAGCCGCGCTGTCCGAGGCGCTCGCCACGTTCCGCCAGGTCCCGCGCTTCAAGAAGCGGCGCGAGCTCGGTTGGTGGCTGCGGGCCCAGGCCTGCCGCATCGTGGTCTGAGCAACCCCGTCACGAAGCTCCGCGTCGATGCCACGTGTAAGCCCGAGGGGACGACGGACGTTCGTGCGGCTGCCGTCGGGGTCGACGGCGACCCGCGCGACCGGGCATCCTCGCACCCGGAGGTCGCGCACATGAGGGGCGGAGCCATGGTCCGGAGACTCGGCATCGGAACGACGTCGGTCGCGCTGGCGCTCGCTGCGCTCGTCGCGATGCCTCCCGCGCGCACTTTTGCATTTTGCGGCTTCTACGTGAGCGGCGCGGCCGGTCCGCTCTACAACAAGGCCACCTACGTCGTGATGATGCGCGACGGGCTGCGCACCGTGCTCTCGATGCAGAACAACTACGAGGGCCCGCCCGAGAGCTTCGCGATGGTGGTGCCGGTACCCGTCGTGCTCCAGCGCGAGAACGTCCACACCCTCGATCGAGCGGTGTTCGACCGCGTCGACCAGCTCGCAGCGCCCCGCCTCGTCGAGTACTGGGAGCAGGATCCGTGTTACCGCCCGCGCGTCGAGCGCTACCGCGGAGGGGTGATGCGGCGGCCGATGGCTCGGTCGGCGCCCGGCGGCGCGAGAGCCGACTCCGACCTCGGCGTGCGCGTCGAAGCACAGTTCACGGTGGGCGAGTACGACATCGTGATCCTCAGCGCGA
Organism: Deltaproteobacteria bacterium; assembly: GCA_020854145.1. Taxonomy (GTDB): domain Bacteria; phylum Myxococcota_A; class Polyangia; order Polyangiales; family JADZFZ01; genus JADZFZ01. Next base: position 3,109 of record JADZFZ010000525.1, on the reverse strand, counting down.
CCGACTCGTCGGGCCTCGATACTTGGCTTCGCCGCGAGCGTTACAACATCCCGCCCGGAGCCGAGCGCGTGCTGCGCCCCTACGTCGCGGCGGGCACCAAGTTCTTCGTCGCACGCGTCAACGCCGAGCGCGTCCGGTTCGAGAACGGCCGCGCGCTGCTGTCGCCGCTGCGGTTCCACTACGACACCGAGACCTTCACGCTGCCGCTGCGCCTCGGGTTGCTCAACAGCGCCGGCGAGCAGGACCTCATCGTCCACATCCTCTCGCGCGGCCAACGTTACGAGGTCGCCAACTATCGGAACGTCACCGTCCCCACCAACATCGACGTGGCCAACGCCGTCCGCGAGCGTTTCCCGGCGTTCTACGCAGCGCTCTTCGACCGGACGGCGGCACAGAACCCAGGAGCGGTGATCACCGAGTACGCGTGGGGCGCCACGAGCTGCGACCCCTGCCCGACCTCGCCGCTCTCGGAAGGCGACTTCCGGACCCTGGGCTCCGACGTCATCCCTCCACGACAGGTCGACGTCTACGATCCTCGCGGCACCTTCGTCCTGACGCGCCTCCACTATCGCTACACGCGCGAGACGCTGGGCGAGGATCTGGTGTTCCGCGAGGCCGGCGCGATCGTCGGCGGGCGCGAGATGCAAGGACCGAACGGACGCCTCGAGTACGGCGCGCGCACCGACCAGCACAACAACTTCCAGGCTCGCTACATCATCCGTCACTGGTGGCAGGGGCCGATCCGGTGCGCCAACCCGAGGCGCGGGATCTGGGGCGGTCCTCCGGGCGGCGAGCACAACGCGCCTCGTGCGGCGCGCGATCTGGCGTTCGTTCCGCGGGGCAACGTCGATCTCTCGTCGCTCGTCCGCAGGCGGGTGCCCGAGCTCGGGATCACACCGCGGCGCGGCGGCCGCACGAACCCGTCGAGCCCGCTGAACCCGCCCATGCTTCGCCCCGAGACGCACGGCGGCCGGCCAACACCGCGCCCTTCTGGCGTCGTGCGTGGCGCGAGCATGGCGGGCTGCTCGGTCGCAGGGCTGCGCGACGGCGGTCTCGCGGCCGCCCTCGTGCTCGCGCTGGGCGCCTTGGGTGTCATCGTCGTGCGACGGCGAACTTCACCGCCCAAGCGGCGTCGAAGCTGAAGCTCCTGGGTTCGATACATTCACGGAGGTCTCGATGACGACGGGCGGGCGCACGAGCTTCGGCAGCGGGCTGGTGGTCGCGTTGCTCTGTGGCGCCGTGGCGGCGCCGCAGACGGCTTCCGCTTTTTGCGGATTCTACGTCAGCGGTTCGGGCCAGCAGCTCTACAACAAGGCGACGTACGTCGTGATGATGCGCGAGGGAACGCGCACGGTCCTCTCGATGCAGAACAACTACGAGGGACCGCCCGAAGCGTTCGCCATGGTGGTGCCGGTGCCCGTGGTGCTGCAGCGCGAGAACGTGCACACCCTCGAGCGTTCGGTCTTCGACCGCGTCGACCAGCTCGCGGCTCCGCGCCTCGTGGAGTACTGGGAGCAGGATCCCTGTACGCCGAGGCGCCCCCCCGCAGTGCGCGTGTCTCGCGCGATGGTGATGGGAGCCGCGGGCGGCGGCCGGGCTCGCGCCGCGGACGACCTCGGCGTGCGTATCGAGGCGCAGTTCGTGGTCGGCGAGTACGACATCGTGATCCTCTCGGCGAGCGACTCGAGCGGGCTCGACACCTGGCTCCGACGCGAGCGCTACAACATCCCGCCGGGCGCCGAGCCCGTGCTCCGCCCGTACGTCGCCGCCGGCACGAAGTTCTTCGTCGCGCGCGTCGATCCGCAGCGCGTCCGCTTCGAGAACGGGCGCGCGATGCTCTCTCCGCTCCGCTTCCACTACGACACCGAGCGATTCGACCTGCCGGTCCGTCTGGGCTTGCTCAACAGCGCGGGCGAGCAGGATCTGATCGTTCACATCCTCTCGCGCGGCCAGCGATTCGAGGTCGCCAACTACCGCAACGTCACCATCCCGACCAACATCGACGTGGCCAACTCGGTGCGAGAGCGATTCGGGTCGTTCTACGCCGCGCTCTTCGATCGCACGGTGCAGATGAACCCCGGGGCCGTCGTGACCGAGTACGCGTGGGGCGCCTCGAGCTGCGATCCGTGTCCGGTCTCGCCGCTCGACCCGCGCACGATGGCGGTGCTCGGCGAGGACGTGTTACCCCCCCGAGCCGTTCCCTCGTCGCGCTGGGATCCGCGCCAGACGTTCGTGCTCACGCGCCTGCACTACCGCTACACGCGCGACTCGCTCGGCGAGGACCTCGTGTTCCGGGAGGCCGGGGCCATCGTGGGTGGCCGCGAGATCGAGGGACGCGAGGGCCGCCTCGAGCGCGTCGCGCGGCCCGCGGAGGTCAACAACTTCCAGGCGCGTTACGTCATCCGCCACTGGTGGCAGGGGCCCATCCGTTGCGCGAACCCGCGACGCGGCGTCTGGGGCGGTCCGCCCGGCGGGGGCTCGCCGCGTCCGACGGCGGCGCGCGACCTCGCGTTCGTGCCGCGTAACGTGCGGCTCGACGAGGTCGTGCGGCGACGCGTGCCCGAGATCAGGCTGGCCCCGCGCCGACGTGGCAACCCGTTCAACCCGCCACTGACGGCACCTGGCACCGCGGACCGGCAAGGCACGACGGACGACGAGACACGGACGGCTCCGAGCAACGCAGCCGTGCGTGGCGCGGCGGTCCTGGGCTGCTCGGCGGTCGGGACGTCGAGCGACGGCATCGTCAGGCTCGCGTCCATCCTGGCTGCGCTGCTCATCGCGCGACGGCGGAAGGGCTAGGGACCGATGCCCCGCGCGCACCGCTCCGTGCTCGTCGCGTTCCTGCTGGGCGTGGGCGGCTCCGCCTGCAGCCTCGCTCCAGCGGACGAACACGGCGCGCGTCGCGAGGTCGCGACGCGTGACGCGGGCACGAGGCCTCTTCCGGATCCGTTGCTGCCGCCGAGCCCTGGTCCGTGGGCGCCCTCGTTCGCGCGGGTCGCCGAGGGCGGCCAGCTCGACTGGGAGTGGCTCAACGACACGCAGACCTGTCAGGGCTGCCATCAAGACGCGGCCGCGCACTGGCGCTCGAGCGTCCACGCGTTCTCCAGCT
>JADZFZ010000524.1 GCA_020854145.1 Deltaproteobacteria bacterium | reverse complement strand
TTATGTGGAGCCCGTGGATATGTGGAGCTGCGAGCCCATCGCCACCTGAAGCTGTGGAAGTTCGGCGACTTGGGCGTGCTGCCTTGCTCGACAGCTCCACATAATCGCGGCGTCGTCTTCGGCGGCCGGGGCAGTCCCGGTCGTTCACCAAGGAGACGACATGCTGGAGATGTTCTTCGAGAAGCGCTTCGTGTTGGAGCGCTTTCGCGCGAGCCCCGTGGGCGCGCACATCGATGGGTTCGCCGCGTCGCTGATCGCGCAGGGGTACTCGTTCCAGGCGGGAGGCTCGTGCCTCCGTCACGCCGTTCACCTGGGCCGCTGGATGGAGCCGCGCGTCCTGCTGCTCAGCGCACTCGACGAGGAGGTCATCGCGTCCTTCGTGGGCCACTTCCCGGCCTGCGACTGCCCCGACGAGCGCGTCGGCAGCCACGAGCGCGCCCTCGCGCGCGTGCGCGTGTTCCGCCGGTACTTGCAGGAGATCGGCGTCGTCGCGCGCCCCGTCGCGATCGTCGTCGACGAGCCGCTCGTCACCGACTTCGTGACGTGGATGCGAGAGCAGCGCGGGGCGAAAGAGTGGACGGTGAAGGCCTACGCCCGCGTGATTCGCGGGCTGCTCGGCCACGTCGGCCACGACCCGGCGAAGTACACCGTTCGCGCGCTGCGCGCGGCGGTGCTCGCGCTTGCCGAGGGTCACGGCGCGAGCAAGGGCGAGCAGGTCGTCACCGCGACGAGGATGTTCTTGAAGCAGCTCGCCGTGCTGGGTCGCTGCCATTCCAGCCTCGCAGACGGCATCCCTCGTCCTGCGCGGTGGTCGCAGACCACGCTCCCGAAGCACCTGCCGCCCGAAGACGTTGAGAAGGTCGTCGCCAGCTGCGACGTCGCCACCGCCACCGGGCTTCGTGATCGCGCGGTCCTGTTGCTCCTCGCGCGACTCGGGCTTCGCGCGGACGAGGTCATCGCGCTGCGCCTCGCCGACATCGACTGGGCCAAGGCGAGCATCCGGCTGATCGGCAAGGGGCGGCGAGAGGCATGGCTACCGCTGCCGCAAGACGTGGGCGACGCGATCCTCGCGTACGTCGAGCATGCACGTCCGAAGATCGCCGACTCGCACGTGATCCTCACCGCGCGCGCCCCGTGGACCGCCATCGGCGGTAACGCAACGATCGCGTACATCGTCGGACGAGCCATCCGGCGTGCAGGAGTGGAGGCGGCTTCCTTCGGCTCGCACCTGCTTCGGCACTCGGCGGCGAGCTCGATGCTGCGCGACGGAGCCTCGCTCGACGGGATCGCCGCCGTCCTGCGCCACCAGTCGATCGACACGACCATGGTCTACGCCCGCGTGGATCAGGGGCTCCTCGGCTCAGTCGCTCAGCCGTGGACGGAGGCCACGCCGCAGTCGCCGTCCAGCCCGCCAGCGCCGACTCTCCCGATGAGGAGCATCGCGCAGCCGTGGCTGGTGGAGGTGCCGTCATGCTGAAGCTGCTCGTGACCGAGTACCTCGACACCCGGCGCGCCCTCGGGTTCGAGCTCTACGATCCGGAGCGGGTGCTCTATGCGTTCGCCGAGTACGCAACCGCCCGAGGCGAGGCTCATGTGCGGGCGGCGACGGCGATCGAGTGGGCCGGCTCGGCCAACACGGCAGGTCAGAGGTCCCGCCGTCTCCACGCGATCGCGCTCTTCGCGCGCCACGTTCGCGCCGAGGACGTGCGCCACGAGGTACCGAGCAACAAGGTCTTCCCCCGAGTTCCCCGGCAGTTGATGCCGTACATCTACAGCCCCGAGGAGTCGCGCCGGCTCATCGAAGCCGTCGGCACGCTCGGCATGCCTGGCTCGATGCGCGAGCTGACGGCGCAGACCGTCATCGCGCTGCTCTTCGCGACCGGCCTGCGCATCTCGGAGGCGCTCGCGCTCGACCTCGACGACATCACCCCGGAGGGGCTGCTGATCCGACGCACCAAGTTCAACAAGACCCGGCTCGTTCCGCTGCACGAGACGGCCCGCGCCGGCCTCGAGCGGTACCTCGAGCGCAGGCGCACCCTCGGTCGCTCGACCAAGGCGCTCTTCCTCAACTGGCACGGCAAGCGGTTCGGTCAGCGAGGGTTCGGCATGGTGTTCCGGCGCATCTGCAAAGCGGCGGGCATCGAGAGGCCGACCGGGGAGCAGCAGCCTCGCGTTCACGACGTTCGGCACACGTTCGCCGTGCGCGCGCTCGAATCGTGCCCGGACGGTCGCGACCGCGTCGCGCAGCACATGATCGCCCTCACCACCTACCTCGGGCACAAGCATGTGACCGACACGTACTGGTACCTGCAGGCGACGCCTCGCCTGATGCGCGACATCGCCGACCGCGTCCGCGATGCGCGCGCCCACGGAGGTGGACGATGACGCCCCTCGCGCCCCACCTGACGGCGTACCTCCGCGAGCGCCTCCCGCAGGAGCGCCAGGCCAGCAGGCACACCGTCGATGCGTACACCTACACGTTCAAGCTGCTCTTCGCCTTCACGACGAGGCGGCTTGGTGTTGCGCCCTCGGCGCTGGCGCTGGAGCAGCTCGATGCGCCGCTGCTCCTCGAGTTCCTCGCGCACCTGCAGACCGAGCGGGGCAACGGCGCGCGGACTCGCAACGCCCGGCTCGTCGCGCTCAAGTCGTTCATGCGCTTCGTCGAGTACCGCGTGCCGTCGGCGATCGAGCAGGTCCGCCGCGTCCTCGCCATCCCGATGCAGCGCACCGACACGATGCTCGTGCGACACATCGATCGCGCCGAAGAGGAGGCCCTGCTCGACGCGCCCGATCCGACGACCCGGCTCGGCATTCGCGACCGAGCGATCTTGCTGATGGGGACCGCCGGAGGCCTGCGCGTCTCGGAGATCACCGGGCTGCGGCTCAACGAACTCTCGTTCGACGGCGCGTACCTGGAGCTGCGAGTGCGCGGCAAGGGGCGCAAGCAACGTGGCCTAACCTTGTGGAAAGAGATCGCCGACGCCGTCCGAGCCTGGCTCGCCGTGCGCGGCGACGCGCTCGTGCCCGAAGTCTTCCTCAATGCGCGCGGCGGTCCCATCTCGCGGTGGGGATGCCGCTACGTCCTCACCAAGCACGTCGAGGCAGCGACGACGAAGTGCCCTTCGATCGCGAAGCGCCGCGTCACCCCACACGTGCTCCGGCACACGTGCGCGATGACGATGCTCCAAGCCACCCGTGACATCCGCAAGGTCTCGCTGTGGCTCGGCCACGCGAGCCAGCAGACGACCGAGATCTACCTGCAGGCCGACCCGACCGAGAAGCTGGAGGCGCTCGACGCGGTGAAGCTGCCCTCGCTGCGCAAGGGCACGTTCAGCCCGCCCGATCAGCTCCTGGCCTCGCTGATGGGCGCGGCGCCCGCGCCGGTGCCGCCGTCACCGCGCAGCAGGAGGAAGTCGGCGACCTCGCGCTCCCCGGACTCGACGAAGTAGCGGTGAAGCGCGCGGCGGAAGAGCTCGGCGCGGCTTGCGAGACCAAGCCGCCGCCGGGCCTCGTCGATCCGCTCGACGACCGGCGCGGCCATGCGCAGCGGCAGCACCAAGATGTCGTCGGTGCCGTGAGCCGCGCGCGGCTCGGAGCCCACACGGATCAAGCCGCGCTTGGCCTGCCGCAGCCGCCATCGCAAATACGCGACATCGGTCGAGCCCGTGGGCCTTCCGATGATCTCCTGGTGGCGCGCCTGCAGTTCCTCGATCGACATCGCCTTCGTCGACACGGTGGTCTTCGGCGCAGCCGGCTTCTTCTTGGCTGTCGTTGCCCGCGTCTTCGCGGCATCGAGGATCTTGCGCACCAGCCACGCCTTGTTCGGCGTGCGCGTCGGCTCACCGACGACCTCCGCGTACTTCGCCTGAAGCTCCGGCAACCGGAGCGCCTTGAGGGACTCCTCGCTCATCTTGACCTTGCTCATGCTCGCTCTCCTTGTGAGCGCCATGAAGCGGCGCCCATCGCCATACAGGCTTCCGGGCGCGGGAACCTCAAGGTCATTCCGCTGCTGAACGCGACGCGATTATGTGGAGTCCTTCGACGCGTTCGCCGAGGGAGAACACGCCCCGCCGGTGCACGACTCCCCATATTCGCGGGCTCCACATAACGGCGGT
>JADZFZ010000523.1 GCA_020854145.1 Deltaproteobacteria bacterium | reverse complement strand
GGCCGCACGAGCCGCAGTGCATCGCGTCGGTGGCGACGTCGAAGCACGTGCCTCCGCAGCACTGCGACGAAGCGCCGCACGCCGTACCGTCCTCGACGTCGATGACGCCGCACGTGCCGCCGGTCCCGCACACCGACACGGTGCACGGGTCGCCGTCGTCGGGGCACCGGCTCGGGCCCGTGCAGCGCCCCTCGGCGTCGCACGACGACGTGCTGGTGCACGCATCGCCGTCGTCGCAGGCCGTCCCGACGGGCGCCGCGCCCACCACGCAGCCTCGCGCGGGGTCACACCGGGCCGCCGCGCAGACCGTGACCGGACCTCCGCCGCCGCCGATGCCGCATCGCGAATCGTCCGGCGTCCACGTGCAGCGGCCCGAATCGCACGCGTCGAGCGTGCAGTCGAGCCGGTCGTCGCAATCGCCGTCGCTCGTGCACGCGCGCGCCACGTCGGCGCCTACGTCGGATCCACCGAGGTCGGACGGACGCGCGTCGAGCCCGGCGGAGTCCGGCCCCGCCGCGTCGCGTCGAGCGACGTCGCCGGTCGCTTCACCGGGACCGTCGAACGAGAGCGTGCACGCGCACACCGACGTCATCGCCAGCACCGCGATCGACGCCGACGACTCGTACCGACCCGGGCGCTGTCTCTTCACGCGGTCCAACGGCTGCCGCCTCCGTCGAGGATATCGCGCTCCCGAGCGGCCCGGGGCGACGCCATCGCACGGGAGAGACCTCACGCGCCGGCAGGAACGGCGGGTGCCACCCGTACCATCGCCCGGTCGAGGACGGAGAGGGTCGAGATGCGCGGGCTCGGGCCCGTGCGCGCGAGGTGGATCGTGACGAGAGCGCTCGAGCTGGGTGGGTCGATCGGGATTTCGCTGGTGCTGGGCCTGGCCGCGACGGGCTGTTTCATCGAGCAGCCTGTCGGGACGCCGCCGCGCCCCATGACGACGACGACGTACGTCGCGGGCGCGCCGCAACCGCAACCGGTGGTCGTGCAGCAAGGCCCCGTGGTGCAGCAAGGCCCGGTGATCGGCGCGGGCGCCACCGTGGGCGGCGTCGGCGCGGGCGTGCTCGTCACCCCCGGCGGCACGAGCGGCGCCTGTTACGACACGTGTCGCTACGCGTTCGACGGCGAGTGCGACGACGGCCGAGCCGGCGCGCACACGTCGCTCTGCAGCTACGGCTCCGATTGCGGCGATTGCGGCGTCGCCTATTGATGCGCGACCCCGCGGGGCCCCCGATCAATACGGCGTGATGCAGCGGCCCCTGAATCCGCCGCAGGCGTCGCATTCGCTTCCCGCACACGGGTCGTAGGCGAATCGACCGCACACCTCGCCCTCGTGGGCACAATCGGCGTCGTCGCTGCATTCGCCCCGCGGGCGCGGCGCGCAGGTCGGTGGGACGAATGCCCAATCGGGTAGCTCGTCGATGCACGGGACGCCGGGCGGTGCGTACCACTGACAGGCGGGGTCGGCATCACAACGCGCCTGGTCGTCGTAGCCGCACGCGTGGGGCCCCTGCGCGCACGAATCGTCGCAGCTCACCGATTCGAGCACGGCGCCCGCGTCGCAGAGGATGAATCGATCGCAGCACGGGATTGCGGTGCTGAAGTGGCATTCTCCGAAGCGCGCCACGTCGCAGGCGTCTCCGCGATGGCCGCCCGACTCCAGGTATTGCCGGCAATCCACGAAGGGTGCCGGCTCGATCGGTGGGGTCGGCGGCGGCGGCGGTTCGGCGGGCGGGGCCGGCGGCGGTTCGGAGGGCGGCGCCGGCGGCGGCGGGACGGGCGGCGGCGGCTCCACGACGGCCGGCGCGGGCGCAGCGCGACCGGGTGGCGTCGCCGCGTCGGCAGCTTCTCGCGTGCGCGGGGCCCGATCGTCGAGCAGAAAGCAGCCGGTCGCCTGCACGACGGCGAGCAGCGCGAGCGCGGCGCACCGCGATGGACTCGTGATCATCGGACGTCTCCCCAATTGGGCCACCGTGAGCCGTTCTCGCGGCGCGCCGACGGCGCAGCAATGCCCAAGCCAATCGCTTCGCCGTTGACGGCATCGACAACGGTGCGCGCGTCGCGGATCATCGAGACACCATGTCCCGGATCGTCGCCGTCTCGTGCTCGGTTTCCGTGCTCTGGATGGCCGCGTGCAGCGGGGACGATTCCTCGTCCGGCCCGGAGCCCACGGGCGGATGCCCGGCAGAAGCCACGACCGCGTGCCTCGCGAGGCAGATGGCGTGCGAGCCCGCCGGCGAGACCACGCGTTGCCGCGCGTGCGCATCGGGGATGCGTCCTTCGGCCGACGGCGCGTGCGTCGCCATCGCGGGCACCCCGTGGCGGCACGCCTTCGCGGACTTCACGACGATGCCTGGCGAAGAGGTCTTCGGGCAGTGCCAGAGCTGGACGCTCGGCAACGAGGAAGAGCTGCTCGTCGCCACCGTCGAGCTCGAGCAAGACGCGCTGTCGCACCACTCGAACTGGACCTTCGTGGCCGAGGACCGATTCCCGGGCCCCGACGGTGTCTGGCCGTGCGCGGAGCGCGGTTACGACCAGGTGCAGGGCTTCCTGTCCGGTGGCGTCCTCTACGCGCAATCCACCCAGGCGACGCACGAGGTCCAGCAGTTCCCGGCTGGCGCCGTGCTGCGCATCCCGCCGCGCTCCACAATCATCGGCGACGTCCACCTGCTCAACGTGGGGACCGAGCCGGTCACCGGGAACGTCGAGCTGACCCTGTACGCCGTCGCGCCCGAGCAAGCCGGGACACGGCTCGGACCGCTCCACCTCGTGCTCGACGGATTGCAGATCCCGCCGCGCTCCCACACGCGGAACTTCGCGCAGTGCGACCTGGCGAATGGCCGCCCTGCCCGCTCCTTCTCGCTCTATTACCTGCTGCCCCACACACATTCGCTCGCGACTCGGTTCTTCGTCCAGGTGGTCGGCGGCGAGCGCGACGGCGAGTATCTGATGGACCTCGACGGCTACGACGGCGAGTCGCACGGACGGCTCTACGATCCGCCGGTCGATCTCTCGGGGATCACGGGATTGCGGTTCGGCTGCGAATGGGACAATCCGCGCACGGAATCGATTCGCTACGGATTGGGCGATCAGGAGATGTGCGAGCTGCTCGCCTTCGTCGATTCGATTGCCGTCGAAGGCCACGTCCCGTCCGTCGAAGAGATCGAGGCCGACGGCGAGACGCGCGTCCTGACCGGAGAGTGCGAGAGCATCGTCGTCCCGTGGGAGGGGTGAGTCACTCGCGATTGAGCGTGTAATCCAGCCAGAACTTGCGGTCGCGGTCGTTGCCCACCAGGTCGACGTGAATGTGCTTGATCTCGGTGAACTCTTTGAGCGCGTAGAGGCTCATCTCGCGACCGACGCCCGATTGCTTGTACCCGCCGAACGGCGCATTGGCATTGAGCAGGTGATAGTCGTTGACCCACACCGTGCCCGTGCGTAGCTGCTTGGCAATCGCGATGGCCCGCTGGAGGTTGCGCGACAACACGGCTCCGCCCAGCCCGTAGATGCTGTCGTTGGCGAGCTTGATCGCCTCTTCGAGCGAGTCGTACTCGGTCACGGCCAGCACGGGCCCGAAGATCTCCTCGCGGAAGATCCGCATGTCGGCCGTCACGCCGTCGAACACCGTGGGCTCGAGCCAGAAGCCCTTGTCGAACGCCTTGCCCTCGGGGCGCTTGCCGCCGCACAGGAGCCGCGCGCCCTGATCGAGCCCGACGCGCACGTAGCCCTCGACGACCTCGCGTTGGGACGCGGTGATGACGGGGCCCATCGTCGTGTCGAAGTCCTCGGTCGGCCCGATCTTCACGAGCTTCAGACGCTCGAGCATTCGCGCCTTGAACTCCGGGGCCATCTTCCGATCGAGCAGCAATCGAGTCCCGGCCTCGCACGCCTGTCCGCTGTTGAAGAGGAACGCGAAGATCGCGGTGTCGACCGCGATGTCGAGGTCCGCGTCGTCGCAGACGAGCACGGGGCTCTTGCCGCCGAGCTCGAGCGTCACGCGTTTGATGGTCCCCGCGGCCTGCCGCTGCACGTCGCGACCGACCTCGGTCGATCCCGTGAACGAGATCTTGTCGACGTGTGGGCTCTCGCAGAGCGCCGTGCCGATCTCGCCGCCCGCTCCCGTGATCACGTTCACGACGCCCGGCGGCAGCAGCTTGGCGGCCTCCTCCGCGAACACGAGCGACGTCAGCGGCGTGTAGCTCGCCGGCTTCAGGATGAACGTGTTGCCCATCACCAGCGCGGGCGCGCTCTTCCACATCGTGAACAGCCAGGGGAAGTTCCACGCCGTGATCGCCGCGCACACGCCGATCGCCTCGCGCATCACGAAGTTCCACGAGACGGCCGGGAAATCGACCCACGGCAGCGGCTCGTAGCGCGGGAAGTCGGAGAGGCGAACGATGGTCCTGAAGATCTCGAGGCCGATCGGGATGTCCATCAGCGTCGTCTTGCGGATGGGGACGCCACCTTGCTTCGTCTCGAGCTCCATCAGCTCCGACGAGCGCGCGTCGAGCCGATCGGCGAGCTCGAGCAGCAGCCGGATGCGCTCCTTCTGCTCGAGGCGCGGCCAATCCCCTTTGTCGAAGGCCGTGCGCGCCGCCTCGCACGCGCGCCGCACGTCGGCGGCGCTCGCTTTCGGCACGCGCGCCACGACCTCCTCGGTCGAGGGATCGATCACGTGGGCCCAGCGCCCCGACTCGGACTCGCACGCCTCGTTGCCGATGAACATCCCGTAGCTCTTCATGGGCCCGCCTCTCTGCGCGTCGGATAGTAACGGTTCACGGTCCGCGGTTCCCGATCTGGCAGCCGGCGATTCGCCGCGACCCAGGTCGCGCGAATGGTTGAGACACGAGCTCGGGTCTCGAGATCGCCGTCGTCCTCCCGTACCGCGCCGGTGCAGCAGCCTTCGCGAGCGCTCCTAGGCTGCGACGAGTGCCACGAGGGTCAGAGCCCGTGTGAAGATGCCCGCGGTGTCCTGAATTGCCAGGCTCCCGTCTGCGAGGGCGCCGAGCGCACGTGCCCATTCATGAGCGAATACAGTCGCGGCGGACCGGGCGTCGATTGGCACACGCCGCAATGTCGCGGTTCCGACGCGGGGATGCCGTGAGACGAATCGGGTGTCCAAGGGCGCGATGAATCCCTTACGCTGCTGGGGACCCCATGCGGCTCGGCCCGATGCTGGCGTCGACCATCGCTCTCGTGGCGGCGTGCTCCACCGACCTCGGACCGTGCCCGGACGATCCGGAGCTCGAGGCGCGCGGATGGCTCGTGCTCCAGCGGAGCTGCGCGGGCAGCACGTGCCACTCGACCGGCGCGACGGGCACGCGGCGTAACGGCGCGCCCTCGGGGCTGGACTGGGACGATCCCGATCTCGTGCGCGACGACGCCGGGGAGGTCTGGGCAGAGATCGAAGGCGGCAGCATGCCCCCCGAGGGCTGGCAAGAGAACGTGCCGGACGCCGTCCTGTCGCCCGAGGATCAGGAAGCCATCCGCGCGTTGCTCGCATGTGGTGTACGCGCCGAGGCGCTGCCTTGACGCCGATACGGTCGCGCTGGCCCGCGACGGTCGTCTTGGTGCTCGGAACGGTGTCGCTCGCGACGGGATGCGGCAGCTCGCGCGGGCTCGGCGAAGCGTGCGTCTCGGACGGAGACTGCGCCGCGGTCGCGCCGCGTTGCCAGACGACCGGTCGCGTCTGCGTCGAGTGCACGACGGACGGAGACTGCGACGGCGGTCGCGTATGCGACGCCACGCGGGGGATCTGCGCCACGAGCGGTGCGCGCGCGCTCTGCCGCAGCGACGCCGATTGCCCGACCGACTCTCCGCGGTGCGACGCAACGCTCGGCCGGTGCAGCGGTTGCCGAGAGGACTCCGAGTGCCCGTCGGACGCGCCCGTGTGCGAGGTGACGACCGGGCGGTGTCGCGGCTGCCAGGACGACGCGCAGTGCACCGGCGGGACGCGCTGTGATCCGGTGCTCGGCCGCTGCGGCTTCGGTTGCAGCGCGGATGCCGAGTGCCCCACGGAACGCCCGCGCTGCGACATCGTCGCGCGCCAGTGTGTCGGCTGCCTGACCCGAGGCGATTGCTCCGCAGAGAGCCCGTACTGCGATCCAGGCGCAGGCCAGTGTGTCGGGTGCCGCAGCGACAGCGACTGCGGCGGCGAGTCCCCCGTGTGCGCGCTCGACACGCGCACGTGTGGGGCGTCGTGCCCCGAGGGACGAACGCGGTGTGCGGACGGATGCGTGGATCTCTCGACCGACGCGGCGAGCTGCGGAGCGTGCGGCAACGTGTGCCCCGAAGGGCAGACCTGCGCGGGAGGGACGTGCTCCGTCGGCGGCTGCGCCGCGGACCTGACGCGCTGTGCAGACGCGTGCGTCGATCTGCGCTCCGACGGACGCAACTGCGGCGGTTGCGGTCATGCCTGCGCCGCAGGCGAGGTATGCGCCGGAGGGGTCTGCTCGAGCGCCGGTTGTCCCGGCGGCCTCACGGACTGCGCCGGCGCGTGCGTCGACGTCACGTCCGACGTCGGAAGCTGTGGAGGGTGCGGCAACGCGTGCGCGACCGGGCAGAGCTGCTGCGCGGGAACTTGCGTCGACCTCGCGACCGACTCCGCGCACTGCGGTGGCTGCGCGACGGCCTGTGGCAGCGGACTCGAGTGTCGCGCGAGCCGCTGCGACTGCCCGGGCGAGCAGTCGCTCTGCGGCGCGGGCTGTGTCGACCTCGCGACCGACACCCGCCACTGCGGCGCGTGCGGCAATGCATGTGGCGCCAGCGAAGTCTGTGACGCCGGCACCTGCACGTGCAGCGCGGGTCTGACCGCGTGCGCGACGAGCTGCGTCAACTTGACGAGCGATGCGCGCAACTGCGGCGCCTGCGGGATGGTCTGCCGACCCGGGCTCGTGTGCGAAGCGTCCACGTGCCGAATGAGAGGACCGTGATGCGCGCGCCTTCGTGTCTTGCGGCCGCAGCGGCGACGTCGTGTCTCGCGATCGCAGCGTGCAGCACGGAGCGAGCGCCGCTCTCCGACGACCCGCGGCCGACGTGGGAGACGATCGAGAGCGGTTTCGCGGTCGGATGCGGCGGCGACTCGTGCCACGTGCGGACGCCCGGCGCGGGCCCGCCCGCCGCCCAGCTCGATCTGAGCCCGGGCATCGCGTACCGGCAGCTGCTCGGACCCAGCTGCATCGGGCTGCCGAGCGGCCAAGACTTCCGGGACGAACCGAGCCCGCTCCTCGTGGCCCGCGGCGATCCCGACGCGAGCTACCTCGTGTGCAAGCTCGACCCCGACTGCTCGGACATCGCGCCGGGCACGACCCACATGCCGCCGGTCGCCGGCGTCACCGATCCCGCGATGCTCGCTCGTGTGCGCGCATGGATCACCGATGGGGCGCTCGGGCCTGCGGATCCCGAGGGCGACGGCTGCACCGCGCCGCCCGCGTTCGACGGTGTCACCGGGGCAACGGCCACCGCTCCGGGAACGATCGAGCTGACGTGGGCGCCGGCGTACGACCCGCGCGGCGCCGAAGCAATCGGTTATCGCGCCTATGTCGGCACCACCTCGGGACACGCGAACTTCTTGCGACCGCGTCTCGATCTGCCGCCCGGCGATCGGACGCCGCGGACCGGCGGGACGGTGACGGGCCTCGCTCCGGGCTGGACGTATTTCGTCGTGGTGCGGGCGTACTCGCTGGACGGCGGCGAGGACGGCAATCGTGCGGAGGTGACCGTGTCGCTCGGCGACACCGTCGCGCCGGAGTTCGCGGGCTTCGAGACGCTCACGCCGCAGGCCGACGGCACGCTCCGTTTGACGTGGAGCCCGGGAAACGACGACGCCGACCCGTCCTCGCGCTTGCGTTACCTCGTCCTCTTCTCGTCGGTACCGGGCGCGTACGACACGTCGGCGCCCGCGTTCGTGACGGATCCGGGTGCGCTCGAAGCGGTCGTCGCGACGCCCTCCGGCGCGGGCTACGTGACGGTGCGCGCGCGCGACGGCGCCGGCAACGTGAGCGGACCGTCTCGTGAAGAAGCGTTGTCGTCGTCGGACCGAACGCCACCCGCGTTCGCGGGTGCGACGAGTGCGACGGCGTCGCCCGGCGCCGCCACCATCCGCTGGGATCCCGCGATCGACGACACGAGTGCCGCGAGCGAGATCGTCTACCTCGTGTACTCGGGTGCGGACGTCGAGGGCGCGCTCGCGTCCGAGCCCATCGTCACTCCACCGGGCGTCACGTCGGCAGCCGTCGGGCGTCTCGCGGTCTCGACCACGTACACCTTCGTCGTGCGCGCGCGCGATCTCGCGGGCAACATCGACGGCAACACCGTCGCGGTCACCGCCACCACGCCGGCCACGGCGGACACGACGGCACCGACCTTTGCGGGGGCCTCGAGCGCGACGAGCATCTCGGGCGGAGTACGCCTCTCGTGGACCGCGGCGACCGACGACACCGCCGCACCGTCGGATATCCAGTACCTCGTCTGGCAGAGCGCGACGAGCGGAGGCGCCATGCTCGCGGGCGCACCGACCTACACGACCGCGCTCGGCGCGTCGAGCTTCGACGTGCTCGGGCTCGGCGACGGGACGTACTTCTTCGTGGTCCGCGCGCAGGACCCTGCCGGCAACCTCGACGGAAACACCGTGGAGGTCTCCGGCGCACCCATCCGCGACACGACCGCGCCCACGTTCGCGGGTCTCGCCACCGCCACGGCGGCATCCCCGACCGCCGTATCGCTCTCGTGGTCCGCCGCTACGGACGACGCGACGCCCGCGAGCGGGATCACGTACCTGGTCCACCACACGATGGGCGCGGGACCGGTCGACACGACGACACCGAGCGCGACCACCGCCCCCGGAGCGACCAGCTTCGTGGTCACTGGCCTCACGACGGGAGCAGACTACTCGTTCGTCGTGCGCGCGCGCGACGCGGCCGGCAACGTCGATTCCAACACCGCGCAACGCACCGTCTCGCTGGCGGATTCGACGGCACCCGTCTTCGCCGGCGCGACGAGCGCACGTGCAGTCGGCTCCACGTCCATCGAGCTGTCGTGGACCGCGGCCAACGACGACGCGACGCCTGCGAGCTCCATCGTGTACCTCGTCTACCAGGCGACGAGCGCCGGCGCCGAGAGCTTCGCGACCCCGAGCGTGACCACACCTGCGGGCGTCACGGGGGCCATGATCACCGGCCTGTCGCCGGACACGGCGTACTTCTTCGTGGTGCGTGCACGCGACGCCGCGGGCAATGTCGACGCCAACACACGCGAGGTCACGGCGCGAACGTCGACGCCGTTCGTCGTCTCGTTCGCGCGCGACGTCCAGCCGATCCTGACCGCGGAATGCGCGAGCGCGGGCTGCCACACCGGCATCCGCCCCGCCGCAGACTGCGCTCTCGACGCTTCGCGCTCCTACGCCGCGCTCGTCAACGTGACGTCGACCTCGTGCCCGCCCTCCGATCGCGTGGTCCCGGGCGACACCGGAGCGAGCTTCTTGTGGGCGAAGCTGACCGGCATCGGCATCTGCGCCGGTGGCGGTACGCAGATGCCGAAGAGCGGGATGGCCCTGCCGAGCGCACAGCTCGAGATCATCCGCGCGTGGATCGAGGCCGGCGCGCGCAACGATTGAGCCGCACGCCCGCCCGGTCGCGAGGCGCGCCGCAGGTGTTTAGGGACACATTGCCCGCGAGCGGCCACGGTCCGATACCCGTCGTCATCGCGAGCTCGTGCGCGGTCGTGGGGCGGTACGCGATGCCGAGGTCGTGCGATCCGTGCGCTGCGAGAGAGACCTCCGTGCGCGAGCGCTCGGACAGCTCGGCTACGGGCTCGGTTCACTGGACTCCATTCGATCCTCGGTGTCGCGACGCACGCCTATTCGTCAGGAATCAGCCGCGGAGGCTCGCCATGTCGATGACGAACCGATAGCGGACGTCGCTCTTCAGGACGCGCTCGTAGCTCTCGTTGATCTTCTGGATCGGGATGACCTCGATGTCCGACACGATCCCGTGGCGCGCGCAGTGGTCGAGCATCTCCTGCGTCTCGGCGATGCCGCCGATCAGCGAGCCCGCGAGGCACTTGTTTCCGCCGATGAGCGAGAAGGCGCGAACGGGAGTCGGGGTCGTCGGGGCACCGACGATCACCATCACGCCGCGCGGTCGGAGCAGGGCGAGACATTCGTCGTAGGAGTGCGGCGCCGAGACGGTGTCGAGGACGAGGTCGAAGCGTCCCGCAAGGCGGCCGAGCGCGGCGGCGTCTCGTGTGACGACGAGCTCGTTCGCTCCGAGTCGGCGTGCGTCGGCGGCCTTGCCGGCGGACGTGCTGAGCACGGTGACCTCCGCGCCCATCGACGCCGCGAGCTTGACCGCCATGTGCCCGAGGCCGCCGAGGCCCACGACGCCGACGCGGTCGCCGCGTTTGCACCGCCAATGGCGCAGCGGCGAGTACGTCGTGATCCCGGCGCACAGCAGCGGCGCGGCCGCCGCGGGGTCGAGCCCGTCGGGGATGCGGAGGACGAAGCGCTCGTCGACGACGATCCGGGTCGAGTAGCCGCCGAACGTCGGCGTCTTCCGGTCCATCTCGGTGCCGTTGTACGTGGGCGCGGGCACCT
>JADZFZ010000522.1 GCA_020854145.1 Deltaproteobacteria bacterium | reverse complement strand
TCGATGACGGCCTTGAACGCGTTCTGCGCGTCGTTCTCGCGCAGTCGATCGATCATCGGCTGCAGGCGATGGTGCTGGTCCTGGAGCGCATGGACGATCTCGTGCACGAGGACCATGCGTCCTTCCGTGTCGCCCATCTCGGAATCGTCGTCGCCGTCGCGCCGCAATCGCGAGCCGGCGAGCGCGCTCGCGGCGTCGTCGCGTACGACGAGCCGCCCGCGCTTGGGGTCGTAGTAGCCGACGACCTGCTCGCGGAGAACGCCGACCAACAGACCGCGGACGTCGAGGTCGCGCGGCAGGAGCCCGAGCGCCCGGTACGCCGCGATCAACCGCACGAGCTGCTCCTCGTCGAGATCGCGCTCGAGCGACCGCGCGATCTCGTCGGCGGTCTCCACGGCGACGGGGATGGGGCGCAGGACCGACAGGCCGCGCACGCGTTCGGCGGCGCGCACGAGCGGCACGAGCGCGCGACGCTCCGACGGCGCGAGCGGGCGCCCTCCCGGGGCCACGGCGAGCAGGCGGGCGTCGTCGATCGCTTCGGGCGCGCTCGGTGCCACGTCGTCGAGCGGAGAGCTCCGGCCGACGAGGTCGTCGTGCTCCCGCGTCGAGGCCGCACCTCCACACGCGGCCATCGTCGCGATCGACAAGAACGCAAACACCCTCGGGCGCATCGTCAGTCCCAGTCGCTCGAGTCCAGCACGATCGCCATCGTCGTCAATCCGCGCGGGCCGCCCGTCTTCCGGAAGTAGCGACGGAGGGCGCGGCGAACCGTGTCGCGCGTCTCGATGGGATCGGGACGGTCGAGCTGATCGCTGCGGGAGCGGGGATCGAGCGCAGCCGCGATCGCCCGTCGCGCGCCCGCGAGCATCTGTGGCTCGTCGCGCTCGTCGAGCACGCCGCGGGTGATGACCGTCGGGTCGCGCGCGAGCGCGCCGTCCGGCCGCAGCACGACGACGCCGATCGCAATCCCGGTCGTGCCGAGAAGCGCACGATCCCGCAAGACGCTCGCGGCGACGCGCTGGCCCTCGTCGATGGCGATCCGTCCCGTCGGGACCTTGCCGACCACCGACAGACGACCTCGCGTGCACTCGGCGAGCGCGCCGTCCTCGATCACCAGCACGTCGTCGACGCCCATGCTGCGGGCGAGCGCAGCGTGGCGCGACAGATGGTGGAAGTAGCCGTGCACGGGCACGAAGCCTCGGGGTCGCACGAGCTCGATCATCGTGCGCTGCTCCTCGCGCCCGGCGTGCCCCGAGACGTGCAGCGCAGGGTCGGTCACCGGGAAACGCACGATCGCGCCCTGGCGCTCGAGCCCGTCCACGAGCCCTTGGATTGCGCGCTCGTTGCCGGGGATGGCGCGCGCGGAGAGCACCACCAGGTCGCCTGGCTCGAGCACGAGGGCGGGGTGGGTGCCTCCCGCCAGGCGCGTGAGCGCGGACCCGCGCTCGGCCTGGGTTCCCGACGCTACGACGAGGAGCTTCGAGCGCGCGATCGTGCTGAGCGCGTCGCCCGGCACCAGGATGTCGGAGGCATCGGGCAGATGGCCCAGCTCCGTCGCGACACGGAGGTGCGTGCGCGCGCTGCGACCGAGGCAGGCGACCAGCCGCCCCGTGCGGCGCGCAGCCGCGAGCACCGCACGGAGGCGATGCACGTTGGAGCTGAAGACGCCCACGATGACGCGACCCGTCGCGTTCTCGACCACCTCGCTGAGCGCGCGCGCGACCGACGCTTCCGAGCCCGCGCGACCCGGCAGATCGGAGTTCGTGGAGTCCGACCACAGCAGGTCGACTCCCTCGCGCCCGATCTCGCGGAGTCGTTCGGCGTCGAACTTCGCCCCGTCGGTCGGCTCGTCGTCGATCTTGAAGTCGCCCGTGTGCACCAGCGTGCCGCCGTCGGTCCGCAGCACGAGCGCGGTGGCGTCGGCGATCGAGTGCGTCACGCGAATGGGCTCGATCTCCATCCGACCTGCGCGAAACGGCGTTCGTGGCGTGGTCGGCACGAGCTTCACGTCGTTCGCGAGGCCGTGCTCCGCGAGCCGTTCGCGCACGAGCCCGAGCGCGTAGGGCGGCCCGTGCACGGGCACGCGCAGCTCCTTGACCAGAAAGGGCACCGCGCCGATGTGGTCCTCGTGGCCGTGCGTGAGCACGAGCGCGCGCACGCGGTCGCGGTTCGCGAGCAGGTGCGCGAAGTCCGGCAGCAGCACGTCCACGCCGACGTCGGTGGGCGGGAACATCACGCCGCAGTCGACGATCACGACGTCGTCGCCGCACTCGACCGACATGCAGTTCATGCCGATCTCGCCGAGACCCCCGAGCGGCGCGAAGCGAACGGACGTCACGATCCCTTGCTCGGCGCCCGACGGCCAGCCGTTCGTGCGGAAGGCGTGACGAGACACCGTTCGTGCCGAGCTCGTCGAAGCACGCAATCGCGCCCCTCGACTGCGCTCGGGGCGAGCGGTTGGGGGTTTGCGGTCACGTCGTCACCACGCGAGCATCACGTCGGCGAGCTCGTCGATGATCGGGACACGTTCGACCTCGTTGAGGACCTCGTGGAAGAGCCCCGGCAGCACACGATGCACCTTGCTCGTGCTGTTCGTGCGCTCGACGAACCGCTTGCTCGCGACGGGGCTCGTCAGGCGATCGTCGCCTGCGTGAAGGCAGAAGATGGGCAGGGACAGCTCCGCTGCGCGGGCGAATGCGCGGTCCTGTGCCCGCAACGTCTCGAAGAAGAAGCGCGAGTTGGCTTTGCCGAAGTTGAAGGGGTCCGCGTCGTACGCCTTCGCGATTGCGACGTCGTGGGTCACGTCCTCGCCTTTGAGCCCCGATGGCAACCCCATCGAAGGCGCAAAACGCGACATGAGCTTGCCGGCGAACATCTCGAGCGCCGAGACCTTCTTGACGAGCTCGAAGAACGGCGAGGTCATCGCGAGCCCTCGGTACGCGTCCTTCGGGCCGGCGAGCGCGATGTGCGTCGAGACGAGACCACCCAGGCTGTGGCCGAAGAGGATCGGCTTGCCGCACGCTCTCCACTGCTCGTCCTTCGCGAGCGCGCCGAGCAGCTCGTCGGCGTCGCGCACGTAGTCGTCGAAGAGCTCGACGCGTCCACGCGGTCCCTCGCTCAGACCATGACCGCGGAGGTCGTAGGTCGCGACCAAGAGCCCTTTCGCGGTCCATCGGCGGACCACCTCGCCGTATCGGCCGGAGTGCTCGTTGTAGCCGTGCGTGACCAGCACGGCGCGTTCGGGCTGGCCCTCCGGGCGGTGGATGGCGTGGCGGATCCGCGGATCTTCGGGACGAGCGCGCGACAGCGACAGCGGCGCATGGCTCGTGCGTGCGCCGGAGGAGCTCGCGGCGGCGCCGGCAGTGGGGGGCGTGCTCACTCGAAGGCGTTCCGGTGTCGGAGCAGCTCGGCGCAGCTCATGGTCCCGTCGCCGTCGTCGTCGAAGTCGAGGTCGCCTTCGCCGTCGCCGCGAAGCATCGTGAAGCTGCTCGTCGGCAGGATCTCGAAGGGCGGGATGTTCTGGATGACGGTCGGCGTGTCGAGCGGAGTGCCGGAGAGCAGCACGTCGCTGCCGATGATGCTGAGGTCGAGCGAAGTGGCCACGGCGCCCTCGACGCAGTTGCTGTTGCGGATGGTGCCGGTGAGCTGCGGCGTCACGCGGATGACGACGAACGCCCGTCCTTCGAGCACGCCGGGCATGTCGGCCATCGCGTCCACCGTGACGGCGGGGCGGCCATCCATGTCGTCGTCCGCGAGGAGCTCGGCGCCGGACACGCACGCCATCGTCGCGCCGCCCATGCCGAGCCCACATCCCGCGCGCGACGTGTCCCACGCCGGCAGCGGATCGCTCGGCGACGCGAGCGCGGC
>JADZFZ010000521.1 GCA_020854145.1 Deltaproteobacteria bacterium | reverse complement strand
GAGCGACGGATACGCTGGGATTCTCGGTGTGCGCGGTGGCCCGGCCGGACGGCACCGGCGTCGTGGTGGTCCACGAGGATCGCCGCACGCCGCGAGCAGAGCCGACCCTGACGCTCGACGAGCGCACGCGAAGCGCACGCCTCGTGGCTCCCGGACTCGACTGGACCCTCCATGTCGCGCTCACCGACGCGCAGCCCCCGCCGCCGGCGCCCTGACCGCGCGAACCGGCACGCGAGCGCCTTCATGCCCTTCGTGGGGCGTCGGGCGCGATCTATCGCCCGTGTGGCGCGCGCCATGGGTGTGCAGGCCGTGGCGATCCTGGTGGCGGACCGACGACGCGCCTGGAGCCGGCGGTGTAGGTCCTGTCACGCGGCCGATTGACGAGCCTTCGGCCGCGCGCCTAGAGTCGCTGCTCCGAAAACGGAGGGGTTACGAACATGGCCACCGAACCGACACGCAAAGATCTCGAGCCCAAGCTCATCGCACGCGCGGCGCAGGATCCCGAGTTCCGGAAGAAGCTCGTCGCGGATCCCAAGGCGGTGATCGAGGCGGAGCTCGGCCGAAAGCTGCCCGGCTACCTGAAGGTCCAAGTCGTGGAAGAGACGACGACGAACGTCGTCCTCGTCCTGCCGGCGACCAAGACGAGCGAGCTCAGCGACGCCGATCTCGAGAGCGTCGCGGGCGGCCTCGGCGGAGACAACGCCTGGAAAGCCCAGTGATCTGACGGGCCGTGTGCCCGGAGGGCCGGATCGTGCTGGATCTCTCCTGGCTGCTCGCCCCGTTCGACTCGACCGAGTTCCTCGCGAGCTACTGGGAGTCGCGTCCGCTCCATGTTCGGCGCGACGCTTCCGGCTTCTACGATCCGTTGCTCACGAGGGCCGATCTCGATCGGATCCTCTCGCTCGCGGAGATGACCACGCCGGTGGTCGAGCTCGTCGAGAAGGGCCAGCGGAGAGAGAACGAGCGAGATCACGGCGTCTCGTTCGGTCCGCGGGATCTCGACGAGCTCTACGCGGGCTACGGGCGCGGCGCGACGCTGAAGTGGCGGTATCTCGACACCCGATGCCGCCCCGTCGCCGAGCTCTGCCAGGCTCTCGAAGGCACCTTGAGCGGCGACCTCGGCGCCGAGATGTACCTGACTCCCCCGGGCTCCCAGGGATTCGCCGCGCACTTCGACAAGTACCACTTCTTCGTCCTGCAGATCGACGGGTCGAAGCACTGGCGAATCTACGACCGGCCCTTCCCGTTTCCCCGCAAGGGTCACGGCACCGCCCGCCCCGACGACCCACGGAACGTCATCGCCGAGATCGAGCTGCGTCCCGGAGAGCTGCTCTACCTGCCGCGCGGCTACTTCCACGATGCGTGGACGGGCGATGCGGCGTCGCTGAGCGTCAACGTCGGGGTCCAGGTCTACACCTGGTTCGACGCTCTCGTGGCCGCTCTCGAGGCGGTCGAGCAATCCGATTCCTCGTTTCGCAGGGCATTGCCCGCGGGATTCACCCGCGAAGGTGCAGCGGCCCTACCCGGGATGCGCGAGGAGTTCGCGCGATTGCTCGCCTCGTTCGTCGAGCACGCGAGAATCGACGCGGCCGTCGATCGTCTGGCCGAGAGATTCACCTGGCACTCCCATCAGCCGCTCGACGGTTTTCTGGCCGACTTCTCGGCGAGCGCCGACCTCGCTCCCACCACGGTGCTGAAGCGACGGTCCAACCTCGCCCACAGGATCGTGATCGACGGCGACTCCGTCACGCTCGTGCTCCCCCAACGCCGCATCAGGGCGCCCGCTCACGTCGAGGAGGCCCTCCGCTTCATCGTCGCCGCCGACGAGCTGAGCGCCGACGCTCTGCCCGGGCCGCTGAGCGACGACGCGAAGCTCGTCCTGCTTCGCCGTCTGGTCAGAGAGGGGTTCCTGACCGTGGTCACACCCGTTGCCGCCGACGCGCCCCACGTGCCGAGAGCCGTGTCTCGACCGGGAGGCTGAGCCTTGTCGGATGGCCAACTCGACGAGCGCTCACCCCTCGCCCCGACCCTCTCCCCATCGGGGGAGAGGGAGCCTGGTCCCGAGCTCGACCTCGAGACGCTCCTCTCTCCGCTGAGCATCGATGTGTTCTTCGACGAACACTGGGAGAAGGCGCCACTGATTCTCGGGCACCGAGCGCCCGACCATTATCGAGGACTCTTGTCGTCGTCCGATGTCGAGGCGCTCGTCGGCTCGGGGGTGCTTCGATATCCGCAGCTCCGTCTGGTGAAGGACGACCGGATCCATCCCGCCCAGACGTTCTCGCGACCCGACGGCACAATCGATCTCCCGGCGGTGCACAGGGAGCACGCATCGGGAGCCACGATCGTGCTACCGGATCTCGACCGCAGCTGGGAGCCGCTCCATGCGCTCTGCAGGCGATTGGAGGCCCGATTCTCGCGGCGCGTCTGGGCCAACGCCTATCTGACGCCGCCCGAATCGTGCGGATTCTTCCCCCACTACGACACGCACGACGTGCTGATCCTCCAGATCTCGGGCACCAAGGAGTGGCGAATCTACGACGCGCCGGTCGCGCTGCCGCGCAACGCTCAACCCTACGATCCCTCGTACCTCGAATCGGCCCAGCTCCTGCGCGAGACGACGTTCGAGCCCGGCGACGTGGCGTACATCCCGCGCGGCCACATCCATGCCGCCAGATCCCTCGCCTCCGCGTCGTTGCACGTCACGGTCGCCATCGACGTCTTCACGTGGACCGACCTCCTGCTCGCTGCCGTGGACCGGGCCAGCCGCCGTGACGTGTCCCTCCGCCGCTCCGTTCCGACGGGTGCGACGCACGGGACGGTGCCTGCTCCGCGAGTCGCCGACGAGCTCGCGCGAAAGCTGCAGGCGCTCGCGACCGATGCCGCGCTCGGGGATGTCGTCGATGCCGTCTCGGGGACTCTGCTGCAGAGCCCGAGCCCCGAATCGCCGCCCGATGGCGAGCGCCTGCAGGCGCATTCCCTCGTTCGGCGCAACCCGCTCCTCGAAGCCCGGCTCGTCTCGATGCCGGAATCGGTGGTCCTCGTGTATCGAGGCGGCCAGATGAAAGGCCCGAAGCACATCGAGCCTGCCCTTCGATTCATGATCGAGGCGACCGGCTCTTTCCGGATCGATGCGCTGCCGGGCGACCTCGGCGACGCCGCACGGCTCCTTCTCGTCCGTCGCCTCGTACGAGACGGCTTCCTGTCCATCCTGCTCTACGGCGAGTCGCCCGGAGGACCCTGATGCTGACCGCCACGACTCCGGATCTCGATCTCGACCAGCTCCTCTCTCCCGTCTCGACGGCCGCGTTCTTCGTCGAGCACTGGGAGAAGCAGCCTCTCCTGCTCCGGAAGGGGACAGGCGCCTTCGCCGGGCTGCTATCCCGCGAGGAGGCCGATCGGCTGCTCTCGACACCGGGATTGAGGTACCCCTATCTCACGATGGTCTACCGGTGCTCTCCCCTGGCGCTCGAGCGCTACACGACGACCGGAGGCGCCATCGACTCCCAGGGTGTCGCCGACGCATTCGCAGAGGGCTGCACCGCCGTGCTCGCCTATGCGGACCAGATCTCGCCGCCCCTCTCTGCGCTCTGCCGCCGGCTCGAGTCCGCCTTCGGGCGACACGTGTGGGCCAACGTCTATACGACCCCTCCGAGCTCGGAAGGGCTCTTGCCCCATTACGACACTTACGACCTCTTCGTGCTCCAGATTGCCGGGTCCAAGACTTGGCGAATCCGACGGCCGCCCATCGAGCAACCGATGAGCACCCAGATCTGCGAGCCGCCCAACGGCGTCTGCACCGAGGAGCTCCAGGTGAGCACGCTCCGCGAAGGGGACTTGCTCTATCTGCCACGAGGCTACGTCCACGAGCCCTACACCACGGACGAATCGTCCATTCACGCGAGCATCGTGATCTCGCCTCACACCTGGCGGGACGTCCTGGCCGAGACTCTGCCCGACGTGCTCGAGAGCATCGCCCTCGACGACGTACGCTTCCGTCGCTCGCCTCCCATGGGCCCCGACTCCGGCGGCCCCGCTGGGCGCCGCGTTCGCGAGAATCTCGACGATCTGCTCGAGGCGCTCTCCCGGAGAGTCGCCGAGGCCACCACGCGCCATCTCGCGCAGGGTCGGCTGCTCGGCCAGCCCGCACCGCAGATCCTGGCGACGGCCGACGAGCAGAGCCTCGAGAGGCTGGGGCCGCAATCCCGCGTGCGGATGAGACCCGGGCTGGATGCATCGATCGCCTACAAAGGTGACCTGGTCACGATTGGCGCCGGAGGTCTCAAGGTGATGGGGCCCAAGCACATCGAGCCCATGCTCCGGTACATCCTGAAGGCAGGAGAGCTCACCGTGGACTCCATCCCGGGCTCGCTTCCCATCGAGTCCAAGCTGGTCCTGGTGCGCCGGCTGATGCGGGAGGGTTTTCTCGTGGAGTGCGCACAGGACGTAACGCCATGACGAGCGAGACCTCCGACGCCGAGCTCTCGGCCTGGACGGGGCCGTACGTCGAGTCGCTCAAGGCGGCAGGGTGGATTCGCACGGGCGCCGTCGAGGAGGCGTTCCGGAGGGTTCCGCGCCACAGGCTGATCGAGCACTTCTACTCGGGCACGTACGGGCTTCCCCTCGAGACGGCGATCGACCCGGCGAATCTCGAGCACCTACGCATGGTCTATTCGGACCGTTCCGTGATCATGCACATGCCGGACAAGAGCGTCTCTTCGATGCCGTCGCTGATGGCCTTGATCCTCGAGAGCCTCGAGCTCGAGCCGGGCCTCCGCGTGTTGGAGATCGGCGCCGGCAGCGGGTACAACGCAGCCATCCTGTCGGAGCTCGTCACGGCTCGCGGAGCCGTCACCACGACTGAGATCACGACTGATCTGGTGGACGGCACGCGCAGGCGGCTCGCAGCTGCGGGCTACTCCCGGGTGCAGGTCGAAGCGCGCGACGGGTTCCTCGGCTGCCCCGAGCGCGCGCCCTACGATCGAATCGTCATGAGCACGGCGTGCGGCGTCCTGTCCCCGCACCTGGTGTCGCAGCTCGCGACCCACGGTCTCATGCTCGTGCCGCTGTTGCATGGTGGCGTCGAGACCAGCCCGATGGTGCGCGTCACCCACGAGGACGGCCGAATCGAGGGACGAGTCGTGGTGTACTCGCAGTTCATGCCTCCACGTGGCGACCTGGCATTGGAGCTGTGGGGATTCGACCGTAAGGCGCTCTGGGCACGCAAACAGATGGAGAACGGCCCTCCACGCCGAGAAGAGCCGTTGTGGGATGGGTTGCGCGACGTCCCCAACCCGACGCCCAGACCTTCGCCCAAGTGGGCCGCGCGATTGGAGCTCCTGTATTACCTGGCGCTTCGATCGCGCCAGACGTTCCTCCTGCCCGAGGGGCTCGGTCTCGGCGACTCGACGGGGTTCGTGATCGTCGGCGACGACTCGGTCCGGTCGTACGGCGACGGTGCCGATGCGCATCACGCGCTCCTCCAGAGAGCCTATCGGGAGTGGGTGGACCTCGGCAGGCCATGCATGACGGATTGGCGGAGCACGTTCGTCCCGCGCGCGGACGTCGAAGCGACACCGGTGGATGCCGCGGGCGACCGGACGTGGACGCTCGATCGCGGCCATTACCTCCAAGTGCTCAGGCTGCCGCGATGACGCGTGCGATCGAGAGGGTCGCGACGCCGACGGCCCGCGCGTTCGAGTCGGACTATCTCCGCCCCCAGCAGCCGGTCGTCTTCCGCGGATTCTTCGCAGGCCAGGACGTGGAGCGAATCGACACGCTGGAGCAGGCGGTCGCTCGGCTCGGCCACGTGCGCGTGCCCGTCAATCAGCAGTTCTTCCGGGATTTCCTCCGCTTCGGAGACCTGACCACCCACCGCTCCGTGGAGATGACCCTGCGGGAGTACTTCGCCCTGGTCGCGCAGGGCCCCTCGTCCGATCTGGGCATCTCCGGGCAACCCACGCCCGTCGAGCTCCGCAACGCGCTGCGGCTGCCGGACCTCTGCTACTACAATTGCGACGTCAGCAGGATCGCGTCGAAGTGGTTCGTCGGCACGTCGGGATCGACCGCGCACCTGCACTTCGACGGAGACCACCAGCACGTCGTCCTCTACCAGATGGTGGGACGCCGGAGGGTCTACCTGGTTCATCCTCGCTGGTCGGGCAGGCTCTTCCCGATCTTCTACGCGAGCGCGGTGATGCTCGAGAATTGCCCGGAGGAGGAGAAACGCCGCTGGCTCGATTCGGTGGAGGCATGGGAGTGCACGCTCGAGCCCGGTGACGCGCTGTACTGGCCTCCGCACTATTGGCACTACATCGAGTACCTCGAGCCCACGCTGGCGTTCAACCTCCGATTCGGGCGGGGCCGAACCGCCAATCTCCTCAATCGGCTCCATCCCGATGCGTACATGCAGGGCATCGGATCGAAGCTCGTCCACGACGACGAAGCGGAGCGCGACTGGGCCCCGGTCGTCTCCGATCTCGAGGCTGCACACGCCCGCCGCTTCGCGACCGGCTTCGAGAAGTATCTCCACGTACGCGAAAGGCTCGTCGAGCATCATCGGTCGGTCTGCGCCGACTACGTCCCGCTCGATTGCTGCGTTCCCTATCAGGATGCCGAGGAGCGAATCATGAAGCGGTACATCGCGCTGGGGTATTACTACGCAGAGGAGGGTGACGCGCCGGTTGCGATCCCCAATCCGCGAGCGGCGTCCGCGTCCGGCGACGGCTGGCCCAGAGAAGACGAGCCGCCGGGCGCCACGAGCAGGGTGTCGCGATGAGGGCGGCGACATCGATCTCCGCCCCGAGCGTGACTGCGCAGGTCGAGCCGGACGCAGCGCTGATTCCCAAGCTCTTCCCGTCGCTCGCGGAAGGTGAGCTCGCCGAGCGGTACTTCCCGGGCAAGATGTGGCTTCTCGACGAGGGACCGCTCGAACGGATCCCGGGGATCATCGACGCGTTTCTCCGCCCCGACCTGAAGGGCCTGCTCGACCTCTCGAATCACGACGTCATCGCGTACGCGAACGGCGGCAACGGCGAGCGCCCCTACACGCGTGTGCCCAAGTCGGCCGCGATGTTCGTCCAGCAGCAGGGGATGAGCCTCGAGGTCCAGTATCTGAACGAGTCGGTACCGTGCGTCGCGGCGTGGCTCGAGTCTCTGGTCCGCGAGCTCGGAGTGCCGGGCGGCAAGAGCATCTTCTGCTGCGCGATCGTCTCGCCGCCGGGCGAAGCGCTGCCCGTCCATTTCGACGACATCGAGGTCATCTCGCTGCAGCTGTCCGGCCGCAAACGCTGGTGGATAGCGCCTCCGGACGAGGGCGGACGATTCCCGCTGCAGAACTCGTTCGACAGGGCGCGCCGGCGCGACGCGTACCCGCTGGCGATTCCCGAGCTGTCCGGTCCGCCGACCCTCGAGATGCGACGCGGCTCGGTCGTCTTTCTCCCGAGGGGCTTCTGGCATCGGACCGAAGCGCTCGAGCCATCCGTCAATCTCGTGTTCGTGATCGACACTCCCATGGCCTTCGAGGTGGCGCTCGAAGCCCTGCGCGCCAAGATGCTCGAACGGACCGACTGGCGGCGCACGGTCGCCGGCAAGGCGCGCGAGCAGACCCGAGCGACGACCGCCGCCGCGCTCGAAGGGTCGCTCGACCGACTCCTGGACGAGCTGCAGCGCGCGTGGAGCTCACCGTGAGTCGCGCGGCGCGAAGATCAGGCTGATCAATCGCTGTTCGCGGAGCACCGTCTCGCCCGCGAACACCATCCCTCGTCGAATGCGCCCGTCCCGCGATGCCGCGCGCGGCAGAGAGATCTCGACGAGGATCAGCGCGCCTTCGGGCATCCGGTCGATCCCGCGCAGTCGCTCGCGCCAAGCGGCCGTCAACAGACCGTCGCGCACGCGACGAACGCGTCCATCGATGGGCGATTGGGTCTCGGCGTCGAATTGCAGGCGAACGGTCTTTCCGACGTCGAGCCCGCCTCGGTCGCGCTCGGCCACCGCCATGTACGCGACCAGCTCGCCGCGATCGGGCACCAGGGTTCCGAGGCGGTCGCCCTCGCGTACGAGGGTTCCCTCGGCGATCTCCGTGTCTTCCAGCGTGCCATCGGCGGGCGCTCGCACGACGTCCAGAGAGGGCTCGAGGACGAGCAACGCGTCGCCTCGGTGGACGGGAGCGCCCTCGCCTGCGACGACGCGACCGACCCGACCGGTCACGGGCGCTCGCAGCGACACGACGCCTTGGCTGGGCAAGACGACTCCACGACCGCGCGCCACGACCCGGGCGCGTCCTTCGACGAGCAATCCGATGCCGATTGCCGCCAACGCGGCGAGCACCAGATAGAACCCGGCGACGTGCAACGGGACGATGCGAAGGATTCCCCCGCGATCGGCGGCATCCCCGACGGCATCGAGCGCTTGCTTGCGGAACAGGCTCATCCGACTCCCTCCTGCGCCCGAACGAGATTCCAGTAGAAGCCGCGCCGCTCCATGAGCTCGGCGTGGCGGCCGGTCTCGACGATTCGACCCTTGTCCAGGGCGACGACCAAATCCGCGTCCGCGACGGTGCTCAGTCGATGTGCGATGACGATTCGCGTGCAGCGCGTATCTGCCAACCCCGCTTCGACCAGCCCCTGGCTGACGTTGTCGAGGGCGCTGGTCGCTTCGTCGAGAAACAACAATGCGGGCGCGTGGACGAGCGCCCGGGCGA
This sequence comes from Deltaproteobacteria bacterium, assembly GCA_020854145.1. Classification (GTDB taxonomy): domain Bacteria; phylum Myxococcota_A; class Polyangia; order Polyangiales; family JADZFZ01; genus JADZFZ01. Next base: position 2,249 of record JADZFZ010000521.1, on the reverse strand, counting down.
TTGCGAGTCGCTGGCGTTGGCCACCGGAGAACGTGCCGCCGCCTTCCGACACCAGCGTCTCGTAGTGCATCGGGAGCTTGGCAATCTCGTCGTGGATGGCGGCGCGTCGCGCGGCCTCCATGATCTCGCTCATCTTGGCTGCCGGAGCATTGAGCGAGAGGTTCGTTCGAATGCTGGCGTTGAACAGATAGGGCTCCTGGAGCACGACCCCGACCTGGCGGCGGAGCGCGGGCAGATCGAGACGCGCGATGTCGCGGCCATCGAAGAGCACTCGACCGGAAGACGGTGGGTAGAAGCCGAGCAACAGCTTCCCGAGCGTGGACTTGCCCGATCCGGACGGTCCGACGAGCGCGACCTTGGTGCCGCTCACGATCTCGAGCGAGACGTCGCGAAGGATCGTGGCGCCGCCGGGCGCGTAGCGAAACGAGACCCGGTCGAGGGTGATCCGGCCGCGAAGCTTGCCCGGCGGCGCAGGCAAGGCTTCGGTCTGCTCCGTTCGCTCCGCGAGGAGGTGGCGGATGCCCCGGAGATGCGCTGCGCCGCGAGCGAGCGGGAACACCTGAGCCGCCACCGCGGAGAGCGTGCTCAGGAACGTCGCGGCGACGCCCGCGGCCGCGAGCAACGCGCCGAGCGAGAGACTCCCCTCCTGCACCGCGACGGCCCCGCGCCACAGAAGGACCACGAGCGCGGCGAGACGCGATGCGTCGAGCAACGGCCCCACGGCGCCGACGACGCCGTCCTGCCGTGCGCTCGCGCGGAGCTCCCGCAGAAAGGCCGGACGCCAGCGACCGAGCCCGCCCTCGGGGACGGCCGCAGCGTGCAACGTCGCGATGCTTCCGAGCAGCTCGATGAGGCGGCTCTGTTGATCGGCGCCGTGGTCGAGCTCTTCGGCGGCCCAGCGTTCGATTCGCGGAGCGAGCAAGCCCAACACGACGATGAAGAGGACGAGCACGACGGCGATGGGCACGAACAGCCGCGCATCGACCCACGCGAGCGCCACGAGCGAGACGAGCAGGGTGCCGACGTCGAGCAACGCCGTCACACCCTGGTTCGTCAGAAGATCCCGGAGCACGCGGAACGACTGGAATCGCTGAACGATCGCGCCGGGACGGTGCACCTCGAAGAACGCGATCGGCAGGCTCAGGAGGTGCCCCATCATCTGGTTCATCATGTCGAGGTCGAATCGCATGCGGAGATACCGGAGTGTCGCGTCGCGCTGAAACGTGAGCAGCGCCTGCACGACGACTGCGGCCCCGAGCGCTGCGGCCAACACGTGGAGCAGGGCGTCGTGACGCGACGGGAGCACCTGGTTGATGACCGCGGCGGTCGCGAAGGGGACGACCAGCGACGTGAGCTGGAAGAGGACGGTGACGGCGACGAGGTGCGCGATCGGCCCCCTCCGTTCGGCGACGTGCTCGAGAAGGCGCTCGATGGGTGGTCGCGGTCGCGCCGTGACCTTCGTCGGGCTGACGTCGTACGCGAGGCCAGCGAATCGCCGCTTCAGCTCGGCGGTCGAGAGCGTGCGCCTGCCGGCGGTCGGGTCCATCACGGGCAGGCCGCCGCGCGTCCATCGGTCCGCGACCACGTAGACGCCTCCGTCGTCCCCCTCGGCGTCCGCCGAGCGTGCCAGACGCAGGACGAGCGGCGCGTCGATGTCGCGCAGGTCGTCCAACGAGAGCTCGAGGCGGCGAATCTCCAGACCCAGCCCGCGCGCCGCGCGGGTCAGCGACTCCTGGGTGATCGCGCCGTTGACGGCGCACGCCTCCTCGACCGATGCAAGGGGCACGGGCCGGCGATGATGCCGGAGCAGCGACGCGACACAGGCGGCCGCGGACAGCTCGGGGCGCGACGCGCGAACCACCGGCACTCCGCGCCTCGCTCCGTCGTCGGAATCGTGATCGTCGGCGCGACGCGCGAGCGCGACGGCTTCCTCGCGCGCGCGAAACGCATGATCGTGCTCGCCGCGCGAGGTGGCCACGGCCTCGCGCAGTCGCGCGTTGGCCACGCGCATGCTGAAGACGACCGTCTGCATCACGTGCGCGAGGAGCTTCTGCGCAGCGGGGTGGCCACTCTCGAAGAGCTCTGCGAGCGCCGCTGCCGGGAACGACAGAACCGTCGCCGGCTCGAGCACGACGCACGTCGCCGACCGAGGCGCATCGTCGAAGAGCGCGAGCTCCCCGAAGAGGTCACCGGGCTTGATCACGCGGAGGTAGCCTCTGACGCCGGCGCGCTCGACGCCCACGCGCCCG
>JADZFZ010000520.1 GCA_020854145.1 Deltaproteobacteria bacterium | reverse complement strand
TTGACCTCGATCGTCGATCTCGAGGGCAACGTCTCGACGGTCGATGTGCGCCTCCGGCTCGGGTCCGACGGGACGATCCGCGGCTTCGGCGTGCTCGCGATCCGCGAGACGCCCAACGATCTGCTGCCGGGGACGCTCGGTCGGCTCTGGCAACGCCTCGTCGCCTTTTTGCGCGGCTATCGATACGGCGAGAGCGAGGTGGTCCTTCGGCTGCTCGACGAGATCTTCGCGCCGCTCGCGGATCGCGTCGTCGAGATCCTCGCGCTCGTCGGATCGCTCGAGCTCTATCTCGCCGCGCTCGCGTTCCGGGACACCGCGATCGCAGGCGGTCGCGCGGTGTCGTTGCCCGAGATCGTGGAAGCCCCGGCGCTCGGCGAGCCGAGCGTCGAGCGCGCGGTCGAGGGGCTCTTCAACCCGCTGCTCTTCCTGCAGGGCGTGACGCCGAAGCCGTGTGATCTGCCTGCATCGCGCCACGACGCGCTCGTCGTGATCACGGGCCCGAACTCGGGCGGCAAGACACGCGTGCTCCAGGCGCTCGCGCTCACGCAGCTGCTCGGGCAGGTCGGCCTCTTCGTGCCTGCGTCGCGTGCGCGCCTCGTGCGTGCGTCGCGCATCTTCCTGTCGCTCGTCACCGACGCCGACGCCGCGCAGGTCGAGGGTCGTCTCGGCACCGAGCTCGTCCGCATCCGCACGCTCTTCGAGCAGCTCGAGCCCGGCGCGGTCGCGATCCTCGACGAGCTCTGCTCGGGCACCAACCCGATGGAGGGCGAGGCCATCTTCGAGATGGTGGTGTCGCTCCTGCCGCGCCTCTCACCGCAGGTCTTCGTGAGCACGCACTTCCTCGGGATGGCCGCGCGTCTCGCACGCGACCGACCGGTCGAGAGCCTGACGTTCCTTCAAGTCGAGCTCGACGCCGAGGAGCGCCCGACCTTCCAGCTCGTGCCCGGCGTCGCCACCACGTCGCTCGCGCACAAGCTCGCAGCCCGTCTCGGCGTCACCGAAGGCAAGCTCGACGCCCTGGTGCAAGCGAAGCTCGACGCCTCGAAACGAGGCTGAGAGCGTCCGACGTCGAAGGCGGAGCGAGCCACGACGGCCCCGAGTCATGCGTCGGCGACCGCGAGGACGCAGGCGAAGCGCGGACAGGGGTACGTGCGGGCCGGGAGATCGAGCCGCGCCGCCCTCGTGACGCGCGAGGCGACCTGATCCGTCGCCTCGGCAGCCCATCGCATCCAGACGGCGCTCGACGCGACGGTACGCGCTCGGCGTCGCGTGTCGTCGGAGGTGAGCTCGTCGCCGCGCCGGCGCCCTCGGGCGGCAGCGCGTTCATCGTCGGCGAAGTCCAGCCGCGTCCTCTGCTACACGTGCGAGTCGGGCGTGCCCGAGAGCGCGCCGCGCGGAGGGCGACCATGAGCGAGCGAGAGCGATCGACGTCGGAGAGCCCCGCCGGCGAACCGCCGCAGCCGAGCGACGACGACGCCGGCGTTCGCGCGCGGGTGGCGAGCGCGACGCGCGACACGCTGGCACGGCTCGGATCGTCGGTGGCGTTCGGGGGGACGATCACCCACGAGTCGGCGATGGCGCTCGCCGCCACGCAGCCGACGCCGCTGCCGGGCACGCTGCAATCCGCGCAGCCGAGGGACGGCTCCGCCACGTTTCCTCTGCTCGCCGGTCAAGAGGACCTCGAGGTCTTCGAGCTGCTCGCGCAGGGCGGGATGGGGCAGGTCCTGCTCGCGCGGCAGCGTTCCCTGCAACGCGAGGTGGCCGTCAAGACCGTGCGGCCCGAGCTGGAGGGCACGACGGCGTCGCGCCACCTGCTCGACGAGAGCGTCATCGCAGGCTCTCTGGAGCACCCGAACATCATCCCGATCCACTCGCTGGGCGCCGACGGCGCGGGGCACCCGTTCCTCGTGATGAAGCGTGTCGAGGGCGTCGAGTGGGGCGCGCTCATCGACGACGACGCGCATCCCGCATGGGCGCGCGTCGGCGTGCTGGACGGCGACCGGCTCGCGTCCCACCTCGACATCTTCCGCGCGGTCTGCAGCGCGGTTCACTACGCGCACCTGCGCGGCGTGATCCACCGCGACATCAAGCCGGCGAACGTGATGGTCGGCGCGCTCGGCGAGGTCTATCTGGTGGACTGGGGCATCGCGAGCGCCCTCGATCCACGCGATGCCCGATATCGGATGCGCAGCCTCGGCCTCGTGGGAACACCCTCGTACATGGCGCCGGAGATGGTCTCCGACGACGGCGGCCGGGCCGATGCGCGCACGGACGTGTACCTCCTCGGCGCCACGCTGCACTACCTGCTCACGCGACGGCCGCGCCACGCGGGGAGCTCGATGCTCGAGGTCTTCACGACCGCGTCCATCTCCGCGCCCGCGACCTACGGGCGGGAGGTTCCCGCGGAGCTCGCGGCGATCGCCAACCGCGCCACGCATCCGTCGCCCGACGAGCGCTTCCCGACGGCGGCGGCTCTGCGCGCCGCGATCACCGAGTACCTCGCGCACCGCGCCTCGATCGCGCTGAGCGACGAAGCGGCCAGGCGGCTCGCGGAGGTCCGGGCGCGCGCGCTCGGAGTCGCATCCGCCGTGGGCGCAGGCGACGCGGATCGACCGGGCACGCGACAGCTCCTCGCCGAGTGCAGGCTGGGCTTCGAGCACGCGCGGCTCTCGTGGCCGGAGAACCCGCGCGCGAAACGCGGTCTGAGGGAGTGCGCGCTCCTGTCGCTCCGCGACGAGCTCGAGCGAGGAAACCTCGCGGGCGCGGAGGAGCTGCTGCTCGACCTCGACGACCTGCCGCGCGATCTCGGGAGAGCCGTCGAGGCGCTGCGCGAGGAGCACCGAGCCCGCGACGCGCGCGACGCGCGCCACCGCGAGCGCGAGCGTCAGGAAGACTGGCGGCTGGGAGCCGGCTCGCGCGTCGCGTTCTTCGTCGGGCTCGCCGTCGTCGTGATCGGTCTGTGGATGTGGGTCAACGGCGGCGAGGTCCGGCATCGCGCCCAGCTCACGCCCTTCACGCTCGCGGCGACCGCGGGTGTCACGCTCGGCCTCGCGTGCGCCCTCGCCGCCGTCGCGCGTCGCAGGCTCGTCACGAGCCAGGTCAACGCGCGCCTCGTCTACGGCGTGCTCCTGACGTTGGCCGCGATCTTCGCGAACCGCGTCGCCGCGATATTCCCGGTGGCGCCGACCGCGACCCTGATCAGCACCGAGCTCGTCGTCTGTGCGTATGGCGCGTCGCTGGGTGCGGTGCTGCTCGCCCGATGGCTCTGGCTGCAGGTCCCGATCTGGCTGTTCGGGGCCTTCCTGGTGCGTGCGATCCCGGACGTCGCCGGCCTCGTCTTCGCGATCGCCGGGCTGCTCGCGTTCGGCCTCGGCCTATGGCGAGTCGGCAGGACCGCGCGACGTGCCGCGGTGACGCGCGAGTAGCGATCGGTTCGTCCGGAGGTTCCGCCGTGCGGTCGACGGAACGGGCTCAGCGTCGCGCGTCGTCGGAGGTGAGCTCGTAGCCGAGCACGGCGCCGAGGAGCGGGAGCGGTGCGAGGGGGAAGCCCGCGATCCAGAGCGGGTCGCGCTCGGTGGCGTTCGATCGCCGCATGAGGAGTCGTCGTCGTCCTCGAAGGGATCCTCGTTGGAGCCGCACACGCCGGACCGCTCGCCACGAACCTCGTATGATGGCCGGAACGTGGGGGAGCGGCCGAGCACGGTGGAGCCGTTACACGCCTTCGAGCGCGCGTGGATCGACGACGCACCTCCGGACGTGCCGACCTTCGCGGCTCGCGACGCCACGATGCGGCTGCCGCGCGCGGCGCTCGGTGGAGGACAGCGGTCGGGCCTGCCTGTCGTATCGGTGGACGCGACGCGCAGCGAGGCCTCGGACGCCGAGTACGCCGTCGAGGGCAAGCTCGGGGAAGGAAGCATGGCCGAGGTCCTGCTCGCCCATCAGCGATCGCTCGACCGCGAGGTGGCGCTCAAGGTCGTGCGAGCCGGCGCGAGCAGAGCCGACGAAGCCGCGCTGATCGACGAAGGGCGTCTGGCGGGTGCGCTCGAGCACCCGAACGTCCTGCCCGTGCACGCGCTGGGGATCGGTCGCGACGGCAGGCCCGTGCTCGTGATGAAGCGCATCCACGGCGTATCCTGGGCTCGCCTGCTCGAGAGCGCCGACCATCCGTTCTGGGAGCGCACGCCGTGGCACGGCGACGAGCGCATCGTGGCGCATCTGCACGTCCTCTCGCACGTCTGCAACGCGCTCGAGCGGGCGCACGACGCGGGGATCGTCCACCGCGACGTGAAGCCCTCGAACGTCATGGTGGGTGCGTTCGGCGAGGTCTATCTCGTCGACTGGGGCATCGCGCGGCGCATCGGTCCAGCAGCGCCCGACGAGGCCCGCTTCGTCGTCGGCACGCCCTGGTACCTGGCGCCCGAGATGGCCGCGGGCTCGCCGGACCGCATCGACGCGCGTACCGACGTGTACCTGCTCGGAGCGACGCTGCACGAGGTGCTGACCGGCGCGCCACCGCACGATGCGCCCGACGTGCGCGCGGCCGTTCGGTTGGCAAGACGTTCGGCGCCGAAGGCCTACGCGCCCGAGATACCGGCGGAGCTCGCCGCGTTGTGCTCGCGCGCGATGAAGCCCGAGCCCGGCGAGCGTCCCCAGAGCGCGCGCGCGTTCCGCGACGGCATCGCGGAGCACCTGCGCCACAGGCAGACCGTCGCGCTGACGGCGGCGGCGATATCGGTCCTCGAGCGCGTCGAGCACGATCTCGCGGCGGATCCGTCCGCGCTCACGGGCGCGCGCGTGTGGACGCAGCTCGCCGAGGTGCGCTTCGGCTGCCTGCAGTCGCTCCGGAGCTGGCCCGCCGACGACGCCGCGCGCCGGGGCCTGTCGCGTGCGCTCGCGCTGCTCGTCGACCGCGAGCTCGCGCTCGACAACGTCGCGGGAGCCTCCGCGCTGCTCGTCGAGACCGACGACCTGCTCGAGCCGGACGTGCGCTCTGGTCTGCAGGCGCGTATCGATGCGCAGCGCGTCGACCTCGAGGCGCGTCGGGACCGCGGGCGAGCGATGGAGCGCGAACGGCTCGACCGCGACCCTGCGGTCGGTCGTCGCGCGCGCACCGTCGCGCTCGGGATCGTGGCCGCCTGCGCTGCGGTGGTGCTCGTGGTCCTGTCCATCCACCACCTCGCCGCGTCTCCTAGCTGGCGCGAGATCGTGACCGGGAACGTCGTCCAAGCCGTGCTCCTCGTGACCATCGTGCTCGTCTTCCGCCGGCGGCTCCTGGGTACGCAACACAATCGGCGTCTCTGGGCGACCTGCGGCGGGACGATGGTCGCGCTCGCCGCGAACAACCTCGTGTCGTGGCGCGCGGCCACGCCGGTCGGCGTGGGTGCCGTGTACAACCTCGTGCTGATGACGATCGTGCTTGCCCTCGCGGCCATGGACGGCGCGAGCCGGCTCGCCTGGGCGGCGCTCGTCGCAGCCCTGTCGGCCGTGGTCGTGCTGATCGAGCCTGGCCTCGCCGCAGCGGGCATCACGGTCTCGGCCGTCGCCACCTTGGCGCTCGTGATCGACCACTCGCGTCGCGGCGCGGGCCCCACCGCCTGACCGGGTGGCGCGAACTCCGCGCTCCATCGACCTCGATGGTCGCGACGTCGTTCTCGCTGCGCACCCACGGCATCGACGGCGACCTTACTACCGGCGCGTCCACACGAGAGTGCCGCCGGCCCGCGAGCCGATCGAGCACTTCGGGTCCGGCGCGTCGCGTCCTCTTCACGCTGGCCATGCCGCGCGTGATGTCCGGCCATGGTGGGCCCCGCACGCACGGGCCGCGACGCGAGGCGCGCGTTCGAGCACGAGCACGGTGCACCTGCACGGTGCAGCCCGCGAGCACGGGCTCGGTGCTGCGGGACCGGACGGTTCCGCGTGGCACGCCTCGTGAGATGCACCCGCGCGCCATCGAGAGTCGATGGCGCAGGAGGATGCTCGATGATCATTCGCTGGGACGTCTCGAACGGGCTCGTTGCGCGCGGTCTTCTGACGACGCTGCTCGCTCTCGCGAGCGCGGGCTGCGTGATGGAGGGTGCGGAGATCGACGGCGCGGGCGCGGCGCTCGTCACGGAAGACGCCATCGTGGCCGATCGCGTCTCCGACGCCGAGGGCGTGGACATCGTCGCCTCCGCCGAGGGCGCGGAGGATCCCCGCCGCGAAGCCGCAGGGGCCGCGATCGGCGAGACCGGCGTCGAGATCGACCACTGCGTGGACGGCGACACTCGGAACGAGAAGCTCGCGATCAAGCTGAGCATCCACGACCAGCCCCTCACCGAGGACGACCGCGAAGCGCTGCTCGGGATGCTCGCCATTCTCGGCACCGCAGCGGAGCTGATCGAGATCGGATCCACGATGCTCGAAGCCGTGGGCGTCGACGTGCCCGGCGTGGGCTTCGTCGATCCGTCGACCGTCTTCGATGCGGCGGCCGTCGCAGCACGTGCGAGCCTACGCGCGAGCTACTACCACGAAGCCTTCGCCAACGGCTGGCGCGTGATCGCGATCGCGCGGTGGGAGGTCTGTCGAGAGGGCGCCTGGGTGCAAGACCAGCGTGTGTTCGACGTCCAGCGACCCGCGCGGCGCTGGGTGGTCATCCTCCACGCGGACGACCGGCTCCGCTGGCGCCACGACGCGTTCAGCTCGGACAACGCCGAGGACGCCTTGAAGGACGCGGTCACGGAGGTCGCGACGCAGCTCGGATGGCTCGCCCCGCCGCGGTGACACGCTGAGCGAGCCCTCCAATCGGACGCGGCGCCACCCTCGGCGTTCACATCTCGAACGCGGCGACGACGCGGCCGTCGATGTCGGTGAAGCCGTGCTCGCGCGCCAGATCCGCGACGCGCAGGACGCGCCCCGACTTCGCCATCACATCCGCGTCGCCTGCGAGCGCGACGACTGCGCGCCCCAGGTAACGCGGCGACTCCGTGCGCGCGAGCGGCGGGACCTCGCGCCAGTGCGCCTCGTCGGTCCCGAACGCGGCGAGGATGATCTCGGTGCGCATCCAGCCCGGCGCCACCGCGACCGACGCCACGCCGTATGGGCGAAGCTCCTCTGCGACGGCGAACGCGAGGCGGTTCATCGCCGCCTTCGCGAGGTCGTAGAACAGGTTGCCCTTCACGTAGCGGTCGCGGTCCCAGAACGTCGTCGTCACGATGAGGCCCGATCGCTGGGCGACGAGCATCGGCGCCGCCGCCTGACACGCGATCACGTGGTTGCGGACGCCGTGAGCGAGCATCGACTCCCAGTGCGCGATCGACTGCTTCCAGAACGGCGCGTCGAGCGTGTCCTTCGTCAGCGTCTCGTGCCCACCCCACGCGTTGTTCACCAGCAGATCGAGCCGCTTCTCGTCGCGCTCCACGCGCGCGAAGAGCTCGCGCACCTGCTCCGGGTCCGTGTGATCACACCGCACCGCGACGCCGCGACCGCCCGCCGCGGTCACCTCGTCCGCCGTGTCCTCGATCGTGCCCGGCATCGCCGCGAGCCCGCCGGGCTGCGCGAGGAACTTCGCGTACGCGTCGGTCCCGCCGCTCCGCGACGATCGACCCGTCACGTACACCGTCGCGCCCGCCGCGCCGAGCTCGTGCGCGATCGCGCGCCCCGCGCCGCGGCTCGCACCCGTGACGATCGCGATCCTGCCTCGAAGGTCGTTGCTCACGGACGAAGCATCGCCGCCGCACCGACCCGGTCAACCCTCGACGCAGATGCCCAGAGACGCCGCTCGACCGGCGCCAGGCATCGCGCGAGCCGCGGAGGTCGATCCGGAAACCGCAATGGTTCCCATGCCCTCCTGCCGGCGACGACTTCGCAATCCGGCTCCGTCGCAAGATCGGGGCAGGTCTCGTTGGTCAGGCACTCCACGGTGCAGACGCGACGGCCACGAGGGTCGCCGCGGTGCACGCGCTCGCTGCGCCGTCGCACCGCGCGCTGGGGCCCCCACGTTCGAGCCCGCACACAGGCCGCCCGTCGCTGCACCGGACGCCGTCGGTCGGCTCCGGCATCCGCGTCGCGAGCGCTGCCGTGCGGTGGTGAGCCGTGCCATCCCACCCCGCCGGCCTGCGTCAGTAGATGCGAAGGACGTAGCTCTCCTGGTCGGCGTCGTCGACGGAGTACATCGCGAGGCCGGCGGTCGCGCAGGCCGGATCGTGCGCCTCGTTTCGTGCACCCGTCAGCACCACGCTCGTGCGTCCATCGGGATGCGTACGTGTGACGCGCGCCTCTCGGCCGAGGTGGAGTCGGACGAAGCGCAGCTGCGCGCAGCGTACGCCGAGACGCGCCGTGTCGATCACGGCGAGCACGCGACGCGCGCCTCCGTGCGAGAGGAACGGGAACTGCGGCCCCGGATCGGGCAAGGGAGTCACCAGAGCGCGCAGGCTCGCGACGGACATCGCGCCGGACGGGCGCCATGCGGGCGGAACCCCCGGGGGCAGGAGCGCGACGCGCGGGCTCACGTTGTCGGTCGTCGTGCCCTGCGCGCTCCGGTGCAGCGCGCCGTACGTCGTCGCGTCCTCGGGCACGAGCACCGCGGCGTCCGTGGGGATGCCTATGTCGGGCCCTGAGGGCGCGACCCCGCCCGCGCGCGCGGTCGCCGTCGCGAGCAACGTCTCGGCACGCGGCCACCTCCCGCCCGCGAGCGTGGGCGTGCCGCGGCGGATCCCCTCCAAGCCGCCGAAGGCCACTCCAGGCCCGCGATAGAGACGCCCCTGGAAGAAGCCCTCGGCCTCAGGATCGCCCGAATCGCGCGGCTGCACCCTCGCGCGGAATCGCAACGTGCTCGGGCGGTCCACGCACCACTGGACGTGCGCCGACAGCGCCGAGTCGGCCTCGTCGACGGCGAGCTCCACGCCGTCGTTCGCCGCGTCGTGCACCGCCACCCACTCGACCTGCTGTCGGCCCCACGCGGTCGCGATGTACGCCGCGCATTCGCCCGCCGCGAGAGAGACGTCGAATGGTGGCACGGTCCCGCGCGTCGGGACGGGCTGGGGGTCGCCACCCGTGAGCACCAGACCGAGCGCAGTGGCGTGCTGTTGCTCGCGTACGGCAGACGCATCGGCCGCGGCTTGCGCGATGGGCGGCAGCGGGGTTCGCTCCATCACCACGAATCCGACTCCGCACGCGATCGGAATCGCGCCGAGCGCGGCGACCCGATCCGCTTGAGGCTCACTCGAGAACTGTCTCTCGGCGTAGTGCGTCGATCAAGGCTGCTTGGTCCATCTGCGCCGCGGCATCCTGTCCGAATGCGACGTCAAGACCGACGCGCGGTTCGCATGCTGAGCGTCGCGGTTCTCGCCGCGAGCGTGGTGTGGCTCGTAGCCACCGAGCTCGCCGAGGCGCAACGTTCGGGAGGCCGGTTCGGCTCGTCGGGCTTCGGGGGAGGCGGCGGCTCGGGCTCGCGCTCGTCGGGCTCGCGATCGTCGTCGTGGGGATCGTCGTCGTCGCGCTCGTCGGGCTCGCGATCGTCGTCGTCGCGTTCGACGCCGTCCCGACCCATCCCGCAATCGGCCGCGCGCTACACGCCGTCGGTGGCCACCGCGGGCGCGAGCTACCTCTCGACGGGCCCAAGCACGATCCCCGACTCGGAGCGCGAGGTCGCCGCTCCCTGGACCAAGAGCGCGGTGGGCGTCGGCGCGTGCAGCGCGACCTACCTCGTGCTCTTCGCGATCCTCGGCGCCATCGGTTGGGTGCTCACCAAGCCACGCTCGCAGGGCGCCGCGCCGCGACGGCAGCCGGCACGGCGCAACGCAGGCGCCTACGAGCTGCGCCGCGTCTCGATCGCGTTCGACTGGACCGCCCGCGCGCGCATCCAGCAAGCGCTCGATCACATCGCGCGCACGGTGCCGATGCACGACGACGCAGGGCGGCGCGACGCGCTGCTGCGCACGGCTGCGCTCCTCGCGGAGTCGATCGGCGCCGCGCGCTACGCGGCCCATCAGTCGTTGCGCAAGGAGGCATCGAGCGCGGAGCGCGATTTCGTGGCGATGACCGACGGCCTGAGGGCACGGTACCGCCACGAAACGCGCGGCCAGGGCAACCTCGATGCGGCCCCCGACATGAAGGCGCGCGCGGACGAGGGCCTCGGGCTCGTGGTGGTCACCCTAGTCGTCTGCGGTCTCGGAGCCAGCCCACAGCTCCCGGGCCGCGTGGATCGCGACGCGCTGGCCGCCATCCTCCGGGACATCGCGCCGCCGTCGTTCCGCGTCGTGGCGCTCGAGGTCGTGTGGAGCCCCGCGGAGGAGAACGACCGCATGTCCTCGGCCGAGCTCGAGGTCCATTACCCGGAGCTGATGCGCGTCGATTCGGGTGGTGGCATCGGCCGTGTGCAGTGCACGTTCTGCAGTGGCGTCTTCCCTGCCGAGCTCGGTCGTTGCCCCGGTTGCGGCGCCCCCGGACCCTCGGCGCCTGCACCGCAGCAGCCATACGTCCAGCGGTGACGGCGAAGCGCGCGGCTGCCGATGCGCCTTCGCCGCCGTGGGCGCGCCGCGTCGCCATCACGGGTTGCGCGCTCCTCGTGCTCGTGATCGCGGCGTGCGCCCTCGGCTCGGTCGTGACGGAGGCGATGCACGCCCGCGATCCAAGCGTCGATTCATGGATCGAGGGCACGCGGCTCGAGGTGCTCGCGGCGGAGCGGGTCGCGCGGTACCTGCCGCGTGTGCACTGGGCATTTTCGGCACCACGGGCGTCGAGCGTGCGCCACGCCCTCGACGCGCCGTCGTTGCTCCATCCACGAGTCTTCCCGCGTCACGAGCTCCGCGACGACGACGCGTGGTCGCCGTACGCGGACGACGCGGGCATCGAGTGGATCGCCGCCGAGTGGGCCTCCGCGGTTCGGGCACGCAGAATCGTCGTGCTCGAGACGTTCCACCCGGGCGCGGTCGTGGCGCTGCACGACACGTCCGACGAGATCGCGCAGCCGATGTTGCTCGCGCGCCGCACCGGCCTCTGGCGCGGCACCACTCCGCGTCGGAACGAGGCGCGGGCGCTGGTCTTCACGCTGGCGGCGCCTCGCTACCTGCAGCGCGTCCGGCTGGTGCTCGACACGCGCCGCGCACCAGGCCGCAATGCCATCGACGCCATCGGGCTGCTCGCAGATTGAAGCAGCCGCAGAGCGTCGGTCGGAGTATCCGCGCTCCGTCCGCGAGCGCGAGCGCGTCCATCGCCCGGAGCTTGCTCCAGCAGGGGCTCGCCGCGAGCGTCGCGTGCGCGCAGGCTCGCGATGGCGACGCCACCCGCGCTGCGCACGGCGACCCGGAGCGAGTCGGCCGTCGACACGGCCACCAGCGAACGACGCGTCCCGTGCCTTCGACGCGGCCGGCGCCGCGCCAGCGCCTCGGGCTCGATCGCGCCGTCGTCGGCCTCGCGCGTCCTCGTCAGCGTGATCTGGTGCGCGAGACGTCGTGCGCGCTCGTGTCGGTCCACTCGTCGATGATGGCGAGAGACGCTTCGGGGCTCGCCTCGTGCGGAGCCGGCACCGCGTCGACCACGGGAGGACGCGTCGGCGGAGGTGGCGGGTCGACCGGCACGACCCGAGTCGGCGGCGCCACCGGATCCGGAGGCAGCACGCGCGTCGGCGGCGGCCGATTGGCCTCGTCGGCGAATCGATTCATGTCGGCACAGAGGCAATCGAGCGCCTTGTTGCGATTCGCCACCCCGGCTGGCTCGAAGTTGCGCTGCCGGAATGCCGCGGCGCACACGCGGAAGAGCAGGCGGGGCCGCTATTCCGTGCAGCCGATGGGGCGGGTGTCGGCGACGACCTCGTCGACGAGGACCTCCGTCGGCGGGTGACCCGCTTCGACGCCCGTGATGCCGACGGCCAGGCGCGTGAAGCCGGCGGCG
>JADZFZ010000519.1 GCA_020854145.1 Deltaproteobacteria bacterium | reverse complement strand
CGCCGACGATGGAGCTGTCGCAATCGATGGTCGGCCGGATGGCGGCGACGCCGATGGCCAACGCTCCGCTCGGACGGACGGGGCCGCTCGTGGACCCGCGCGTTCCCGCGGGCTTCGGTCCACCCGGGGCGCCGCCGCCCTTCGGTCAAGACGGCTACGCCGTCCAACCGTCTCAGGACGGCGGGCAGCTGGCAGGCATCGTTCTCGGAGCACCCGAAGCGGAGGCCGGTCAAGCGGCGCCGCTCCAGGCGCACATCTTCCCGGGCGCGCATCCCTTCTCCCAGTACCCGGGCGTGGCCGATCCGAGCGTCGACGCGCTCGAGACCTCCGGAAAGACCAAGAAGAAGGGCGGACGCGGCTGTGCCGTGTTCCTTCTCGTCAGCGGGCTGATCTTGCTGCTCGGCGCGGGCGGCGCGTTCGCGTACTTCGTCTGGCTCGCGCCGAAGCTCGGCCGCGGCGTGACCGCGAGCGTCGTGCGCGACGCGTCCGGCGCGGAGGAGATCGCAGTCGAAGTCGCCGGCGCGGCCGCGGGGACCAAGGTGCGCCTGGCGGGGCAAGAGCGCGTGGTGACGGGCGGGCGCGCACGTTTCCCGATGCCCGCCACGCAGCTGCGCATCGGAGAGAATCAGCTCTCGCTCGAGGTGCTCCGCCCGAACAAGGCGGCCAAGACCCATCGCGTCCAGCTGGTCGTCGACTACCGCGTGCGTGCCGATCTCGCGGCGCTCGCTGCCACGCCGCCCGGATACGACGTCGTCGTCGACGCCGCACCCGGGACGCGCGTCCAGGTCGACGGACGCGCGGTCACCCTCGATGCCGCGGGTCACGGGACCCAGCGCGTCGTCCTCAGCGCCGTGCCCGGCTCGCAAGACGGGACGGCGGCGCTGGTACACACGCTGCGCTACCGCATCGAGCCCAACGGCGGCGCCCCGAGCGACGGCGTGCTGACGACCCAGATCCCGCGTACGACCCTCACCGTCGATCGACCCGGTCCCGAGACGATCACCGACCGTCCCGAGATCGTGGTGGCGGGTGCGACCGAAGACGGCGCGACGGTCACGATCGATGGAGCCGCCGTCGCCGTGCAAGCGGGTCGCTTCTCTCACCCTCGGCCGCTCGGCGCAGGAGAGGCGAGCATCTCCGTTCGCGCGACCGCTCCCGGCAAGGCACCGAGCGTCACCGCGCTCCGGGTGCGCCGCGTGGCCGATCTCGAAGCCGAGGCGCGGGCGTTCCCCGCCGACGCGGAGGTCACGTACGCGCGTCTTGCCGTGAACCCGAACCTCTACCGCGGGCGCCGCGCCGCGTTCCAGGGCCTCGTCTACAACATGCGCGTCGAGCAGGGGCAGACGATCATCCAGCTGCTCGTGCGCGACTGTCCGCAGGGTCAGCGGTGCGCGCTGTGGGTCGTCTTCCACGGCGACACGGACGCGACCGTCGGGACGCAGGTGCGTGTCCTCGGGAGCGTCGCGGGCGAGCAGACTTTCCGCACGCCGCAGGGCGCGCAGGTGACGGTGCCGCGGCTCGACGCTGCGCTCGTTCTCGCCGTGCGGAGCTAGCGCGAACGTGTCCGAGTCGTTCGCAGTCGGCACCGCCGCAACTGCGTGCCCCGATTGTGGCGCGGCGCTCGGCCCGGAGCAGAACTTCTGCGGCTCGTGCGGCGCCGATCTCCGCTCGATGCTCCAGGGCGGGGTCCACGTCGCGGACCCGCTGGTGGGCCAGGTCATCGCGGACCGGTACCGCCTCGTCGAGCAGGTCGGCCGCGGCGGCATGGGCGTCGTCTATCGCGCGGAGCACGTGCGTCTCGGCAAGATCATCGCGGTCAAGCTCCTGCACGGCGAGCTGTCGCGCGACCGCGAGCTGGTCAAGCGCTTCAAGCGCGAGGCCGAGGCCGTCTCGCGTCTCTCGCACCCGAACACCGTCAGCGTCTTCGATTTCGGTCGCGCCGACGGCCTGATGTTCATCGCCATGGAGTTCATCGACGGCGAGGATCTCGGGCGCATCATCCGCGCGGCGGGGCGCATCTCGTTTGCGCGCGTGGCGCGGATCTGCGCTCAGGTCTGCGCCTCGCTCGCCGAAGCGCACGGCGCCGGGATCATCCACCGCGACCTCAAGCCCGAGAACGTGCTCGTCTCGCAGTCGCACGGCGTGCCCGACTTCGTGAAGGTGCTCGACTTCGGGCTCGCGAAGCTACGCGACACCGAAGAGGCCGCCGCGATCACCGGGCAAGGGTCGCTCGTCGGAACGCCGTACTACATGGCCCCGGAGCAGATCCGCGGCGAACGTTACGACCATCGCATCGACATCTACGCGCTCGGCGCGGTCATGTACAAAGCGCTCTCGGGCGTGCCGCCCTACACGGCCGAGACCCCCGTAGGCGTGCTCACGAAGCACCTGACCGATCGGCTCGTGCCCGTGTCGGACCGCACGCCCGACGTGCCCGACGAGGCCGACGCGATCGTCTCGCGCGCGCTCCAGAAGGACCCCGCGAAGCGGTTCCAGTCCGTCGACGAGATGCGCAAGGAGCTCAACGCGTGCCTGGACGCGATCGGCGAGGGGATGGGCTCGAGCGGATCGCGCGAGCGCGAAGCGGCGGCAGCCCGCAAGCGCGCCGGGGCCGCGCCGTTGCCCGTGGCGACGCGCGACGAGGTGGAGCGCTACGAGCGCGGGCTGCGCAGGCGAGGTCGTCTCTACGGTCTGTCGCTCGTCGTCCTGGTGGCGGGCGCGATCGGCGCCGCCGTGTGGGCGGTACGAGCGGTCCCACGTCCTCTCGCGACCTCGGAGAGCGAGCCCAACGACAACCCGTCGCACGCCAACGTCCTGCCGCTCGGGCAGTGGGTGTCCGGGCACCTCGGACGGCGTCTCAGCGAGACCGAAGGCGATCGCGACTTCTACTTGGTCGACAATCCCGGCGGCCGCCCCCGTCGCTTGCGCGTCGAGCTTCGTGGTGTGCCCAACATGGACACGCTCGTCGAGGTCGTGCGAGCGGGAGTCTCGATGCCGGTGCTCAAGGCCGACACGGGTGGCGTGGGCGTCGCCGAGGTCGTGCCCAACTTTCGCCTCGTCGGGACCCGGTACTTCGTGGGCATCCGCGAGCGATGGGAGTCTGGCCGGTTCCCGACCGAGAACGTGAGCGATGCGTACCAGCTGCGCGTCTCGCTGATCGACCCCGGGCCCGACGACGAGGAAGAGCTGAACGACACGCTCGAGGTCGCGACCCCGATCGCGGTCGGGGGCCGACGCGTCGGTTTCGTGGGGTGGGGCGGCGATGTGGATATTTACTGCTTGCGGGACGAAGACGCCGGCGAGGGGACCGTAGCGGCGGAGCTGTCCGGGATCGCCGGGCTCGATCTGCGGCTGCGTTGGGTCGATCGCAGCGAGCAGACGAGCCGCATCGTGGACGAGGCGCGGGCGGGAGGCGTCGAGCGCACGCAAGCCCTTCCTAGAGGCCCTGCAGGGCGTACGACCTGTTTCGAAGTCTCCGTCCCTCCGGAGGCCGCGACCGCGGCACGAGCCGACCCCGAGCGCACGTACACGCTCACGGTGCGTGATGCGGCCCAACGAGCGTCGCCGTGACGCGCTCTCGAGCGTCCGCTCGTGGTCTTTTCATCGTAGCGGTTTGTTCAGCGCTCGTTGCGATGCTCGTCGTACCGCGCGCGTCGGAGGCGCGCCGCCTGTCTGCGTCGCGTTACGCCGAGATCACGCTCCCCACCGCGAGCGCCGCGCCGGCGGCGATGGCCGCGATCGACCCGCAGCGTACGGGCAGATCGACCGCGCGGCTGCCTGCATCCACGCCCCGCGTGGTCTGGAGCGCGCCCGCCAACGCGACCTACGGCACGTCCGCGGTCGTCGCCGCCGACGGCACGATCTACGTGGGCACGGGCGACGGCGTCGCCGCCCTCGCTCCGGACGGCAGGCAGCTCTGGATGTCGCCGTTGCTCGGCGCGGCGACGACGCCCGCGATCACGACCGACGGCGACGTGGCCGTCACGACACTCGACGGTCAGCTGTGCATCGTCTCGCCGGCGGGCACCGTGCGAACACGTGTCGCGCTCCGCGGTGCGCCGACGTCACCGCCGCTGCGTCGCCCCGGCATGCGCACGCCGCTTCGAACGCGCGCGCCCTCCATGCTGGTGCTCTTCGCCGCACCGCTGCCCCTCGCGGACGGAGCGATCGTCGGCGGGATCCCGGCGACCGGCCTGCACGTGCTCACGCCGGAGGGCGAATCGAGCCCGCTCCTCGCCGGCGCCGAGACGTCCTACGCGGTGCCTGCCATGACCCTCGACGGCATGCTGCTCGTGACGTCGCGACGCGGCGGCAGCGTCCTGGCGATTCGCCCCGACCCGGAAGATCCCTCGCCCGAGCACTGGCGCGCCGACGTCGAGGAGACGTTCGGCGCGACGTTGATCGCAACCCCGGACGGCGGCGCGGCCGTGATGCTCGCGGATGGTCATCTCGTGCGGCTGCGGCCTGGAGGCGCGGTCGCATGGCGCACGAGCTTCGGCGTGCCCGCGGGCGGCGCCGCCATGGCAGCCGACGGCAGCTATCGCGTGCTCCTCAACGGCGGCGCGCTGGTGTCCGTGGCGGCGGACGGAAGCGAACGATGGCGGACCACGTTCGGCGCCAACGCGTGGATCGCGCCGCTCCTCGACGCCGACGGAGTGACCCTCGTCGCCGACTCCGACACGCCCACGCTGGTCGCGATCGATGCGGCGGGCCACGACCGCTGGCGCGTCCACCTCGGACAGGCCGCGGGCGGTCGTCCCGTCCTCGGCGCCGACGGGACCATCTATCTGCCGGATACCGGCGGCGTGCTCCACGCGCTTCGCTGACGCGCGCCCGTGCGTACCGATCGGCTCGACTTCGATCTTCCCCGCGAGCTCATCGCGCAACGGCCTCTCGCGGAGCGGAGCGCGTCGCGCCTTCTCGTCGTGCGCCGCGGTCGCGCAGAGGTGGAGCACCGCGCGGTCGTGGATCTCCCCGCGCTCCTGCCGCCGCGATCGCTCGTGGTGCTGAACGACACGCGCGTCGTCCCGGCGCGGCTCGTGACGACGCGGCGCGGCGGAGGTCGCGCCGAGCTCCTCCTGGTCGAGGCGCTCGCGGAGCATCGGTGGCGCGCGTTCGGTCGACCCGCGAAGCGCATCGAGAAGCTCGGCGAGCTCCACTTCGGCGACGTGCTCTCCGCCAAGGTGATCGCGCGCGAGCCGGACGGTGCGCTCGTCGTGGAGCTGGTGCCGTCGGCGGGCCTGTCGCTCGACGACGCGATCGACCGCGTCGGGCGAATGCCGCTGCCGCCCTACATCGAGCGCGACGACGACGAGGACGATCGCTCGCGCTACCAGACGGTGTTCGCACGCGTGCGCGGCGCAATCGCCGCACCGACGGCCGGGCTCCACTTCACCCACGCTTCGTTGGATCGGCTCCGAGAGGTCGGTCACACCATCGCGCACGTCACCTTGCACGTCGGCGCCGGCACGTTCGCACCCGTTCGGGTCGACGACCTCGCTCGACACCCGATGCACGTGGAGCGCTTCTCGGTGCCGCCGGAGACCTCGAGCGCGGTGCGTCGTGCGCGCGACGAAGGCCGCACCGTGCTCGCCGTCGGCACCACCGTCGTGCGCGCGCTCGAGACCGCGGCCGAACGCGGCGACGCGCCCGCGGCGGGCGAGACCCGACTGCTGATCACGCCGGGCTTCGCGTTCCGATCCGTCTCGGCGCTGCTGACCAACTTCCACCTGCCGCGCTCGACTCTCCTCGCGCTCGTGATGGCCTTCGCCGGCGAGGACGTCACCCGGAGCGCCTACGCCGAGGCGGTACGAGAGCGGTATCGATTCTTTTCGTATGGAGATGCGATGTTGGTGCTGCCGTGAGAGATGGTTTCGCGTTCGAGGAGCTGTCGCGCGACGGCGACGCGCGCACGGGGCGGTTCACGACGCCGCACGCGATCGTGCAGACGCCCGCCTTCATGCCCGTGGGGACTCAGGGCTCGGTCAAGGCCATGTCCCCCGACGAGATCGCGGCGATGGGCACGCGCCTCATCCTCGCGAACACGTACCACCTATGGCTGCGTCCGGGCGCGCAGACGGTCGACGCCCTGGGCGGTCTCCACGGGTTCACGACCTGGGACGGCGCGTTCCTGACCGACAGCGGCGGATATCAGGTCTTTTCACTTTCGTCGCTTCGCAAGATCGACGACGACGGGGTCTCCTTCCGCTCGCACCTCGACGGGTCCGAGCGACGGCTCACGCCGGAGGAGGCGATGCGCGTCCAGATGGCGCTCGGCAGCGACATCGCGATGGTGCTCGACGAGTGCCCGCCCGGTGACGGCGAGCGCGCCGTCGTGCAGAGCGCGATGCGACGGACGAGCGCGTGGGCGCGTCGCTGCCTGGCCGTCCCGCAACGCGACGACCGACCGCAGGCGCGTTTCGGGATCGTGCAGGGAGCGACCGACCTGGCGTTCCGGCGCGCGCACCTCGACGACATCGCCTCGCTCGGGTGCGACGGTGTCGCGCTCGGTGGATTCTCCGTGGGCGAGCCGATCCCCGTGATGTACGAGCTGCTCGCGGATCTCGGGCCGCGGATGCCGCGCGAGCGCCCCCGTTACCTGATGGGCGTCGGGACACCCATCGATCTGCTGCACGGCATCGGCTCGGGGATCGACCTGTTCGACTGCGTCCTGCCGACCCGCAACGGACGCAACGGGCAAGCGCTGACCTGGCACGGTCGCGTCAACGTCAAGCAGGCTCGCCACGCCCGCGACGACCGTCCGCTCGACGAGCGCTGCGACTGTCCGTGCTGCACGCGCTTCAGCCGTGCGTACCTACGGCACCTCTTCGTCGCGGGCGAGATCCTGGCGCTGCGCCTGCTGACGCAGCACAACCTCCACCTCTACGCGCGGCTGACCCGCGCCGCGCGCGACGCCATCACCGCGGGCACCTACGCCTCGTTCGCCCGAGACACCGAAGCGAGGATGCGCGAGGGCGACGAGCTCGGCCCGCCCGATCCTCGGAAGTGACGTCGGGACGGGGATCTCGGGTCGGACCGCGCGCGCACGATCGGCGGTGCGCTGCGACGATGGTACTTTGTCCGCGATGACGCCCGCCGAGATGACCGAGCGTTTCTTCGGTGAAGCGCGTCGGCGCATGGACCTCGCGCCGAGCATCGAGCGCTTGCTGATCATGCCCAAACGCGAGGTCCGCGTGCAGGTCGCCATCGAGCGCGACGACGGGAGCATCGCCACCTACCTCGGCTTCCGGGTGCAACACGACAACGCGCGCGGGCCGATGAAGGGCGGGCTGCGTTACCACCCGCACGTCGACGACGACGAGGTGCGGTCGCTCGCTTCGCTCATGACGTGGAAGACCGCGGTCGTGGGCCTCCCGTACGGCGGTGCGAAGGGTGGCATCCAGTGCGATCCGACGACGTTGAGCACGCGGGAGCTCGAGCGCATCACGCGCAAGCTCGTCGACGAGATCCACGACGTCATCGGTCCCGACACGGACATCCCGGCGCCCGACATGGGCACCAACGCGCAGACGATGGCGTGGATCTTCGACCAGTACTCGAAGTACCACGGGCACTCGCCGGCCGTGGTCACCGGCAAGCCGGTCGACCTCTACGGCTCGCTCGGACGCGACGCGGCGACGGGACGCGGCCTGCAGCTGGTCACCGAGGCCGCGCTGCGCGATCTCGGCCGCGACGTAGTCGGTGCGCGCGTCATCGTGCAGGGCTTCGGCAACGTCGGCTCCCACACGGCGCGGCTCCTCCACGGTGCGGGTGCGCGCATCGTCGCGGTCGGCGACGTGAAGGGTGCCATCGCGAAGGACGATGGGCTCGACGTGCCTGCGCTCCTCGCGCACGTGAAGAGCACGGGATCCGTGGTGGGCTTCCCCGACACGCGGTCGGTCGCCGCCGACGAGCTG
This sequence comes from Deltaproteobacteria bacterium, assembly GCA_020854145.1. Lineage (GTDB taxonomy): Bacteria > Myxococcota_A > Polyangia > Polyangiales > JADZFZ01 > JADZFZ01. The sequence goes on along the minus strand of JADZFZ010000519.1, from coordinate 20,499 downwards.
CTCGTGCTCGACTGCGACGTCCTCGTGCCGGCGGCGCTCGGGGGTGTGCTCCATCGCGACAACGCGCGGCACGTTCGCGCGTCGCTCGTGGTCGAAGGCGCCAACGGTCCGACCACCCCGGAGGCGGACGCGGTGCTGCACGAACGTGGGATCGTCGTCGTTCCCGACATCCTGGCGAACGCCGGCGGCGTGACGGTCAGCTACTTCGAGTGGGTGCAGAATCTCCAGCACTTGAGCTGGGCCGAGGCGCGCGTGGACGACGAGCTCCAGCAGAGGATGGCCGCGTCGTACGCGACGGTGCGCGACGTCGCCAAGAGCAAGGGCATGTCGCTGCGCACGGCGGCCTTCGTCGTCGCGATCGGACGGGTGGGCAAGGCCACCGTCATGCGTGGGATCTGACGGCATGGCGGTCGACGACGACAGCGCGGCGGACGCGACCGACGTCGCCGAGCGTGGCGAGGTCGAAGAGGTCCTCGCGCGCATCCCGTCCTGCGCGTCGCTCTCCGACGCGGAGCGGCGGTGCCTCGGGCGTGCAGGCGTGGTTCGCGACCTCGAGCACGGTGACGTCGTCATCGATCCGTCCAGCGGCGGCGCCTGGATCGTCGTGTTGCACGGAGAGCTCGAGGTCGTGCGCGCGCTCGACGGCTCGCGCCCGATCGCACGGCTCGCGGCGGGCTCGACGCTCGGCGAGCCCACGCTGCTCGCCGCGGCGGCTCGCGCCGTGACGGTCCGCGCGGTGCGGAGATCGCGCGTGTTCCTGCTCGATCGTGCGTGCTTCGACGAGCTCGCGTCTCGACGGGACCCGGGGGCGCTCGCCCTCGCGCTCGCCGTCGCGACCGAGCTCGCGCAGAAGAGCCAGGCCCGCGAGGATCGGCTCGCCGACGTGCTCGCGCGTTACGACGCGATGCTCGAGGTCGTCGAGAAGCTCCTCTCGCCGGACGTGATGCGCGAGCTCCTCGAGAAGACGGGTGGGTCGCACGCCCGCGAAGACCTCGCGCGCTTCCGCGAGACGCTCACCGACTGGAACTTCTGATGCGCGGACCGATCGTGGTGGTCGCGTCGCTCGCCGTCCTCGCCGGTGCCGCGCGCTCCTCGGCGCAGGACGCCGGCGCGCCCATGTCGCCGCCGCCCCTCGAGCTCCCCGACGATGACGGCACCGACGGCCCCGACGACGTGCGCCCTCGTACCGCGAGAGGCCCGACCGCCGCCACGTCGGGCCTGGCGTTCGACCGCGTCGTCCACCTCCGCAGCGGCCGAACGATCCGCTGCTCCGTCATCGAGACGCTCCCCGACGTGCGGCTCACCGTCGTGCTCCCGAGCGGACGGACGCGCGTGATCCCGTGGTCCGACGTCGCCGGCGTCGTGCCGTACGTGGCGCCCCGCCCGCGACGTGCACCGCCGGGCGCGTCGAGCCCCGCGGCCCCGCCGCCGGCGACTTCGACGTCGAGCGCCCGCGTCACGCCGCGGACGCGCCGAACGGCGACGGCCACGAGCACGACGCGGGCAGGAGCGCGCTCGAGCGCGACCGCGCACCCGACCGGGCGCTCACGCACCACGACACGCCCCGGCGACACGCCTCCGCGGCGCGCCCGCCCCGTGGCGGAGTAGAAGCAAAGAAAAGAAAGGAGCTCCAGCCCGCCCGAAGCGGGGATGAGCGCCCGACCGTCTCTTCAGTCGTTGGACGGAGTGCCGCGGGCGAGCTCGCGCCAGGCCGCGCGCACGAGCGCCGCGACGAGCGTCGGATCGTCGTTGCGCGCGCGATGTCGCTGAGCGGCTGCCAGGTAGATGGACGCGAGGGGGCTGTTCTCGTCGACGACGGGCCGGGTGTGCCTGAGTTGCACGGCCGGCGCGACCAGTTTGCGTGCTGCAGTCATGTTGACGCTCCCTTCGGCAATGCTCGTGCCACGTCCGCGTCAACGCACTGCGTCGTCGTTCATTCCCCGTGCTCCGACTTTCCTGGCTCGCGTCCTGCGCAAGTGAGCAACCTCTCTGGCAACCCGAGCCGCCACCGGCCACTCGACCCGCCACCCCCCCTCAAACCCCAAGAACCCAACGGGGACAGGATCGACGTGCACAACCCCCGAGAATCTCACGCGTCCTGGGCGAGCAGTTCCAATCCTTCCCGTCGGCCGGTCCGCTCCGGTCTGATACGCTGACGGCCGATGGTTTGCGGTGGCCTCCGGCTCGTGCGCATCGCGCCCTTCGCCATCGCCCTCAGCGTCGTGCTCGTCGGGTGCGAGGACGACGGCGCGCCGCCCGATGCCGAGCAGGCCTGCCTCGCCGACCCGCCCAGCGCTTCGTACCCCGCCGTCGAGCAGGGCTACGGCTGCGCGACCGGGGACGTGATCGCCAACTTCCGGTTCACGCTCCCGATCGAAGCGGGCGACGTCTCGCGCACGCTCGGCGAGTACCACGACCAAGCCGCGATGGGCGCGAAGCTGCTGGTGTGGCTCTCGGCCACGGGATGGTGCGGCGCATGCCGATACACGGCGCGCGATCTCGACGCGCTCTACGCCGCGCGGGGTGCGGAAGGCGTCTACGTGATGGCCTCGCTCGCGGAGAACGAGGACGGCGACGCTGCGACCTCGGCGGACGCCGTCGCCTGGCGCGACAGCCTCGAGCTCGACTACGAGGTCGTCGCGGACAACTGGTGTGCGGCCGGAACCGACTCGTTCGGGGCGTGCGGCGCCTCGATCGCCGAGCTGCCCACGGTGTTCGTCATCGACCTCGCCACCATGCGGATCCTCTATCGCGCGACGACCGACCGGCATGTCGACGACGTGATCACCCGCGCGCTCGAGGCGATGTTGTGAGACGTCTCGCCGCCATCTGCCTGGCGTTTGCGTATTGTGCGTTCGTTCCGGGCGACGCTCGTGCGCTGCAGGCGCCCAACTTCGACCTCGCGTCGCCCGTAGGAGCCCCGTGGCGGGGACGCGTCCGACTTCGCGACGAGCGGGGCAAGCCGGTCGTGCTCGTCTTCTGGGCGGCGTCTTGTAGGCATTGTCACGCCGACATGGTCGCGTTCGAGCGCATGTATCGGCGCCTTCGCGCACGACGCGTGCAGGTCGTGGGCGTCGCGACGGACGATGCTCGATCGACGCCCGCTCTCGCCGGAACCATTCGACGGCTCGGCCTCTCCTTTCCGATCGTTGCAGATCCTGGCGGCCGGACCTGCGTTCGGTACGACCCGCTCCGGGCGTTCCCGCTGGCGGTCGTGGTCGGCAGACGCGGCGAGCTTCTCAGGTCCGTCGAGCTGCGGTCGCGCGCACGCTTCCAGGAGATCGAGCGGTTCGTGGCCGAGCTCGTCGGCGCCCCGGTCGAACCGGCGGACGACGAGGACGACGACGACGAGGACGCAGCCGCCGAGCGCGAAGAGCAACGGCGCTCGCCACGCCGGCACCGTCGCGACGATCGCGAGCCCGACGACGACGCCGAGCGGGATGACGAAGATGCCGACGCGGAGGATGGCGATGCGTCGCGCGAGACCGACGACGAGGACGACGACGAGGACGCGGACCGGGACGACGCCGACGGCGACGATGATGCCGGCGAGGGCGACGAGGCCGACCGTTGAGGACCGTCGCGCGGCTCGGTCTGGCGCCTTGGCGCCATCTCGCGTCTCCTGCGCTGACCCTCCTCGTCCTCGCCTGCGCCGCCGGCCCGCAGCCCGTGCAGGCGCAGGACGTCCGGGAGATCCCTCGCGACGAGCCCAACGTGCGGCCTGCGCCGCCGCCGCCGAGCGCTCCGCCGTCTGCCCGCCCCGCACGCCCGACGCGCCCGCGTCCCCGACGACCGCCGCCTCGCCGCCGCCGTCCCGCGGCAGCGCCCGTCCGTCCTTCGCCGCCCGCGTCCCCGACGCCCCCGCCCACGCCGCCGAGCGCTCCCCAGTCTCCGGCCGTCCGCACGGATGGTGACGCCGGCGACACGGCAGACGACGACGACGACGGCGCGGAGGGTGACTCCGCCGACGACGATGCCGCTGACACGAGCGGCGACGCCGACTCCGATGCGTCCGACGACGACGGTGATGCCGCCGAGGATGCCGATTCCGACGGTTGGTCCGACGAGCCTGCACGCTCGTCCTCCAGAAGAGTGCCGCGCCGGTCGCGCTCTGCCGGCGGAGACCCGGACGACGAAGACGGCGGCGGCGACGACGGCGACGACGACGAAGACGACGATGACGGCGATGCGTCCGACGACGACGGCGAAGAAGTCACCGTGATGATCACCTCGACGGCGATCGGCGAGGTGCGTACGCGGGGACAAGGCGAAGCCGAAGAGGCGTTCGGGATCGGGCTCTTCATCCTCGATGCCGTGGCGGGGATCGAGGACTTCGAGGTGGGCGTCCGCGCCGACGCCCGCGGATTCCTCTCGGCGCCCGATGGGCTCGGCTACACGAACGACGTGCGGCCCGAGCGCCTCTGGTTCTCCTACCGTCATCGGCGATTCGAGGTCACGGCCGGCGACGTCCACGTGCGCTTCGGGCAGGGGCTCGCGCTCGCGCTCGAGCACCTCGACGAGCTCGATCTCGACACGACGCTCCGCGGCGGGCGCATCGACGTGCACGCTCCCGACCGCCTGCGCTCGACGCTCGTCGCGGGCGTGACCAACGTCGTGAACTTCGACCAGGCCACGGCACGAGCCCTCGAGGATCCGAACGATCTCGTCGTCGGTGGCCGCGTCGCCGCGGAGCTCGGTGGGGACGTCGCGCTCGGAGGTCACGTCGTCTACTACCGAGCACCGAGCTCGGTGGTGGCTCCTCTCGCGCGCAGCGGCGGCGCCGATCCCGAGGTCATCGATCCCGACGACACGGTCGTGCTCGGCGCGGACGTCGAATGGGCTGCTCGCGGGCCGGGTACCAGCATCGCCCTCGAGGTCGACGTGCAGCTTCGCCGTCGCGTCGGAGAGGACGATCGCGGCATCGGCGCCTACGGGCGCATCGCGCAACCGATCGGCCGGACGTCCCTCCAGCTCGAGCTCAAGCAGTACTCCGCGTACCTGCCGCTCACGAGCTTCCCGGATCCCGTCACGGGTCTGGTCGTGCGGTACGACCGCGCTCCCACCGCCGAGCGCGACGACGTCCCGCTCCTCGCCAACAGCGACGTCACGGGGGGTCGGGTTCGATTCGACGCGCCACTGCCCGTCGACTCGGCATACCAATCCGACCTCTTCATCGGCGTGTCCGGCGCCTACGATCGCGAGCTGTCCGTGTGGTCGATCCATGCAGACGGGGGCTTCGCGTTCCGCTGGCCCGGCCGCGGCTCGCTGCGTCTCGAAGGTGGTTACCGCCGAGAGGTGCTCGTCGAGACCGGCGAGCTCGAGCGCGCCATCCTCCACGCCGACGTCGAAGCGCGAATCCCCGTACGCCGTACCGACGAGGTCCGGGTCACGGGGCAACACGAGTCGCTCGCGCAGGCCGTCGCGACGGGCCAGCGCGCGACGCATCGCGGGACCGTTGCGGGCGAGTACGACTGGCGCGGAAGGCTCGCGGTCGGCGGCGGGGTCGAGTACGACACGGGCGCGCGTCAGGTGCGTCCCGAGCTCTACGGCTTCATCACGGGTCGCTGGGACATCGTGCGGCAGGTGTGGTTGCGCACCGTGCTCGGCACGCGTCGCGGCGGCCTCCGCTGCAGCGCGGGCGTGTGCCGCGACATCCCGCCTTTCCAAGGGGGACGCCTCGAGGTCGGCGTCCGGTTCTGACCTGGGCTATCGTGGTCGTCGCGGTCGGAGGTCCTTTGAAGAGCAAGCCCGCCACGAAGCGTCCATCCGGACCCACACGTCGCGTCGCATCGCCGAACGACGTCTCGCGATCCGTCGCGCTGAGCCCTCTGCCGGACGTTCCGCCGCTCGTCCGTCGCGCGGCCTTCGCGATGGCGATAGGCGGGGCCGCCGTCGGATGTGGCGACGACGACGGCGGGCCGGTGCCCACGACGCCGATGGTGGACATGGGCATCGTCGCGCCGATGCCGCCGATGCCGCCGATGCCGGCTCCCATCGATGCGGCGACCCCCATGCCGCCGCCGGACATGAGCGTGACCCCGATGGTGGACATGGGCGTGGTGCCTCCGATGCCACCGCCCGTGGACATGGGCCTGACGCCGATGATCGACATGGGGCCCATCCCGCCGATGCCGCCCCCGATGCCGCCGCCGATGCCGCCGCCTCCCATGACGCCGATGGTGGACATGGGCCCGCCCGAGGAGGACGACGCCGGGCCCGACGCGACCGTCGTCGCGCCGATGCCTCCGCCGATGCCGCCGCCGATGCCCGCTCCGAAGAGCGGCAAGCGCGGACGCGGCCGGTAGCTGCGGCGCGCGCGGATGGGCGCTCGACGACGCGCGTCGCGCAGCACCGATCTCACGCTCGCGCCGCAATGGCGCGAGTGGATCGCGGACAACCTCGCACGCGGCGTCGATCGACGTGCGGTGTCGGACGTCCTCGTGTCGCGTGGCGTGCCGCGGCGCGAGGTCGATGCACGAATCGCCGAGATCGAGTCCTCGGCCGCGCTCGTGGTCGCCCGCCGCGCGATCCGGCGGATCAAGCAGCTCGACCTGGTGCTCGAGGTCGGACGTCGTGCCGATGCGCTCGGATCGTCGCCGGCCGAGGTCGAGCGCGTCGCCGGCGTGGACGCCGAGACGTTCTTCGAGCGCTACTACGTCGTCAATCGGCCCGTCGTGATCACCGACCTGACCCGCGGATGGCCCGCGCTGCGCCGCTGGAAACCGTCGTACTTCGTGAAACGGTTCGGCGACGTCGACGTGGAGGTCGCAATCGGTCGCGAGGCCGATCCCGACTACGACATGCACACCAAACAGCTCTCGCGAACCATGACGATGCGCGAAGCGGTCGAGCGCATCGTGGCCGCCGGCGAGTCGAACGACCTCTACCTCGTCGCCAACAATCGCAACATCGATCGCGACGCGCTGGCGGCGCTCTATCGCGACATCCGATTGCCGAAGGACATCCTCGACGTCACCAAGCTGCGCGGCGGCGCCGCGTTGTGGCTCGGACCGAAGGGGACGGTCACCCCCCTCCATCACGACACCTCCAACATCCTCTTCTCCCAGATCCATGGCCGCAAGAGGTTCCTCCTCGCGCCCCCGCGCGACGTGGCGTTGCTCGACGGCGCGCGCGGCGTCTATGCGGGATTCGATCCCGAGAAGCCCGACGCGAAGCGTTTCCCCGCCGCTGCGAAGGTCGCGTTCCGGAGCGTGGAGCTCGCGCCCGGAGACGCGTTGTTCATCCCGGTCGGATGGTGGCACCACGTGCGCGCGCTCGATCTGTCGATCAGCCTCGCATTCGTCTGTTTTCGCAGGCCCAACGCGTTCACGTGGTATCGGCCGGGCGACGTGCGCTGATCACGAAGGGCCGGTCGGCGAACGAGCTCACCCGGCCCGTAGACCCGCGAGCCACCGAGCTTCGAGCGACGCCGCGATCGCGCGTGGCGACATCTCGGGGTGCTCGGCGGCGGCCCGTCCCAGCGCCTCCTCTCCGAGCGCCTCGATCGCGAGCTCCCCGCCGCGACGCAGCACGCGCGCTCTCACCTCCGCAGCACGCGCGCCCTCGCGTCGCGTCGCGACGGCCCCCATCTCGCGCAGATGCCCACGATGACGCTCGAGCAACGACACCAGCGTGTCGACTCCCGATCGCATCGCAGCGCTCACCAGCTCGACGGCCGGCGTCCATCCGCCACTGTCGGGCGCCGCCCAACCCAGGGCGGCGCGAACCTGCGCCAGCGCGGCGTGCGCGCCGGGCAGATCGCTCTTGTTGAGCGCGACCACGTCCGGCACCTCCATGATGCCCGCCTTCATGAACTGCAGGGTGTCGCCCGCGCTCGGCTGCAACACGAGCATCGTCGTTCCCGAGAGGGCTGCGACGTCCACCTCGCTCTGACCGACGCCGACCGTCTCGACCACGACCTCGTCGAACGCAGCTCGCAGGACGACCACGGCGTCCGCCGCGGCCGCGGCCAAGCCGCCCAACGCGCCGCGGCTGGCCATGCTGCGGACGAAGAGCCCGGCGTCCTTCGGATCCGCGCCGATGCGGGTGCGATCGCCGAGGAGCGCGCCGCCCGTCCGTGGGCTCGATGGATCCACCGCGAGCACCGCGACCGTCCGGCCACGCGCACGCAGCTCCGATGCGACGGTTCCGACGAGCGTGCTCTTGCCGACGCCCGGCGCACCCGTCACGCCCGTCACCCAGCCGTCCGGGCGCTCCATGCGATACAGCAAATCGAGCAACTCGGTCGTACGCCCGCGATCGGCGGTCGAGCTCCCGTCGACCAAGTTGAGGCACTCGACCAGATCGCGACGACTGCCGGCGCGCACGCGCTCGGCGACGAGCGCGATGGCGTCCTCGATCATCGCGTGCCGTCGGGGGTGCCGGCGAGATCCGCGATCTCTGAGAGAATCTTCGGCAGATCGAAGTCTTTCGGGGTGTAGACGCGGCGCACGCCGGAGGCACGCAGCGCATCGGCGTCCGCCTCCGGGATGATCCCGCCGACCACGATGGGGACGTCGCCGTACCCGGCGGCCGCGAGGTCCTCCACGATGCGGGGCACGACGGTCATGTGGGAACCAGAAAGAACGGAAAGACCCACGACGTGTACGCCTTCGTCGATCGCAGCCCGCACGATCTGCTCGGGCGTCAGCCGGATGCCCTCGTAGACGACCTCCATGCCGGCGTCGCGGGCGCGTACGGCGATCTGCTCGGCGCCGTTGCTGTGGCCGTCGAGCCCCGGCTTGCCGACCAGGATCTTCAATCGTCGACCGAGGCGGTCGGAGGCGCGACGCACGGCTTCGCGCGCTCGGTCCATCGCGTCGTTCGACGGAGCCTTCACCGAGACCGCGCCGCCTGCCGCGGCCGCGGCCACGCCCGTCGGCGCGCGGTAGTCCCCGAACACGCGGCGCATCGCGCTCGCCCACTCGCCGGTCGTCGCGCCCGCCTTCGCCGCCTCGATCGACGCGGGCAAGACGTTGTCGCCGTTTCGCGCGGCTTCCTCGAGCCGCACGAGCGCGCTCTCGACCGCACGCGCGTCGCGTCGCGCACGGTGCTCCTCGAGGCGCGCGACGATGTCCTTCTCGACGGCGGGATCGACCACCATGATGCCGCCGTCGTTTCCGGCGACGAGCGGAGACGCGGCAGTCTCGGTGAACTTGTTCTTGCCCACGACGACCTGCTCGCCGTGCTCGATCGACGAGAGCCGGCGCGCGTTCGACTCGACCAGACGTTGCTTCGAGTAGCCCGATTCGATCGCGCGAACCGCACCGCCCATGCGCTCGATCTCGTCGAGCTCCCGCCGAACGCCGGCGACGATCTCGTCGGTCTTGGCGCGTACGACGGGCGACCCGTCGAACAGATCCTCGTGCTCGAGCAGGTCCGTCTCGTACGCCACGATCTGCTGGATGCGGAGTGACCACTGCTGGTCCCACGGGCGCGGCAGGCCGAGCGCCTCGTTCCACGCCGGCAGCTGCACCGCGCGCGCACGGGCGTTGCGTGACAGCACGACGCCGAGCATCTCGAGCACGATGCGCGGCACGTTGTTCTCGGGCTGCTGCTCGGTGAGCTCCAGGGAGTTGACCTGCACACCGTATCGAAAGCGCCGCAGCTCGGGATCCGCGACGCCGTACCGATCGCGCGTGATCTCGTCCCAGAGCTCGCCGAACGCGCGCAGCTTGCACAGCTCCTCGACGAAGCGCAGGCCCGCGTTGACGAAGAACGAGATGCGTCCGACGACCTTCGCGAGGTCGTCGCTCGCCTTCGGCAGGCCGCGCGCGACGACCGAGTCGAGCACCGCCATCGCGTTGCCGAGCGCGAACGCGACCTCCTCGACCGCGGTCGCGCCTGCCTCGCGCAGGTGGTAGCTGCACACGTTGATCGGGTTCCAGCTCGGCACGTGCTCGGCCGCCCACAAGACGAGATCGGTCGAGAGGCGGAGCGACGCGGCCGGCGGCAGGAAGTAGGTGCCGCGCGAGAGGAACTCCTTGAGCACGTCGTTCTGCGTCGTGCCGCGCAGCTTGGCCGCCGGGATGCCGCGACGCTCCGCGAGCGCGACGTAGAGCGCGAAGAGCCACGGCGCCGTCGCGTTGATCGTCATCGACGTGTTCATCCGATCGAGCGGGATGGCCTCGAGCAGCGTGTCCATGTCGTCGAGGTGGTGGACCGGCACGCCGACCTTGCCGACCTCGCCGCGCGCGAGCGGGTGGTCCGCGTCGTAGCCGGTTTGCGTCGGTAGATCGAACGCGATCGAGAGGCCCGTCTGCCCCTTCGCGAGGTTGGTCCGATAGAGCTCGTTCGACGCGCGCGCCGACGAGTGCCCGGAGTACGTGCGGAACAGCCAGGGAGCGTCTTTGGGCCGACCCATCGAGGCTGTCCTAGCAGGTTGGAGGACCGAATCAGCGATTGCGGATCAAGACCCGTCGCTCGACCTCGAAGATCTTCTCCGGGATCTTCTGGTCGCGCTCCTTGTCGTTCTCTTTCTGGAAGAGCGCGGCGCCGAACCGGTCGAGCGCCGCGGCGGCACGCACGTTCTTCACGCCGACGAGCTGCAGGGTCACGAGGCTCGCGCCGTAGGGCACGGGCGCCGGAGCGACGGCGAGCACGCGCGACAGCGCCGCGACGGTGTCGCCCGCGAACGCAGGTTGCGTGTGATAGCCCTCGGTGAAGCCGATCTCCGCGAGCGCGTTCTCGGTGGCGTCGCGGCTCGCGAGCCCTTCGAGCCACGCGAAGACCAGCCCACCGTACACGATGGGCTCTCCGCTCATCTTGCCTTCGCGCGACGTCGAGAAGAGGCGGTCGTAGTGCAGCGGGTGGGTGTTTCCGACGCGGTAGGTCCAGGCCACGTGCTCGTCGGTGATGGTGCGACCGTTCGGGTGCACGACGATGTCGCCCGGCGCGAAGTCTTCTGCGTACGTGGTCGGCCCCGTGAGGTGGCGGATGCGTCCAGCGGGGGGAACGGGGATCTCTGCACGCGCCACCGTGTCGGCTCCCTCGGGCCAGGCAGGCGCCACGTCCTTGGGCAGGTCGGGTGCGCTCTGCTCGCCGGCCTTGCGGTGACCCACGAAGACCTTCCGGTCGTAGCGCAGGACGAGCTCGTTGCGCTGGTTGAGCCCGATCGTTCGGATGGTGACGATGCCGGGCTTGTCCGCGCCGCGGTCCTTGCGGTCGAGCACCTTCGTCATCGCGGTCAACGTGTCGCCCGCGTAGACGGGTCGAACGAACAGCGCGTCGTAGTAGCCCAGGTTCGCGATGGCCTTCTCGCTGTCGTTCTGCACGCCGAGCGACAGCACGACGTTGAACACGAGCTGGGGCGAGGCGGGGATCGCCGCGTGACCGAGGTGCTTGGCGACCTCCACGTTCAGGTAGAGCGGGTTGGCCTGATGGAACGTCATCGCGAAGTCGCGCAGCAGCGCCGGCGTGAACGTGAGGCCGCGCGGATGGACGAAGACGCGCCCGGGCTCGAGGTCGTCGAGCGTGCGGCCATAAGCCGGCCGGCGAACGCGCGTGAGATCGACGGGGCTCGCGGGCGCGAGCTCCTCGTGGGGCAGGACGTCGATGTGGCTCATGTCGTCGCTCCTTCTGCTTCGAGCAGCGCGCGTGCGATCACGCGCAAGGCGAGCACCTCTTCGGCTCCCTCGAAGATCGAGAGAACGCGGGCATCGACGAAGTAGCGGCTGACGGCGAACTCCTCTGCGTAGCCCATCCCACCGTGGATCTGCATCGCCTCGCGGGTGACCCACTCCGCCGCGCGACAGGAGAACAGCTTCACCAGGGAGCACTCCATCTGCCCGCGGTGCGCGTCCACGAGCCGCGCGGCGCGGTACGTGAGCTGTCGCGCCGCGTGGACGAGCGCGGCCATCTTCGCGAGCTTCACGCGCGTCAGCTGGTACGCGATCTCCGGCTTGCCGAAGATGCGTCGATCGCGGGCGTACGAGAACGCCGTCTCTTGCGCGGCCTGCATGACACCGAGCGCGCGTGCGGCCGTCTGCAGGCGGCCGCCCGAGAAGCCCTCCATCTGGAGGTAGAACCCCTTGCCGAGCGCGCCGTCCCCGCCGAGGAGATTCTCCGCCGGGACGAAGTAACGCTCGAACGCGCACTCGTAGCTGTGCATCCCGCGGTAGCCGATCGTGCCGATGGCGCGGCCCTCGATCCGTCCCCCGGCGCGGCCGTCGCTCTCCGTCTGCACGTGCTCGAAGTCGTGCCCCTCGAAGCGCGGCTTGGTCGCGATGAAGAGCGAGAGCCCCCGGTGCCCCGCCTTCGGATCGGGGTCCGTGCGGGCGAGCACCATCAACGTGTCCGCGTAGCCGCCGAAGGTGCACCACGTCTTGACGCCGTCGAGCAGCCATCCGCCTTCCGTGCGCGTGGCCGTGAGCTTCACGCCGGCCACGTCGCTGCCGTAGTCGGGCTCCGTCACGGCGACCGCGACCATCGATTCTCCCGATGCGAGCCGCGGGAGCCAGTACGCCTGCTGGGCTTCGGTGCCGCCCTTGAGCAGCGCCTTCGCGAGGATCTCGGGTCGCGTGATGAGCGACCCGGCAGCGGCCAGCGACGCGCGCGACAGCTCCTCGGTCACCACGATCATCCCGATGTTGTCGGGCGCCTCGTCGGGCTGGATCCCGCCGAATCGCTCGGGGATCGACAGGCCGAAGCATCCGAGCTCGCGCAGGCCGTCGAGGATCTCCTTCGGCACCAGCAGATCGTGTCGATGAATCTTCTCGGCCTGGGGTGCGACGACGTTCTGCGCGAAACGCCGGAACTCCTCGGCGTAGCTGACGTGGTGCTCTTCGAGGCCTCGCGAGGGGCCGGACGGCGAGTCCTCGAGCAAGGCGACGATCTCGTCCGCACGCGCCGGAGACGTGGCGTACGCGACGAACGCGCGCACCTCGCTCGACTCCACCGTCCGCTGACGAAGCTCCTCCGAGATCCCGCAGGCCGCGGGATCGCGCGCCACCAGATCCCGCACCCGCGTCACGGCGTCGCCTGCGAACGAAACCGCGAGCGCGCGCTCCAGCGGGCCCGCTCCTTCGGCGAAGCGAAGTGACTCGCGGGCTGCCTCCACGGCCGCGGTCGCGTGCGCCAGGTCGAAGGCCACGACCTGGTGTCGGTCGAGCAGCTCGTTCGAGACGCGCCCGTCCTTCGACGTCAGCTCGCGCAGGTGTGCGACCCAAGCCGCGAGCACCGCGTCGAGCTGCGCGAGCGCGGTTCGCGCCGTCGCGCCGTCGTCGTGCGCCGTCATTGGGTCGCCACCACGACGCCCACGGTCACGCCCGCTCCGACCACCACCGCGCCCGTGATCACCCAGAAGACCGGGCTGGAGAAGACGCTGCCGCCTTCCTCGACGAGGTCCGCGCGCACGGTCGCGGTCCTGCCCGCGAGCACGTCGACCTGCTCGGTGAAAGGCAGATAGTCCTCTGCACGCACGTCGATACGACGACGGCCGGGTGGCACCTCGCGGCTGACCGAACCGCGTCCCGCCTCCTCGCCGTCGATCGAGATGACCGCCGTGCTCACGTTCGACGTCACCGACAACGTGCCCGTCGTGGGAGCCGCGGCGACGCGCGCGAGCGTGATCGTGTGGCTGATCCGCGCGCCCGGCGGCAGGTCGAGCTCGAACGTCTGATCGGTGTGCTCCGCGGCGCGGACGACGAAGACGCGGTGCCCTGGGTCCACGAGGATCTCGCGCACGTCGCCACCGACCTGCGAGAGCTCGCCGTCCACCGCGACCGCGGCGGTGCCGGGGCTGACCGTCAGCGTGAGGCGCGCGATGGACGCCCGCGTGGTCTCCATCAGCGCGCGCACTTGCTCGCGTCCCGCGCGATCGGCGGGCGACGTCGCGATCGTCAAGTAGTGCTCGAACTCGCGCACCGACTCGCGGGCGCGTCCGAGGCGCGAGAGCGCGGTCGCGATGTTGAGCACCGTGCTCGGCCGCTCGACGATGGCGCGTGACCGGGTGAACCGGTCGAGGGCCTGCGTCCAATCCTCCGAGTCGACGAAGCCGAGCCCTTCCTCGAAGAGGCGCCGAGCCTCGGCCTGGTCGCCCGCCGGCTGCTGCTGCGGCTGTGGTTGCGGCTGTTGCGCCAGCGCATTCGGGACGACGCCGAGCATCGTTGCGCACACGGCCAGGACGGTGCACGTCGCGGCTGCGGCGCGGGTGAGGGGACGGGATCGGCTGCAACGGGAGGTTGGAAGGCGAAGGCTCATCACGGTCTCCGGGCGTTTCGTCGGTGCTCGCGCCGGCGTTCGGGCGGGGCCCTCCACGAGCCTCGTTGAACGCCCGTGGCCGTCGCGCGTGGCGAGCCTTACCAGCGCGAGCGCGTCGTTACCACGTCCGACGGATGAGCGGGCCGCCCCGGCCCGGTCGACGCTTGGTCGGACGTCTTCCGGGCCGTCGCGGATCGTCGTCGGGCTCCTCGACCGCGGCGCCGGCGTCTGCCTCCGCGGCAGGCGTGTCGGCGCTCGGCGGCGGGGTGTCGGCGCTCGGCGGCGGGGTGTCGGCGCTCGGCGGCGGCGGCTCGCTCGGTCCCGCGTCGAGCACCGGAGGCTCCACCGCCGGGGCCGCGATGCCCGCGTCGTCCAGCTGCGCGGTGCCCGCATCGTCGGACGCCACGGCCGGCGTGGTCGAGACGGGGGGCGGCACGGGCGGCGTCGGAGCCACGATCGCGCCTGCGTCCGCCGCGGAGGGGACCTCGCCGGTTTCCTCGTTTGCTCGGATCACGAACCACCACGCGGCGAACCCGCCGACGCCTCCGAGCACCACGAAGAGCGCGAGCAGCGCGACCACGATCAAGGCCGTGTTGCTCTTCTTGGCCGGAGCGGGCATCGGTGGCGCCGGCGTCGATGCCGGAGGCCACGCCGCAGCCACGACGGCGGGAGCAGCCGTCGCGATCTGCCCCGACGGCGGTCGCACGCTCGGCGGCGTCGAGAGCGACATCGCCTGGCTCTGCAGCGCGCGGAGCGTCTCGGCCTCCTGCGGAGTCATCTCCATCGTGCGCGCCATCGCCGCGGGATTCTGGGCGCCCGGCGCGGGTCGCGGAGGAGGCGCAGCGTGCGGGAACGAGGGCGTCGCGGGCTTCGCTCCGGCCGACAGCGCAGGCGCGGGAGGGCTCGGCGGCGTCTGCCCGCGCGCGATCGACTCGGGCAGCATCACCGCCCCGCTCGGCGGCTCTGCCGCCACCGTGGACGCGAGCGGATCACCGACGGGCTCGGGAGTGTCTCCGTCGAGCGTGGTGGGAACGACGCCCGCCGAAGGGGAGGGTGGCGGCGTGCTCGCGGGCTTCGGAGCGGGCGGAGAGACCGCCGCAGCCAGCGCCGCGTGCATTTGCGTCATGTCGGAATAACGGACGGCGCGATCGGCGATGAGCGCGCGGTCGATGGCCTGCGCGATGGCGGCCGGCGTCTGCGGAGCGACGTGGAGGAGCGGGCGCGCCGCGGTCCCGTTGACCGCCTGGATCATGGACGCCGGGTCCTGCGCGTCGAAGGGCAGACGTCCCGAGACGGCTTGGTAGAGGATGACGCCCAGGGACCACACGTCGCTCGCGGGCCCGCCGGTCTCGCCGCGCGTCTCCTCGGGCGACATGTAATACGGGTTGCCGGCGATCTGACCCGGGCCCGCACGCCGCGCGTAGGCGTCGTGGACGCGCGCCAGCCCGAAGCCGAAGAGCTTCGCGGTCGCCTTTCCCGCGGCGTCGTACGTGAGAAAGACGTTCTCCGGGCGGATGTCGCCGTGGACGTGTCCCTGTCGATGGACGGCGCCCATCGCACCGACGATGGGCAGCAGCAGGTCGACGCCGTACTGCGGGCCGAGCGCCCCGCCCGCACGCGTGAACAGCCCCGTCAGCGTCTCGCCGTTCATCGGCTCGAGCACCATGAAGACGCCGCCGTCGGTGTCGAAGCCGAGCTCGGTGACGTTCGCGATGTTGGGGTGTCCGATGGTGCTCGCGGAGCGCGCGTCCTCGAGCATGAGGCGCACCGCGTCCTGATCGTGCGTGAGCTGGGGTCGCACGACATGAACGAGGACGCGTGCCCCCGTGTACTGGTCGGTCGCGAGCAGCAGCAGGCTCGACGAGCGCGCGTCGACGACGTGCTCGACGCGGAGCTTCTCCGCGATCGACGACCCGACCCGCTGGTCGTCCGCGATCGTCATCGTGCTGGGCCGTTCTTGTGGCGCAATGGGCGGCGAGAGCGTCTCTCAGCCGCCGCCATCTCGTCAAACTTCGCCTTCCGCCCAGCGTGCCTCGGTTGGGCGCCGTCGGAGACACCGAGCCCGGGCGGGCCCAGTGCCTGACGAGAAATACCCGACCGTTCGCCCCGAGCAGCGTCGAGGGGCGCGATGACGTGCTTCGACGAGCTAGAAAGAAACAGCCCCACCCAAAGGGTGGGGCAGGTGTTTCGTACCTGCCGGGTCGGCGAAGCCGATGGGTACTCAGCACGACCGGTTGTTCGTCACCCCTTCAGAACGAGCCCCGGCACGACAAGCCCGCTCCGGCCGGCGCACACGAGAGCGCGGCGCGGCGGCGCGTGGAGCGCTCTTCGTCGTCGCCCGAGCTCGACAACAGGACGAGACCGACGGTCGCGGCGCCGGCCGCGGCGAGCCCGAGACCGACGGTCACGCCCATCGCCAGATCGCGCTGGCCGGTGAGCGTGTCCTCGTTCAGGCACGGGCCCTCCGTGGAACCGGTGCCGCACTGGTCCACCGCGTTGCTCCGTGTGATGAGCCACACCAGCGAGCCCACGGTTCCCACCGCGAGCGCCCCGCCCGTGATCAAGAGCCCGATGGCAGCGCCGTCTCCGCTCGAGCCCGTCTGCCGCGATCGTCTCGCGCGTCGCCGTGTCGCCGCGTCGCCATCCCCGCCGTCGGGGTCGTCGAGGTCGTCGGGGAGCGTGGCGGGAGCTCGCCCATCGGACGCTCCGCCGTCGGTGTCGCCGCCGTCGGGCGTCGAGCCCGTCGTGTCGGTGGCCGAGGTGCTCGCGGTGCCGGCCGTGCCTGCGGTGGCCGCCGTCGACGACGCGGTCGTCGCACGCAGCGCGAGGATGATCTGCTCGTCCTCGCCACCACGAACCTGCAACACGCGCGACGCGCTTTCGTGTCCCTCGGCGCGCGCCACGATCTCGCGGCGACCGATGTCGAGGATGAGCGTTCCGTTAGGCTCGAGCGTCGCGGGTTGGCCGTCGACCGTGACGGTGCCTCGTACGCTGCTCGGCTCGACGCGCACGCGGTAGCGGCCCGTGTACGTGCGCGCGCGCTCGAGCAGCTCGGACACCTCCCGGCGCTGCTCCGGAGTCAGCGGGCGCTGGGTCTCCTCGAGCGCCGCCCCCAGGTTGCGGATCGCCTCCACGTACTCCCCGAGCTCGAACGAGGTCATCCCGATCCCGCGCAGCGTCCGCGCGTTGGGAAACGCGGTGTGTGCTCGGCGGAAGTTGGCGCGTGCTTCGGCCCAACGCCCGGCCTCGTACTCGGAGACCGCGCGCGCGATCCAGGTCCGATACTGCGCCGGCTCCTGCTGCGGCTGTTGCGCCTGCACGATCGCGCCGGTGCCGCCGACGCACGCGAGCGCGACGGTCCACGCGACGAGCGCCTGCGAAGTCCGTCCCATCGATCAGAAGTCCTCCACGCGAATGCGACGCGTGCGCGGTGCGGATCGTCTCACGTCCGGAGGCCTTTCGCTCGTTCGCCGAGGTCGACGAGCGGCCGCCTCGGGCGGCGACGCTGGCTCCGTACGCGTCGGAGGGTCGGCCAATCCGGCTGTCGGCGGCGCGGGAGTCGCCGCGGGCCCGAGCGCGACCGGCTGCGGCGCGAGCGCAGGCGGCAGCGTCGGTGCGACCACGGTCGGGCCGGGCGAGCCGACCGAAACGGTCGGTTGCGCCGGCGGGCTCGCCGAGGGCGCGTCGCCCGGTGACGCACTCGGCGCTCCGCGCGAGGCGTTCGTCGCAGGGGCCGCGGCGCTGGATCGCGGCGACGACAGACCGAACAGCGAGACCCACACGACCACCGCGGCGCCGATCGCGGCTGCGCCGATCGCGCCCAGCCACACGAGAACGGAGGTCATCGATCGCATCGCAGGCCGGGTCGTCGATCCGACGACGATCTCGCTCGTCGCCTGGGTCGGAGCCCGCGGGGTCACCGTGGTTGCGCGTGCCTTCGCGTTGCGCCACGTCTCGCGCGGCAGCTCGAACCGAACGCCGGGAGCGAACGGCTCCAGCGCGTGCGCGAACGAGGCGACGTCCGGGTAACGTGCCGTCGCGTCGCGATGGAGCGCGCGGAGCACGGCCGCGTCGAGCAGGGGGTCGATGCTGGCGTCGCGGTCGCGCATCGAGATCGCGTCCTTGGTCGCCATCTCCACGACGAGCGCGTTGAAGTTGCGTGCGTCGTACGGCATCGCGCCGACGATGCACTGATAGACGATGACCCCGAGGGAGAACACGTCGGCGGTCGGGCCGATCTGCGCGCCCGCGATCTGCTCGGGCGCCATGTAGAACATCGTCCCGACGACCATCCCGGTGCGCGTCAGCTTCATCGACTCCGGCGCGTCGAGCAGCTTCGAGATCCCGAAGTCGAGCACCTTCGGCTCGAGCGCGCGCCCCGTGTTGTCGCGGCACAGGAACACGTTCTCCGGCTTGAGATCGCGGTGGACGACGCCAGCGTCGTGCGCTGCGGCGATCGCGCGAAAGACGGGCATCACGAGGCGAACGGCATCCGCCGGAGCGAGCTTCCCGCGGTCGAGCAGCTCGGCCAGCGTCTCGCCGTGCAGCCGCTCCATCACGAGGTACATCGAGCCGCGCTCGCGTCCGACGTCGTGCACATCGACGATGTTGGGGTGATCGAGCTTGCCGGCGATCTGCGCTTCGCGCAGGAACCGCGCGGCTGCCTCGGGCTCCGAGGACAGCGCAGGCAACATCCACTTGATCGCGACGTTCTTGCCGGTGAAGAGGTGCGTCGCCTCGAGCACGGTGCCCATGCCGCCTTCCCCGAGGACGCGTTCGACGCGGTACTTCTCGGCGATCACGTCGCCGGCCCCCGGCACGTCGCCACGCGTGCTCACGGCGGGCACATCGGTGGGATGCACATGGGCGGCGGCATGGGCGGCGGCATCACGGGCCCACCGACCCGGCGTACCACGAGGTGCTCCAGGATCCCCGTGAAAGGACCCACGACGAAGCCGGCTGCGTCGGTGAGGCTCGGGCTGCAGTCGGCCGACGTCCCGACGATCTCACCGGCGCCCGAGTCGATCCAGACGTCGAGGTTGGCCCTCACCCCCGCGCGCACCACCATCGGCGTGTGCAACGGAACCTCGCGAGGGTCCACCGCCGACCGAGCCGGCAGACCGGCGCCGCACCTCCCGAGCCCCACGGCGAAGTGCGGACCCCTGTCACCCACCCGTCGAACGAGCCCGATCCCGAACTGATTGTTGGGCTGCTCGAACAACGTCGCGTAGTTGCCCACCTCGCCGTCGGGGCGCGCCGGCGGCTCCGCGGTGATCGTGACCCGCATCTCGAGCTCGAGCTCGAGCCCGCCGCCGCCGCCGCCGAACTGCGGCCAGCCCATCGCGCTGAGCTTCGTTCCCATGAAGCCCGGCGTCCCGGGGAGCTCGGGGAACGCGATGCCGCCGGCACACTCGCCGCCATCGACCACCCCGAGCGCGCCGGAGGTCGAGAGCCGCTGCCCGCCGCACAGGTTGGTGAGCCCGTCACACGTCAAGCTGTCGAGCGTGATCGCCGCGAGACAGCCCGGGTCCGCGAGGGCGACGCCGAGCCCGCAGGCCTCGGCGTTCGCACGCCCGATCTCGGCGCAGATCTCGTCGCGTGTCGGCTCGTCCTCCGCGCACACGACGGCCTCGCTCGCGAGGTCGCCGAACGGGGCGTGTGCCGGGCAACGAGGGATCCCCGCCGCGTTCACCCGCGCCGCGGGGAACGTGCACCCTTGGCCGGAGAGGGTCTGCTCGTACCGACCGCCTTCGCAGAACGCGATCGGATCGGCGCAGCCGCTCGCCGTCGCGACGACGAGCGCGATCCCGGCCCACGAGGCCGCAACGCCACGAGACGGCCGCACGTTGGTCACGTTACCACATCTCCAGTTTTCGCCTGATTTTCAGCCAAACCAGGTGCGTCACGCCAACCGGGCCAGCGCCGCCTCGCGTCGCGCCGCGAGGCGCGCCACCACCGTCTCGGCGCTGCCGGCGTTCAGGACGCGGTCTCTGGCGACGCCCGCGCGCCGAGCGACCCGCTCGCCGAGGGGCGTGTTGCCGAGCTCCGACACGCTGTGCGCATCGGGGCTGATCGCGACGTCGCACCCGAGCTCCACCGCGCGGCGCGCCATCGCGGGCGCCAGGTCGAGACGGTGCGGGCTCGCGTTGATCTCGAGCGCGGTGCCGTTGGCGGCCGCGGCGCGCGCCACGGCGTCCAGATCGAAGCGGCTTCCCGCGCGGCCGAGCAAGAGCCTGCCCGTGGGATGCCCGAGGATCGTGACGAGCGGGTGCGACACCGCGCGCACGATGCGACGGGTCT
>JADZFZ010000518.1 GCA_020854145.1 Deltaproteobacteria bacterium | reverse complement strand
GCGAACCCCGCGCTCGGCCTCTACTACGTGATCCTGGTCGGTCCCGAGGTGCCCGAGGGCTGGCTCCGCCGTGTCGCCGTCGTGCGCGACGGCGCCCTGGTCGCCGGACGCGGCGTGGACGCGATGGCCGCGTTCTACCGCGCCATCCGCGTGTACCAGCAACGGGTCTTCACGGTGCGCGACGCGATGGGGGTGCGCGCTCGTAGGCACGCGCCCCCCTGCCAAGCGGCAAGAACCGTCGTGATATCGTCACCGTCAGCTCGATGGCGGACGTCAAGCACGCGACCGCGAAGGCGCGCGACGCTCCTCACACGCGCGCGCGGAAGGGCGCAGCGCCGGCGCCGGGAACCCACGTGAGCGAGCGTGTCCGGCTGCTGCGGCGGCTCGGCGGTGGCGGGATGTCGGAACTCTGGGTGGCCGAGCACCTGACGCTCGGCATCGACGTCGCCGTGAAGTTCCTTCTGCGGCCCGACGACACGTCGGCGCGCGATCGCCTCGCGCGCGAGGCCTTGCTCACCGCGCGCATCGATCATCCTCACGCCGTCCGCGTCTTCGACCGCGGCGAGACCGAGGACGGCACGCCCTTCATCGTCATGGAGCTCATCGAAGGCGAGTCGCTCGCGAATCGTCTCGAACGAGCGGGCGCGTTGAGCCTCGACGATGTCGTGCGCCTCGTGTCGCAGGTCGCCGAGGTGCTCTCGGTCGCGCACGCGCAAGGAATCATCCACCGCGACATCAAGCCCGACAACATCATGCTGGTCGCCGGCACCGAGGAGCTCTTCGCGAAGGTCGTGGACTTCGGCATCGCGAAGCCGATCGAGGCCACGGGCTCGATGCAGGTCACCGGCGAGGGGCACGTCGTCGGCACGCCGCTCTACATGGCGCCCGAGCAGCTGCTCGACGCTCAGCCTGCCGACGCGCGTTCGGATCTCTGGGGCCTCGGCCTCGTCGCGTACGAGTCACTCGTGGCGCACCGCCCATTCACGGGCAAGACGCGTGCGGCCATCGGGCTCGCGATGGCGCTGAGGCGCTTCGAGCCCGTCACCACCGAGCGCCCCGAGCTGCCGGCGGGGCTGGACGATTGGTTCGATCGCGCGCTTCGGATGGACCCGAAGGACCGCTTCGAGTCGGCAGACGAGCTCAAGCGCTCGCTCGTGCTCGCGGTGCGAGGCGGCGACCCCGCGTTGCCTCATCGCGAGCAGCAGCGAGCGCGGTTGCGTATCCCGGCCACCCTCTACGGTCGCGAGCGCGAGCTCGGCGCCGTGCGCAGCGCCTTCGCCCGCGCGGCGGGCGGTCGCTCGCAGGTCCTGCTGGTGGCGGGTTACCCAGGGATCGGGAAGACATCGCTGATCGCGACCGCGCAGCAATCGCTCGTCGGTTCGAGCGGGGTCTTCGTTTCCGGAAAGTTCGATCAGTTCGACCGCGGCACGCCCTACCAGAGTCTCGTGCAGGCGTTCCGCAAGCTGATCCGCGCGTCGCTCGGCGGAGGTCGCGAGACGCTCGGCGCGTGGAAGGAGCGCATCGCAACGGGTTTGGGCGAGAGCGGACGCGTGCTCGTCGACGTCATCCCCGAGCTCGAGGAGGTCCTCGGGTCGTCCAAATCGCTCGAGCCCGTCTCGCGCGCCGCGCTCAGCGAGGGGGGCATCGAGCTGCGCAACCGATTCCAGGTCGCGATGGGCCACCTCGTCGCGACGCTCGCGTCTCCCGAGCACACGCTCGTGCTCTTCGTCGACGACCTGCAGTGGGCAGACCTGCCGTCGATCGATCTCGTGACCAGCCTGGCGACCGATCCCGAGAGCCGACACGTCCTGCTCATCGGCGCATACCGCGACAGCGAAGTCGACGACGCGCACCCGCTCACGGCCGCGATCGAGCGCATGCGCTCGGTGGGGGCGGCATTCGACGAGATCGTGCTCGGCCCGCTCGGCGAGGACGCGGTGCTCGATCTCGTGTCCGACACGTTCCCCGGTGCTCCCGGTCGCGCTCGGCTCGCGGCCGCGTGTCGCGCCAAGACGCTCGGCAACGCGTTCTTCCTCAAACGTTTCCTGGAATCGCTGCACGAAGAGGGCGCGCTCCGCTACTCGGCGGCCGAGCAACGATGGACGTGGGATCAGTCGTCGATCGAAGCGCGTGCCGTCGGTCAAGAGGTCGTCGATTTCGTGCGCGCCGAGATCCGGCGCATGCCCCGAGGGACGCGCGAAGCGCTCGAGGTCGCAGCTTGCATCGGCGATCCCTTCGACCTCGAGACGCTCGCGTACACGCTCGGCGACGAGCGCCTCGCGACGCTCGAGCTGCTCCGCCCTGCGCTCGCGACGGAGCTCGTCACGGCCGTGCCGGACGCGTCGCTCGAGATGGCGCGTGTGGACGAAGAGAGCCGGCTCGCGCTGCGCTTCGCCCACGATCGCGTGCGTCAAGCGGCGCGCTCCTCCATGGACGAGGAGGCGGCCGTCCGCGTGCACCGCAAGGTGGGTCTGTACCTGCTCGATCGCCTCGAAGGCGCGGCGCGCGAGCAGCGTCTCTTCGAGCTCGTCGAGCACCTGAACCGCGGCGCCGCGGCGCAGTCGGCGTCGGAGCAGGCCCAGCTCTGCGCGCTCAACCTCGCGGCCGCACGGCGTGCGTCGGCATCGGCCGCGTTCGAGCCCGCGTACGGCTATTTCCAGAAAGCACGCGCGCTGCTCGGCCCGACGTGCTGGTCCACCGAGTACGAGCAAGCGCTGGCCATCCACGTCGAGGGCGCACGCGCGGCGTATCTGAGCGGCGATTACGCGACGATGGAAGCGCTCGTGGAATCGGCGGTAGCCAACGGCAGGCAGGTGCTCGATCGCGTCGGCGCTCGCGAGGTGGCGATCCAGTCGTTCGTGAGCCAGCAGCATTTCGCAGACGCCGTGAGGAGCGCGCTCGACGTGCTCCGCGAGCTCGGCACGGAGATACCGGCCGAGCCGAGCGGCGCGTACGTCGAGCAAGCCGTCGTGGAGACCCTGGCGCTCCTGTCCTCCTGGTCTGCCGAGAGGCTCGACGCGCTGCCGATGGCGTCCGACCCGCGCATCGCGGCGATGCAGCGGATCCAGAACGGCACGATGTCGTCGGCCTACTTGGCCGCGCCGAGCCTTCTCCCCGTCCTGGCGTGCAACATCGTCCGCTCGACCCTCGAGCACGGCGTCTGCAAGGAGTCGCCTTACGGGTTCGCGATCTTCGCCTTGGTGCTCTCGGCCATCAACCAGATCGACGTCGCCTACTCCGTCGGCAAGACCGCGATGCGCATGCTCGACCGCGTCGGCGACCGGTCGCTACGACCCAAGATGATCCACGTGGTCGGCGGGATGGTGGGTCTGTTCGTCGAGCCGATGCGCGCATCCATCGAGGCCGACCGCCGTGCGGCTCGGCTCGGCTTCGACACCGGCGATCACGAGTACGCGGCGTGGGGCCTCCACTCCGTCGTCTGCAACGCGTTCTACGCGGGCATCGAGCTCGCCGAGCTCGGCAAGATGTACGAGAAGAACGCCGCCATCCTCGTGCACCGGAAGCAGCTCGCGGCGCTCGGGTGCACGGTCCAGTACGGCCAGGCGGTCCGCAACCTCACGGGAGCTGCCGCCGACCCCACCCGTCTCGTCGGTCCGGAGTACGACGAGACGCGCCACATGGACGAGCTTCGCGCGATCAACTTCCGCGGCGCCGCCTTCATCGTCACCGTCGTCGGCACCTTCATCCGCTACCTCTTTCGAGACATCGAAGGTGCGCTGGAGCTGGCCGATCGCGGTGCCGAGTACGCCGACGGCGCGACGTCCACGTATCACCCGGTCTGGTTTCACCAGTACCGCACGCTCGCGACCCTCGGCTCGCTCGACACGGCCGCGGAAGAAGCCGACGTGGCGCGGGCGCTCGAGCGCATCGAAGCGAGCGTGCGACAGCTCCGCACCTGGCAACGTTTCGCGCCGGCAAACCACGACCATCGTGTCCACCTGGTCGACGCGGAGATCGCGCGCGTCAGCGGCCGTCGCGACGCGGCGCTCGAGCACTACGACGCGGCCGCCTCCTCTGCAGGGACCCATGGTTTCGTCCACGAGGAGGCGCTCGCGCACGAGCTCGCCGGCCGCTTGCACCGGAGCTCCGGCGACCACGATCGAGCGCGAGCGCGCCTGCTCCAGGCCTGCGCCGCGTACGACCGGTGGGGCGCAACCGCCAAGAGCGCGCAGCTCCGCGACGAGCTCACCCAGGGAGCCGGCTGAAAGCCCCGCGTGGCGGTCTCGCCGCCACCTGCCTGATTCACAGACGCTCCCGGTCGCGAGCACCGAGCCCGCTCCGTCGCGGGAAGGGACGTCAGCTGACGAGGGACTCTCTCGTGGCGGACTCGACGATCGCGCGCAGCTCGTCGGCGTTCCACGGCTTGGCGATGACGCGGTCGACGCGAGCCTCGTC
This sequence comes from Deltaproteobacteria bacterium, assembly GCA_020854145.1. GTDB lineage: Bacteria > Myxococcota_A > Polyangia > Polyangiales > JADZFZ01 > JADZFZ01. The sequence continues at coordinate 10,188 of JADZFZ010000518.1, read as the reverse complement.
GATCACGCGCCTGACGGCGCGGGCATCGGCGTGGCCGGTCAGCAGCACCGTGCGGATGCTCGGGTGCTTCGCCGCGAGCTCGACGAGGAACTCGTCGCCCTTCGTCCCCGGCATGAGCCAGTCCGACACGATGACGATGATCTCGGTGTCGAGCGCGACGAGCTCCTCGATGATCTCCCACGCCTCGGCGACGCTCTCGGCCGTCTCGTAGAGGTAGCGGTTGTGGAAGAAGCCGCTGAGCTGCGCCTTGAGGCTGTCGAGTATGACTTTCTCGTCGTCGACGAGCACGATGGCGCTGGTCATCTGGCCTCCCCCTGGATTGGCAGCAGCACCCGGAACTCGGTCCGACCGGGCTTCGAGTCTACTTCGATCGTGCCGCCGTGCCGAGCGACGATGTCGCGACTGATCGACAGACCGAGCCCGCTGCCCTCGCCCGCAGGCTTCGTCGTGAAGAACGGCTCGAAGATCCGCGAGAGCTTGTCGGCGGGGATCCCCGGACCGTCGTCGATGACGCGAACGACCGCGAGGCCGTTCTCCTTGCGGACGGAGAGCTCGAGTCGCCCGCGCTGATCCATCGCCTGCAGCGCGTTGTGCACCAGGTTCGTCCACACCTGGTTGAGCTCGTCGTGGCGTGCATGCAACGCGACGTCGCCTTCGAAGTCGCGGTGGAGCTCGACGCCGTGCTTGAGCTTGTTCTGATAGAGCGTGAGCACGGTCTCGATGTTCTCGGCGAGCGACGCCTCGGAGGTCTCGCCCTCGACGCCGGGATGCGCGTAGCGCTTGAGCGCAAAGACGATCTTGGACGCGCGCTCGGAAGCGAGCTGGATGGTCTCACGGTTTCGCTGCAAGCCGGCGACGTTGTACGCGCCGCGGACCAACGCCGCCGCGCGGGGCGAGCGCAGCAGCGGCAGGATCGACGGGTCGTCCTGGAGGCTCGCCACGCCGATCTGCACGAGGCGATCGACCACGTGCGCGTCCCCTGGCACTCCTGCGACTTCCAGCTCCTTGCCGAGGGCGCGCCGCGCCTGCCGCTCCTCCTTCGACGTGCGCGCGCCGCTCGCCCGCGCGGCGATGTCGAGCAGCGCTCGCAGCTGGGCGAGCTCCTCGGCGGACGCGCCCGCCAGCACGCCGGGCAGCTCCTGCATGATCTCGCCGATCGCGACCTCCATGTTGCCGGCCGACGCGCGCACCGCGCCGAGCGGGGTGTTCAGCTCGTGGGCGACGCCCGCGACGAGCTGGCCCAGAGCGGCGAGCTTCTCGCTCTGAACGAGCGCGTGCTGCGACGCTGCGATCTCTGCGTTCTTCTGCGCGACCTCCGCGTTCCTCTGCGCGAGCTCGGCGTTCTTCTGCGCGAGCTCGGCGTTCTTCTCCGCGAGCTGCGCGAGGGCCACGTGACGCAGTCGCCAGAAGGCCAAGGTCAGCAGGAACACCATCGTGGAGACCACCGCGACGTTGATCGTCGTGAGGGTCGTCGACACGGTCTGGTCGCGCAGCAGATCGGGGACGGTGAGGCGCGGTTCGAGCCACCCCGAGAGGATCGTGAGCGCCACGTACAAGCCGATCCAGAACAGGCTCGCTCGCGGGTTGTCGAACGACAGCGACGCGACGAACGCGAGCATCGCCCAGATCATCACGACGCCGCTGGATGCGAAGCCGCCGAGCCACCACTGGAAGAGGAACGGCAGCAGCAAGCTGATGACGATCTGGAACGTCCGAGCGATATCGAAGCGCTTGGTCCACCAGAGGAACAGGAAGTTGAGCGTCGTGGCCGCCGCGTACCCCAACGGGATGACCGACGGCGTCGTCATGCCGAAGATCAGGCAACCAGAGCCCCAAAGCACGCCGCCGCAGCTCATCGCGCCGCCGGTGGCGATCAAGAACCGGTGCTGCATCCGCGCCTCGTCGCCGTCGTCCGGCCGGTCGGCGAGCGCCGCGAAGCGCTCTAGGTGCGACGCTCGAGGCATGGTCCTCCGTGTGGATCGAAGGCGCCGAGTATATCCTGCGGATGCTTGAGGCAGCATCGGACCATCGTCTGCGTCGACGACGAGCGCATCGTGCTGCTGGCGCTGCGCGAGCAGCTGCAGCGCCACCTGCGTGACGAGGTCATGGTCGAGACTGCCGACGACGGGGCGTCCGCGCTCGAGCTGCTCGACGCCACGCTGGGTGACGGAGGCCTCGTCCCCGTCGTCATCACCGATCACATCATGCCGGGCATCAAGGGCGACGAGCTCGTCGCGCGCGTCCACGCGATGTCGCCCGACTCGCGGTGCGTGATGCTCACCGGTCAGGCGACGGCCGACGCGTTGGGCAACGCCCTCAACACGGGAGGGCTCTACCGATTCCTCGGCAAGCCGTGGAACCAGGACGATCTCGTGCTGACCGTGCGCGAAGCGCTGCGCAGCTTCGCGCAGGAGCGGCAGCTCGAGCTGCAGCGCGCGACGCTGCGCGAGCTGCACGACGCCGCGCTCGATCTGACGGCGAACCTCGCGGCGTCCGATCGGTACGCGCGGTTGCTCGGCCGCCTGCGACCGATCGTCGGGGCAGATCACTCCGCGATCCTGCGGGAGCGCGATGGCCGGTGGCGCGCGGTGGCCGTGTCGGCGGACAGCGCCGGTTTCGCGCCGAGCGACGACGCGCCCGCCGACCTGACGCGCGCCTGGTCCGCCGCGGCCTCCTCCGGCGAGGTCACACGGCAGGGCGCGGCGAGCGCGTCGCGCTGGCTGTGGGGGATCGACGCGGCCGCCGACGAGGTCGTGGTCCCGCTCCGCTTCGAAGACGGCCACGCCGGCGCGCTGGTGCTCGGCGCGCGCAAGGCCCGCGCTTTCCACGAGGTCGACGACGAGCGGTTGAACGCGGCCGGAGCGCTCGCCGCCGCGGCGATGCACACGGCGGAGCTGGTGGACGCGCTCGAGGAGAGCAACGCGCGGCGCCAACGCGTCGCCCAGGAGCTCGTCCGTCAGGCCAACACGCTGCAAGCGGGCGTCCTGCACGGCGCGAGCCCCGCGATGCAGCGCCTGCGGGCACGCATCTCGAGCGTCGCCGTCCAGCCGGCGTCCCAGCGCGTGCTCGTCATCGGTCAGGCAGGCTCGGGGCGCGAGGCGGTGGCGCGCGCGATCCACGCCGAGAGCGCGCGAGCCGATCGCCCCCTCATCGTGGTCGATTGCGCGATGATCCACAGCGCGCCGGAGCTCGGCCGCACGCTGGAGCTCGCCCTCGGCGGCACGCTCTTCTTGCACGGCCTCGAGCACCTCCACACCGCGGCCGCACGCGCGCTCGAGCAGGTGATCGGCGGGCCGGCGGCACGCGCGACCGACGTGCGCGCGATCGCCGCGACGGCATCGCGGCAGTCCCTGCCGCCCGCGCTGCAGGGCTGGCAGAGCGCGACCGTCGTCGACGTGCCGGCGCTGTCGGAGCGCCTCGACGACGTGCCGGCGATGGCGGAGCTGTTCCTCAAGCTGCACGGAAGCCGGCTCGCGCGGGGCGCGCTCTCGCTGAGCGAGCCGTCCATCCAGCGGCTCCGCGCCTACGCGTGGCCCGGCAACGTGCGCGAGCTCGAGAACGTGATCGAGCGAGCAGTGCTGAAGTCGCGCGACGACGAGGTAGACGTCGACGAGGCGCTCGTCGAGGCCGGCCATGCGCTCGGCAGCTACACGCTGATCGAGCAGCTCGGGGCCGGCGGCATGGGCGAGGTCTGGCGCGCGCGCCACAAGCACCTGCGGCGTCCGGCCGCCATCAAGCTGATCCAGGACCGAACGCGCGAGGGCCTGACGCCGAAGACGATCCAGCGCTTCCGGCGCGAGGCGGAGGCGACCGCGCGTCTGCGCTCGCCACACACCGTCGAGCTCTACGACTTCGGCATCACCGAAGGCAGCGGCTTCTACTACGTGATGGAGCTGCTCGAGGGCATGGACCTCGACGAGCTCGTGCGACGGCACGGACCGCTCGAGCCCGAGCGCGTCGTCTACCTGCTGGAGCAGGTGCTCCTGTCGCTGATGGAGGCGCACGAAGCGGGGCTCGTCCATCGCGACATCAAGCCGGCGAACATCTTCGTCTGCCGGCTGGGCACCGATCACGACTTCGTCAAGGTCCTCGACTTCGGCCTCGTCACCGAGCTCGACGGGCACCTCACCGATCGCAGCGAGAGCGACCTCGTCTCGGGCACGCCGGAGTTCATGGCACCGGAGCACAGCGCCGCCGACGACGTGGACGGACGCGCCGACCTCTACGCCCTCGGCTGCGTGGCGTTCTGGATGCTCACTGGCGAGCGCGTGTTCACCGGTCGGGCCCTGTCGGCGTTGCTGGTGGCCCACGCCACCAAGACGCCCGATCCGCCCTCGAAGCGCCTCGGCCGTCCGCTGCCCGACGGACTGGACGCGTGGGTCCTGCGATTGCTCAGCAAGTCGCCCGATGCGCGTCCGGCGACCGCGCGCGAAGCCCATCGCGCCCTCACCGCCCTCGAGCTGCCCCCCCCGTGGTCGCGGGCGCGCGCCGAGGCGTGGTGGGCCAACGCGCCGGCCGCTCGCGATAGACTCGCCGACCAAGAAGATGACAGCCGGACACGAAGAGGACGGCCCCACGCGCGGTGAGAAGGCGAGCGCCGTGTGAGCCCGCGTTCGGTCATCCTCTGCGTCGACGACGAACGAACGGTGCTCACCAGCATCCGCGAGCAGCTGCTCCGGAGCTTCGGGGACGAGCACACGATCGAGACCGCGTCCTCGGGCGACGAAGCGCTCGAGACCTACGACGAGCTCGCGGTCGACGGTGCAGAGCTCGCGGTGGTGATCTCGGATCACATCATGCCGGGCATCAAGGGCGACGAGCTGCTGCGAAGGCTGCACGCGCGCGCGCCGGACGCCCGCAAGATCATGCTGACTGGGCAAGCGTCGGCGGACGCCGTGGGCAGCGTCGTCAACGGCGCGGACCTCTACCGCTACCTGAGCAAGCCGTGGGAGGCGGACGACCTGCGGCTCACCGTGCGCGGCGCGATCGAGTCGTGGCGGAGCGTGCGCGCCGAGCGCGAGCAACGCGCCACGCTGCGCGAGCTCGTCGACGTGTCGCTCTCGCTGACCGCGAACCTGGCGGGCGCGGATCGGTACGCGCAGCTGCTCCGAAGCGCGCACCGGATCCTGCACGCGGACCGCGTGGCGATCCTGCGTCGCGACGGCGAGGTGCTACGGCCGCTCGCCACGACGCACTCGGGGGTTGGCGCCGTCGCGCTGTCAGAGCACCTCGAGCTGGCCGCAGACCTCACGGCGGCGCGCCCCGTCCGCAGGGCCGGCGAGGCCGAGGCAGGTGTCGTCGCCGGGGCGTTCGGTTGGACGGTCGGCGCGCTCGTGACCGCGCCGCTCTCGATGGGCGACGAGATCGCCGGGCTGCTCGTGCTCGGCTGGGACCCGGCCGCCAAGCACGAGCAGCCGAGCGACGAGCGCATCACCGCGTTCGCCACGCTCGCGGCAGCGGCCGTGCGCACGACCGAGCTCGTCGACGCGCTCGAAGCCGCCGCGGAGCGACGCCGACGCGTGGCGAGCGAGCTGTCGCGCGAAGCTGCGGTGCAGCGGGGTCCGGCGCTGCTGGGCGACAGCGTGGCCATCCGCAAGCTTCGCGCCGAGATTCGCGTCTGCGGGCTCGGTCCTGCGGTCCCGATCCTCGTGGTCGGGCCCGCGGGCTCGGGCATCGATGCGGTCGCCGACGCGATCCACGCGGCGTGGGCACCCGCCGATCGCCCGCTGCTCACGGTCGACTGCGCGATGGTGCGCGATGCGGACGCGCTCTTCGGGGCCACGGGGACGCTGAGCATCGCCGCCGGCGGCACCGTCCATCTCGCCGGGATCGTCGGGCTGTCGCGCGATCTGCAGACGCGCCTCGCGGACGTGCTCGCGTCCCGCGCGCCGCTCCCGCACATCGTGGCGTCGGCGCTGCGCGATCCCGACGCCACGAGCCTCGAGCCGGCGTTGCGTCGAGAGCTCCGCGATGAGTGTGTGCGCATGCCGGCGCTGCGTGAGCGTCCCGACGACATCGAGCCGCTGGCGGCGCACTTCCTCGCCGAGCACGCGCGTCGCCTCGGCCGCCCCGCGCGCACCCTTTCCCAGACGTCGCTGGAGCGCCTGCGCGCTTACCCGTGGCCAGGCAACGTGGACGAGCTGAGTCACGTGATCGAGCGCGCGGTGCTCGCCAGCAACCGCGACGTCGTGGAGGTCGACGAGTCGATGCTCGACACGGGCGCCGCCGTGGGCAGCTACCGGCTCGTTGAGCGCATCGCGCGCGGCGGGATGGGCGAGGTCTGGCGCGCTCGCCATCCGCACCTCGCGAGACCTGCGGCCGTGAAGCTCATCCAGGCCGAGGCCGTGGCACAAACCAACGACGCGGTCGCGCGCTTTCGGCGCGAGGCGTCGGCCACCGCCGCGCTGCGCTCGCCCCACAGCGTCGAGCTCTACGACTTCGGCACCACCGCGAGCGGCGAGTACTTCTACGTGATGGAGCTGCTCGAAGGCTGGGACCTCCAGGTCGTCGTCGAGCGGTGGGGGCCGCTTCCGCCGTCGCGCGCGGTTCATCTGGTCGCGCAGGCCTGTCTGGCGATCGGCGAGGCGCACCACGCCGGCCTCGTGCACCGCGACATCAAGCCGGCCAACTTGTTCGTGAGCCAGCTCGGCCTCGAGCCCGATTTCGTGAAGGTGCTCGACTTCGGCATGGTGTCCGCGCGCGAAGACGACGTGACGCTGACGCGCGCCGGCCAGATCCAGGGCACGCCGGCCTACATGGCGCCCGAGCACGCGACCGGAGGGGGCAGCGAGGTCGACGCGCGCAGCGACGTCTACGCGCTCGGCTGCGTCCTCTTCTGGCTGCTCACCGGACGCAAGGTGTTCGAGGAGCCGAACGTGGCGCGCACGATCCTCGCGCACGTCGGAGCGCAGCCCGATCCGCCCTCCGTGCACGCGCCGACCGCGCTCCCGGCCGAGCTCGACGCGCTGGTGCTCCGATGCCTCGAGAAGAACCCCGAAGCGCGACCGCAGACCGCGATGGAGCTGCGCGATGCGCTCGCCGCGCTTCCGCTGCCGCAGTGGTCGATCGCCGAGGCACGCGCCTGGTGGTCGGCGCCGAAGGTGACCGGCGACGTGATCTCCCCGCCGTCCCCAATCGGCGACTCGACGACCGGCGCCACGGTCGACTTCGACGCCGCGCCCACCGGCGGCGGTTAGGCCGGAGCGTGGCGGTGCTCGCGCGCCGTGTGCTCCGCACGGCGTAGGCGTCCGCCCGCGGTCAAGCGCTCGTCGGCGCGCTGCCCTCGGGGACGACCTCGTCGGTCCAGACGCGGAACGACTCGAGCTTCGCGGGGCCGAACGTGTCGGCAATCGGCACGTCGGCGGCATCGCGACCCCGAGCGACCAGCACGCGATCGACTCGCTGCGCGTTGTTCCGCGGGTCGAGCGTGTACCGCCGGCCGTCGAGATGGACCTCGAGCCACGCAGCGAAGTCCATCGAGCCGTGAGGCGGTGCGACACCGATGTCGCTGAGGTAACCGGTGCAGTAGCGAGCCGGGATGTTCAGGGCCCTGCAGAACGTCACGGCGAGATGGGCGTAGTCGCGACAGACGCCCCTCTTGTCGTGGAAGACCTCGACGGCGGACTTGGTGGAGCGCGCGTGCTCGTACCCGAAGGTCACGTGTCGATGCACGTAGTCGCAGATGGTCTGCGCGCGCGCCCATCCGCTCTGCGATCGACCGAACAGCTCCATGCGACGTCGGACAGTCGATCGGTCTCGCAACATCGGCTGCCCATCAGATAGACGAGAACGTCCTCGGGCAGATCGTCCACCTCGGATTGCTGCGCGGAGGGCTCGATCACGTCCAGGGCCCCCGCGTCGCGCACGACCGCGGCCGACGTGATGGTGACCCTCCCCGCCGGCGCGACGTGACCGTTCAGCGACGCCGGGATGACAAGAACCCGGCTGGCGGTCACCGTCGCGCGCGATGCGCAAGATCGCGAACGAGGCAGATGCGCGGGCGTGCCTGAAGGCCGCGGCGCCGTACCTGCGATCGAAGGTCACGTGCGAGTGGCTCGCGTGGTTCATCCACCAGAAGTTCGCGTTGCTCTCTCCGCTCGATCGCATTCGACGAGATCTTGCCGAGCGCAGCATCCCGCTCGCGATGGGCACGCTCGTGAGCTTCGTCGAACGCGCGGCCGACTTGCTCGCGCCGATCGACGGTCTTCACTGGCGCAAGCTGCTGTCGAGCTCGTGGATGGCGACCGACGGCACGGGCATCAAGGTGCTCGTGCCCGGCTTGCCCGCCGCGTACGACGGCTACGTCGGGATCTACCGCAATGCCGAGTGCGCCGTGTTCCAGCACGCGGCACAGAAGGGGAGCGAGGATGTCGTCGCCAAGCTCGCGCCGTTCGAAGGAACGCTCACGGCCGATGCCGAACACCGCTTCAACGCCGTCTACGCCACTGGCCGCGTGATCGAAGCAGGCTGCAACGCGCACGGCCGGCGCAGGCTCCGCGACGCCGAATCGACCCAGCCCGTGCTCGCCGCGGAGGGCGGCACATTCGTCGCCGCGATGTACGTCGCCGAGGAAGACGGTCGCAAGAAGGGCCTGACAGGCGACGCGTTGCTCGCTCATCGACGACAGCACGTCGGGCCGATCGCCGACGACTTCGCCAAGTGGCTCGCTGCGGTCGAGCCCACGCTCTTGCCTTCGGACCCGCTGACCGCGGCCGTCGGCTACTACCGAAACCACTGGGACGCGCTCACCCGATTCATCGACGACCCGCAGGTGCCGATCGACAACTCCGCCACCGAGCGTGAGTTCCAGAACTTCGCGAAGCTCCGCCTCAACATGCTCTTTGCGGGCAGCACCGAAGGTGCCCGCCGCGCCTGCGTCCTGCTCGGCATCGTTGCGACCTGCCGCTCAATCGGCGTCCCCGTGCAGGCCTATCTCGCATGGGCCTTCGAGCGCCTCGGCACGCACAGCGATCTGTTCGCGCTCGAACTCGAGGAGATCACACCGGCCGCCTTCAAGGTCGCGCGCGGCTGACGGCCGCGCCGCCCCGATGAAGCCGTTCGCGCGCGGTGTCATCCCGCCTTCGCTGATCGGTCACGGAACTCGAGCAGTAGCGGAGCGTCGAGTTGCTCGAGCATCAGCGCCGACGGTGCCACTCGGAGGCGCTTCGTCGTGAAGGCGAAGAGCAGCTTGAACGTGTACGCGTAGGCGTCGACCGTGTGCCTGCTGGCCTGGCGCTCGTGCGGGAGGCGCTCTCGGAGGTAGGCCGTCAGGTGGGGCGCAAGGGGCGTCATCGCCGGCCTCCGTCCTTGCCGAACACCGAGCGAACGCGCTCGGCGATGTCGCGCATGAGGCGCGGCGTCGCCTGCAGGTACCAGTACGTGTCGGCTACGTGCGTGTGCCCGAGGTACGTCGTGAGCGCGAGCATGTGCTGCGCGATGCGCTCCCGGCCCTCCGGACACGCTTCGAGGGCGCGCACCGCGAAGGTATGTCGAAAGTCGTGGATGCGCGGCGACTGCCCCTCCGATCGCTCGAGCCCCGCCGTCCTGCGCATCTTCCAGAACATCGAGCGGGCGCTGGTCTCGGCGAGGCGTCCCCCGTGATAGCCGAGGAACAGGCTCGGCGGCGGCGTCCCAACCGGACGGCGACGCTCGAGGTACTGGGCGATCCCTTGCCGCGCGGACTCATGCAACGGGATGATGCGGGTCTTCTGGAACTTCGTCCTGCGGATGAGGAGCCCTTCGGGTTTGACGTCGTCGAGATCGAGCGCGAGCGCCTCCGAGATCCGCATGCCCGTCGCGAACAGCAGCGCGAAGAACGCCCGCGCCGTCGCCAGCACGCGGCCCTCCGTACTGGAGCAGCCTCGTGATGCGCCGCAAGCCCGACGCGCAGGCCGAGCGGCAAGACGACACGCGCGACCTCTTCCACTCGTAGAGCACGCTCGTTCAGCTCCCATTTCGAGCCCCGTCAGCAGGGCAGCGCCGAGCTGCGACCGCGCGAGCGCTGCGTCCGGCAACAACGTCGCCGCGGCACCACCTCCTCATGTCGAGTAGCCCCGGGGGACTGCTCCCCCGGGGCCCTCGCCAGAACCGGACAAGGAGATTTCCACCATCCGGCTCTTCCGTGGAGATGGCTCGTGGCTACGTCCCCCAGATTCGGACGACGATCCGGGGACGTGGGAGAGGGAGGCG
>JADZFZ010000517.1 GCA_020854145.1 Deltaproteobacteria bacterium | reverse complement strand
GCGAACCCCGCGCTCGGCCTCTACTACGTGATCCTGGTCGGTCCCGAGGTGCCCGAGGGCTGGCTCCGCCGTGTCGCCGTCGTGCGCGACGGCGCCCTGGTCGCCGGACGCGGCGTGGACGCGATGGGCTACGCTTCGCCTGTGCTGGGACGGCTCGCGGTCATGTTCGTCCTGAACGCGGTCGTGGTCCCCGCAATCGGGTGCTCTCGAACCGGGCTCTGGATCGACCGCGACGCGGAGATCCCCGCGAGGCGTGACGGGGGGAACCAGCCTCCACCACCCATCGAGGCCGGTTGTCCGCGCCTCACGGGCGATTGCAACGACGAGCCCAGCGACGGATGCGAATCGGATCTATCGACGGACGATCGAAGTTGCGGCGCCTGCGGCCATGCCTGTGTCGCCGGGCGCGTGTGCCGTGTGGGGCAGTGCCTCGTCCCGGGAACGATCGCCCAGGTGAGTGCCGGCGCATACTTCACGTGCGCGCTCACTGCCGAGGGCGCCGTCTATTGCTGGGGCGACAACCGCTTCGGCGCAGTGGGCGACGGCACCACCGAGAACCGCGATCGACCCGTTCGCGTCCACGGCGTGGAGGACGTCGCCGAGCTCACCGTAGGATTTCGGCACGCGTGCGCGCGGTCGCGCAGCGGCGCCGTGGACTGCTGGGGATGGAACAGGGAGTACGAGCTGGCGGACGGCACCATGACGGATCGCCCGGTGCCCGTGCGGGCATCGGGTCTCCCTCCAGTTGTCCACGTCGCAGCGGGCGCGAACACGTGCGGGTTGGAGCGGTCGGGCATCGTCTGGTGCTGGGGCAACAACACGAACGGCGGTCTGGGCGACGGCTCGTTCGACATCCGGACTGAGCCCGTACGCGCATACGGCGTGCCCATGCTCGTGCGTCTGGCCATGGGAGCGCCCGCGTGTGGGCTCGATGCCCTCCGGCGTGCCTGGTGCTGGGGGGAGAACCACTCTGGTCAGCTTGGTCGCGGAACGGATGAGCCATCCACGACGGCGGAGCTCGTTCCCGGGCTGCCGACGGTCTCGGCGATCTCACCAGGTGGCCAGTCAGTGCTCGCCGTCGACGACTCCGGCTCGCTTTGGGGGTGGGGGGCGAATGCGTATTGCTCGCTGGCGGATGGGACGGCTGACCCCCGATGGCGTGCCGTTCCGTCGGCGCTCGTCCGCGGCGTCACCGCGGTCGGCGTGGGCCTCCGCCATGGATGCGCGATTCGTGACGACAGGATCGTCGTCTGTTGGGGCGACGACCTCGAGGGCCAGACGGGCGATGGACCGGGTGATACGACGGCGTCGTGTGGCGAGCCGGCGACCGTCGTCGGCCTGACGGACGTCGTCGAGCTGACGGTGGGCAGCGAGCATAGCTGCGCCCGAACCGTGCTGGGCACCATATGGTGCTGGGGAGATGACGCCTTCGGCCAGATCGGTGCGCCGCTCGTCTCTCCGAGGGCCGTCAATGCAACCGTGCCAGTCCAGGTCGTGATCTCTGACGAATGAGCGTGACAGACTCTGGTGCGAAAGCGCACATTGAGAAGAGGAGGGCTGCATGAGCAGGCTGCTTCTTCGTTGGGCCTCTCTCATCGCTGGGTGCATGGTCGCGTCGATCGCTGGGTGCGACTTCGACGATCCGAGCGCGCTCCGCCGCTTTCCTGTGCCGACGGGTCTGGTCGAAGAGGGCCAGTGCATGTGCTCGGTCTGCTGGGATCGGCCGTTCTGTTATGACGGCGCGAGTGGAGACAGTTTCCCTCGCATGGCCGGCGAGCCGTGCCCCGACCCGTATGTGGCGTCGGAGGAGGCCTCTCGGCTCGACGGGGCTTTCCTCGACCGAGTCCGATTCCACTGCATTCCCGTCGAGGGCAAAGATCTCGACTTCGACCCCGCGGGCGACCGCTGCTTCAATTATCGTGGGGGCCCACATCGTGCCGCATTCGGCAATGTCGAAACATGTTCCGACGTCCCGCAGTGCGCCCGGCTGCCGAGCCTCGAAGCATTCCGCAACTGCACGGAGACGGCCGAGCCACCGTTCTGTCCGCGGTTCGACTACGGCCAGGTCCAGCTGGCGTGTGGCGACACGGACGACGGCAGCGGTCGCCTGGATCCCAGCGTCGGCCGCGTACGCGCGCGCGAGAAGCTCCTGGATCTCTGCGCGTTCCACGGCCGCGGGGTGCCGAGCGGAGACGCGCCCGCTCGTTATTGCTTCGCGGCGTGCGCCGAGTTGCCCGATTGCCTCGAGGACGCGCTGGGCGGCGACTGCGACAACACCTGCGACCCCGTCCGGTTCGATCCGCCGTCCGTGACCCAGGGCGCTTTCCTCGTCACCCTCGACCCCGAGTCCTCTGCCACGATCCGTGTCAGCTTCGACGGCGAGGTCGAGAGCGCGACGATGCCGGTGGCGGGCGTGGTCGCGTTCGACGGTGCCTCGTGCCAGCCCGGCCCCGACTTGCCCGCGAGCTTCGCGTGCAACGCGTTCCTTCCGTACATCCAGCTGTCGGCCCTGTCGTCGGTTGAGATGTTCGACTTGCGCTTCAGCCAGATGGTGCTCCGGAACGTCCAGCCGATCCTCGACGACGCTCGCACCGACGGAAGCGTCACGACGTTCAGGCTCGCGGAGAGCCCCCTGGGGGAAAACGAAATCTACATCACGGCACACATCGAGGACACGGGCCGTCGTGCGCACACGTTCCGTACGAGCGAGCTGCACCCCATCGAAGGAGCGATCGATTGGGCCACGCGTCGCTTCGTCGTCGATGCCATCCTCGTGCGCGCCGACCGGTCGGCCAGCCTCCATCTCTCGCTGAGCGGCAACATCGAAAGCGTGCCTCCTGTCGCCAATGCCGGTCCCGATCAGACGCTGGCGTGCACCGGCCCAAGTGGCGCGCGTGCCACGCTGTCTGGCCTCGGTAGCACCGACGCCGACGGCACGGATGACATCACATCGTACGTCTGGGCGACGGGCGACGGGCCCAACCGACGATTCCTGAACGGCGCCACGGTCACAACCGACGTGCCCATAGGCGAGACCACGTTTGTCCTGACCGTCACCGATCGGCAGGGCTCCTCGGACACCGATCGCGTCACCGTCCGCGTGGAAGACACCGGTCCGCCCACGTTCGAGTCGGTCTCTCTCTCGACGGATTGCCTCTGGCCCCCCGATCACCGCATGCATCTCTTCCGGCTCGGCGATGAGATCACCACGGCCGCGAGCGGGACATGTGGTGGGCCGGCCGACGTTCGGATCGTCGAGATCCGCAGCAACCAGCCCGCCGACGCCACCGGTGACGGGTCGACGGATCCGGACGTCCTGTTTGGCTCGGCCGCGTTCTGCGTGCGGGCCGAGCGCGCAGGCAACCGTCGCGAAGATCGCGAGTACACCGTGGTGCTCGAAGCGGGCTCGGGCCCGACAGCCACGCGCCATACCGTCGTCGTCCGTGTGCCGCACGATCAGCGTCCCTCTGATCGCTGCGACACCGGCCACCTAGCTCCCGCGGTGGATGACGACGATCCTCGGTGCGTCGCGAACGCACCCGAACGGGCCGCCGCTTCGACGTCGTGTGCGAGCTCGCTCGGAGCGCCGCCGTCGCCGACCGGCATGTTGCTGCTGCTCGTGCCCGTCGTCGTCGCAGTGCGGCGCCGCAGGAGACGCAAGCCATGAAGTGGTGGGCCGTCGCACCGCTGTTGTTCGCAGCGTGTGGCGGTAGCGAGGCGTCCACGTCGGCCGACGCTGGCCAAGATGCCGTGCAGGCGCTTCTCCCGCTCGCCGAATGCGTCGTTGGTACGTGGCTCGGTTCTCCTGGGCCTTGCCTGTGCTCGGGACGATCGTCGCCATCCTGTCAGGCGCCCGACTGTGAAAGCGTGCCCGTCGTGTTCTTCCATCCCGATGGGACGTGCAACAGCTTCACGGCGGAACACTCCGAGACCCTCCGGGTATTCAGCGCGTTCGTGGCCAACACCGACGGCAGCTTGATGGACTCGTGCACCTGGTTCGTGGACGGTGACGATCTGCATCGGATCCTTCGCGAAGACATGCCGATCCCTGGCTTGCCGGAATCCGTGGAGCGCGTTCAGCGGCGCGAGTGCACGGACACGGAGCTTCGCTGGTCCGACGATACCGGTAGCTTCGTCATGCTCCGAGCGCCGGACGACTTCGCCGCCGGTGTTGCCCAGGCGTGCGCCGAGAACGACTTCGTGGAGGTCTCGTACTGACCACCGCGGGTGCACGCCTCCGATGGACTGTTCCCTGACTCGAAGCGCTCGGCGTCGGCTTCTCGGTCACAAGGCAAGATCGAGCACACTCCGCTCGTCGAGCGCGTCGAGGTCGCCGAGCACGACGCCCTCGCGGACGCCGGCGTCGGCGAGCGCGCTCGCGAGCGCCCGGAGCCGTCGCTCGCCGCGCGCCACCACGAAGACCGCGACGTCCGCGTGGCCGTACACGGGGACGCCGGCACCGAGGAGCGCGCGGTAACGGCCGAGCTTGCGGCGCGCGAGATAGGCGGGCGACTCGGTCGACATGTCCACCTCGAGCGCGACTGCGCGGACGCCCTGCCCTTCGACCTCGAGCTCGACGAGCGCGTCGGGCACGAGACCGACGACCCCGGAGTGCCGCTCGCGCATGAGCTCCCACGAAGGACGGAACGAGGCGAGCCGCACGTCGCTGCGCGAGCGCGCCGCGAGCGTCATGTAGACCCGCACCTCGTTCATCGCGAAGAGGTGGTCGAGCTGCGAGGGGAGCGTGCGCACGACCCAGAGGTCACGCCGAGCGACGTGAGCGTAGCCGATTCGAACGGGGTGGTGGTGTCGCGGCGACGGCGTCGCCGGACGGAGGGCTCCGTCGGGACGTGGCTCGGCGCGGCCTGCTCACGCGGGCTCGAGCCAAAGGAATTGCTCTACGAGTGGAAGAGGTCGCGCGTGTGGTCGTGTAGCTC
>JADZFZ010000516.1 GCA_020854145.1 Deltaproteobacteria bacterium | reverse complement strand
GGGACACCGTCGAGCACCGCCCGCGCGACGGCGTCGAGCATGCGGTGCTCCCACTCGGCCAGCACCGGTTCGAGCGCCTCTCGGGCCCCGGCGCCTCCGGCGAGCGCTTGCCAACCGGCAGCCGGAACGAGGTCGTCGTCGTCGACCACGATCGCGCAGCCGGTCAGCACGGGGGGTCGGGGCTGCGTGACGAGCACGCGGTTGGCGTGGCGCAGCTCGAGCCTTGGCTCGTCCACTCCCCAGACGATCACGCCTCGACGACGTTCGTCCTTCACCTCGAGCGCAGCTCCGCGCGTCGGCAGGACGTCGCGCGCGACCCGGAACGGATCGAAAGGCCTGTCGCCGGCCTCGGCATACGAGAGGAATGCCAGCGAGCGTGGCAAGACGCGTCGAAGGGTCACGATCTCCCGCTCGTCCGCCACCACGATGGGGCGCTTCGGCAGGTGGTGCGTGGGCCGGTCCGGGGCGACGACGCCGAGAGAGCCGAACCGAGCGTCCTTCTCGAGCGCACGCACCGAGCGCCACGTTCCGTCCGCCATGCGCCAGGCGTCGGCGCGTACGAGCGGCGTGTCCCACGCGAACAGCGCGGACCTGGCGGCTTTTGCTCCTTTCTTGGCCTTGCGAACGACCTTCACGGCCTCGTCGGGACCTGCACGCCCGGGCGTGCTCCCCGGCTGCTCGACACCCACCTCGCCCAGAAACGCGATCGCGTCGGAGAGCCCGTGGCGTATGGTCTCGGCGACGATCGCGCGGAGCTCGCCTTCCGGTGGTCGGCCGAGCTCCTCGCGTCGCGTCTCGAACGGCCGGGGCTCCTCGCCGCACAGCCATCGCGCGAGCCCCTCGGTGGCCCGGACGATTGCGGCGCGGACCGCCACGAGCGTCGCCGTCAAGGCTTCGTCCGCGACGATCCCCTGGTAGCTCAGGTCGGGACGCGTTGCGGATGCTTCGACGATCGCGACGAATCGCGGACCGAGCGCGAGCGGCTCGACCACGACCGAACGCCCTTCCGCCATCAGCTCGACCGCTCCACCGAAGCGGTGCCCCGGCTCGGGGAGACACAAGCACACCTCGCCGCGAAGCTCCCCGGCCTTCGCGATCGTGGATGCCCACGGGTCGTCGGGAGCGAAGACGCGATCGAGACGCACCGACAGGAGCTGGCCCTGCTCGACGGGCAGCGCCGCCGGGCGCTCGGGACGCGCTCGGAACGCCGCGCGCGCCTTGAGGGCGGACCTTGCTTTTTTTATGTGTGTCTTGACGTCGGGAGGCGACGAGGCGCCGACCAAGTACCCGGCCGCATCGCCCGGCGGGATCCAGAGCACGTCGCCCAGCCAGTCCTCGAGACGCTCGTCGATCGCCTCGTCGCCGCGGTGAACGGGCGCAGCCCCGAGAGCACCGACCGACTTCTTCGCGAGGTCGAGCACCGACCGAGGGCGACCGATCGCGTCGCGCACGAGCGGCGCGTCGAGCAGCGGCAGGAGCGCGTGGTCGGCGAGGGCGCGTGCGGCGGCATGCCAGAGGGCTCCTCCGACGAAGCTGCCCACGAGGCGGAG
The DNA here is from genome assembly GCA_020854145.1 of Deltaproteobacteria bacterium. Lineage (GTDB taxonomy): Bacteria > Myxococcota_A > Polyangia > Polyangiales > JADZFZ01 > JADZFZ01. The sequence continues at coordinate 4,066 of JADZFZ010000516.1, read as the reverse complement.
CGCAGCACGACGTACCCGGGCGTGGTGGGCAGTCGCGTGCTGCGTGGCCGGCTCCGTCGCCAAAAGCCCGACGACGGCCGACAGCAGGTCCGGGACCTTCGCGCGCGCGGCCTCGATGGCCTGGGCGAGCGGAGGCTCGTCGCGGCGGACGTCCGAGCGCGAGGCGTTGGTGGGCATCACGGGGGCATCCACCCACGCTCGGACGGGGATCGGTGCGCGCGCGGCACCCAACCCCAGATCGAGCGGGTACGAGACGAGATGAACGCCGAGCTCGCCGACGTCGAGCAAAGCGTCGGGCGAGTCGTGCGAAAGCGGCGAGCGCTCGGTCAACGCAAGGAATCCGTCGATCCCGGCGCCGAGCGGAACGCGAACGAGGTCGAACGACGAGCGCCCTCCACCGATCGCGGCGCGCCCGACGACGACGGGAACGGGTGCGTCCTCGCAGGCGTGACGAAGCGCGGCGAGCTCGCGCGGCTCCGTGCCTGAGAGGAAGCGGCCCAACACCGCCAGCCCCTTGCGCCTTCGCACGTGGATCGCCGCGCCTTTCGACGGCGCGCCGCGCGCGGGCTCGATCTTCTCGACGCGAAGCCGGCGCAGACCGCTCGCGACGGCCATCCCGTCGGGCGAGTCGTCGTCGACGACGAGCACGTCCGGCGTGTAACGAACGCGGTGTGCGGGCGCGTCGGGCCGATACGCGAGCACGTCGACGAACGAGGTCCCCGTCCCGAGCCCCGAGTTCACGCCCATCGCGAGCAGCCGGAGCGGCCGTCGCGCCGCATCCGCGACGGGGCTCACGAGCTCGTCGAAGAGCGTCACCATGTCGGTGTCCGCGAGGGGCTCGCCTTCCCAGGAGACCCAGACGTCATCGGCATCGCCGTGGGCACGGACGCGCGAGCTCCTCAGCGCGATGGCGGCGCGCACGATCTCGAGCGCCCAGAGCGCGGGATCCCAGAGCTGGAAATCGCGGAGCTTGGCCACCGCCCGTGCGGCGTCGACGCGCAGGCGCCCGCCTCCGACGCGGCGACGCGCCATCTCAGGGTGTCTCCGGCAACGCCACGGACAGCGCTTCTCGCGTGAGCGCGCGCGCCTTCTTCTCGTCGAGCAGGCCCCACGTGAGGAGCGCGACGCGCGCGAGCAAGGCTGCCGCGAGCACGGGTCGCTCCGCCGCGCGCTGTCGCGCGAAGGCCACCAGCGGATGCGCGACGTTGAAGAGGAGCACGCCATCGCGCCGACCGAGCGGACACTCCGACGCAGAGTCCGCGACCAGCGTGATCGGCTGCCCTCTGCCGATGGCGAGCGCGCGATCGTGAACGAGCGCCTTCGGGGCCGCGAGACACGGCGCCTCGGCGCGCACGCCCTCCACGCGGACGAACCGGACCTCGCACGGCTGCTTGCCGCATGCACGGAACAGCGGGCGCGTCTGCTCGACGAGCGACACGTCGTCGGCCGTCCCCTCGAGGACCGTCACCGCCGCGACCGCCTGCTCGACGGGCGCCAGCTTCCGCCCCACGCGACGCTCGAGCATCGCGGAGACCGCATCGGCGGCGCCGCCCGCGCCGTGGGTGAACGTGTCGACCACGTCGAGCTCCGCCTCCGCCGCGCGGAGCGCAAGCTCGGTCGGGCCCGTCGCGACGAACGCACGCGTCTTCCGGATCGCCGCGACCGTCGTCACCTCGCGTTCTCCGGCGGCTGCGATCCGCGGAACCGCGAAGGCCGATGCGGGGACCTCCAGGCCCGACGCGTCGATCGCGAGCGCCGTGCGAACCCAGGCCGCGCCGTCGTGGTCCTTCGCGAGCCTGCGGAGCTCGGCCGTGGCGGCCGCGACGAGCGGCCCCGCGATCAGCTCGCGCACGGCGTCCAGCGCATCGGCGAACGCAGCGTCGCGCCGCACGTTGTCGCGGCTCAACGTGTGCTCGAGGCGAGGGTCCTGGATCTTGAAGGCGAAGGAACCGACGAGCTGCTCGTCGGTCTCGAACAGCATCAAGCCGTGCTTGAAGAACCCCGCGTACCTGCCGCCGTCGGCGGGCACACCGACGACGACCGTCCGTTCGTCCAGCCCTCCGCGCTGCGTCACCTTCACGAGGGCCTCGATGTCGAACGGCTCGTCGACCCGCTTCTCGAGCATCGGCTCGCCGTGCCCGGCCACGAAGCAACGCACCGTCACGGGGATGCGCGCGTGGCGGCACCACCGCGTGAGCGCCGAGACCGAGCGCGCCACGAAGTCGTCCACCGCGCCGCGCAACATCGGCAGGCGCAGCGTGACCGTGGTGCCGCTCGCGTCACGGCCCTCGCGCGCGAACAGGTCGTACGAGAGGTCGGGGTGCAGCTCGAGCGTCCAGCGGTCGTCGGGCGGACGCGTCGTGTGGATCGTGACGACCGTGGGCGAGAGCGCGAGCACCGACGAGAAGCCGATGCCGAACTTCCCGATCTTGCCCTTCTGCCCTTCTTTTCCCGAGCGAAAGAGCACGAGCAACCGGTTCTCGAGGATGTCGCGCGTCATCCCCTCGCCGTCGTCGATGATCGACGCGTGCATCGTCCCTTCGGCGTTCGGATCCTCCGCGTGTCCCTCCCAGAGGAGCCGTACGTCGATACGGGTCGCGCCGGCGTCCAGCGCGTTCTGGACGAGCTCCCGATAGAACGCGAGCGGATCGGCGAACTGGCGGATGATCTCGCCGACCAGGCCGGTGTCGCCCGCGGCCGTCTTCGGAGCCTTCGGCTCGCTCGCGCGGTACGGCATCGAGGTTCGTCCGAGCCGGCGTTCAGGTCGCCCGCTCGTGCACGACGACGCCGCCCGCGATCGTCATCCGCACGACGCCCGTGAGCTCGCTGCCGAGCCAGGGAGTGTTCGAGCTCTTCGAGCGCAGCGCGCTCGGCGTCACCGTCCAGCGCGCGGTCGGATCGACGACGGTCACGTCCGCGCGGCTCCCTTCGCGTAGCGCGCCGGCCTCGAGCCCGATGACCGACGCGGCGCTCCACGTGAGCGCAGCGACCAGACGCGGCAGCCCGATGCGTTCGGCGCGCACGAGATCGAGCAACACGGGCAGCGCCGTCTCGAGCCCGATCATGCCCTTGTCGGCCTCGGCGAACTCGGAGTCCTTCTCGAGCGACGAGTGCGGCGCGTGGTCCGTCGCGATGCAGTCGATCGTCCCGTCGACCAGCGCGTCGAGCAGCGCCTGGCGGTCTTCCTCCTCGCGAAGCGGAGGGTTGACCTTGCAGGCCGTGTCGTAGCCGAGCAGGCGCGCGTCCGTCAGCGTCAGATGGTGTGGCGTGACCTCCGCCGTGACGGGCAAGCCGCGCGACTTGGCCTCACGGAGCAAGCGCACCGCTCCGAGGCTCGAGACGTGCGCGACGTGGTAGCGCGCGCCCGTGTACTCGGCGAGCAAGAGGTCGCGCGCGACGATGATGTCCTCGGCGACGCGCGGCCATCCGCGCAGCCCGAGCTGCGTCGAGATGCGCCCCTCGTGCATCTGCGCACCCTCGGTCAGCGACGTGTCCTCGCAGTGCTGGCAGACCACGAGGTCCGCGTTGCGCGCGTACTCGAGCGCGCGGCGCATCACCGCCGGGCTCATCACGCACGCACCGTCGTCGCTCACCATGCGGACGCCGCCGTCGCGCATGTCGAACATCTCGGTCAGGTGCTTGCCCTCTCGTCCCAGGGTCACCGCTCCCACGGGGATGAGGGTCGGTCCGCCCGCCTCGCGCGCGCGCGCCTTCACCGACTCGACCGTGGCGCGGTTGTCGATGGCGGGTCGCGTGTTGGGCATCGCGAGCACCGTCGTGAAGCCACCGGCCGCCGCCGCAGCGAGACCGCTCCGGACGTCTTCCTTGTACTCCTGCCCAGGCTCCCGAAGGTGCGCGTGCAGGTCGACGAAGCCCGGCAGCACCCAGAGCCCCGCGGCGTCGACGACGCGCGTGTGCTCGCCCGGCTCGGCGTCTCGCGCCGCATCGCGTCCGAGCCTGCTGACGCGGCCGTTCTCGACGACGACGTCGGCCGTCTCGTCACGCCCCGATGCGGGGCAGATCACACGACCTCCACGGAGGACGAGACGCATGGCCCCGCGTGTAT
>JADZFZ010000515.1 GCA_020854145.1 Deltaproteobacteria bacterium | reverse complement strand
TCGAACTTCGCGACCATCTCGTCGAGCGTGAAGATCTCGTCGTCGCCGTGGGACCAGCCGAGGCGCACGAGGTAGTTCGCGAGCCCGATCGGGAGGAAGCCCGCGTCGCGGTACTCGAGCACGGAGACGGCGGCGTGGCGCTTCGAGAGCTTCTTGCCGTCTTGCCCGTGGATCATCGGCAGGTGCGCGAACTTGGGGACGTCCGCGTCGAGCGCGCGGAACATCAGGATCTGCACGGGCGTGTTGACGACGTGGTCGTCGCCGCGCGCGACGAGCGTGATGCCCATCGCGATGTCGTCGGCGACGGCGCCGAAGTTGTAGAGCGGCACGCCGTCGGAGCGGAGCAGCACCACGTCCTGCTGCGCGTCGTTGGGCACCTCGATCGGGCCTTTGACGAGATCGTCCCAGCCGGTGGCGCCGGTGTCGGGCGCGGCCAGACGCACGACGTAGGGGCGATCGGGCTCGGAGGCGCGACGGCGACACGTGCGCGGGTAGACGAACTTGCCGCCGGCCTTCTCGACCTGCTGGCGTTGCGCGTCGAGCTCCTCGCGCGTGCAGAAGCACCGGTACGCAGCGCCGCGCGAGATGAGGTCGTCGGCGACGGCCTGGTAACGCGCGAGGCGAGCAGTCTGGAAATACGGCGCGTGCGGGCCGCCGCCGACGTCGTCCCCCGATCGAGGCCCTTCGTCCCAGTCGAGACCGAGCCAGCGCATCGAGTCGAGGATGACCTGCACGCTCTCGACGGTGCTGCGCTCGCGATCGGTGTCCTCGATGCGCAGCACGAACGCTCCGCCGGTGTGGCGGGCCCAGAGCCAGTTGTAGAGCGCCGTGCGGGCGCCTCCGATGTGGAGGAACCCGGTCGGCGAAGGGGCGAAGCGAACACGCTCGACCATCGGCGCGCGGCTAGCAGACGCGTCGTTCGGGTCAAGGGCGCCGGGCGACGCGCGGGGCATGGGACGGCGCATGATCTCGGCTTGACCGGCGGGTGTCCCCTTTCTCATGCTGTCGTCATGCGAAGCGTCGTGACCCGAGCTCTCGCGGGGCCGGTCGGCCTGCTGGTGCTCGCAGCCGCGACGTCGATCGGGGCTCCGCGGCCCGCGTCGGCGTCGGTCGTTCTCGCGCTGGACCTCGACGAGCTGGTGGCGCAGAGCGACGAGATCGTCGTCGCCGAGGTGCTGTCGCAGAGCGCGTCGTGGGTCGGCCGACGCATCGAGACCGACGTGCGCCTGCGCGTGGACGAGACGGTCTTCGGGTCCTCGCGGCGCGGCAACGTGATCGTGGTGCGGCGGATCGGCGGCAACGTCGGCGAGATCGGGATGCGCGTGGAAGGCGAGCCGACGTTCGTGGTCGGGCAACGCACGCTGCTCTTCCTGCGGCGTGCGTACGGGATCCTGCGCGTGGTGGGCATGTCGCAGGGCGCGATGCGCATCGAGCCCGGGACTCCACCGATCGTGCACCCGGGCGGTGCCGGGCTCGCGCTCGTGCGGCGCTCCGCGACGGGCGCGATGGAGGACGTGGATCCCGCGTCGCTCCCGCAGTCGCGCCCGCTCGCGGAGATGCTCGACGACGTGCGCAGCGCGGTCGCCGCCCGTCGCCCGCCGACGCTGACGCCGAGCACGCCGACCGGCGCACCGACCGGACGCTGATCCAGGTGATCGATCGGAATCCGGGACCCGTCTTCACGGGGAGTCGCAAGAGGGGGCAAGCTCGTAGCGCAGCCCCTTCTTGCCGCGAGGGGCCGCGGGGGCGAGCACAGCCCCCGCCAGCCAGCACAGAGAATCGCGGCAAGTCCCCCTCTCCCCGCCGGGGAGAGGGTCGGGGTGAGTGGCGACGCATCACGCGGTCGTGCTCCGTCTTCGTCGTCGCCGTCGCGCTCGTGGCGTCCACGGGCTCGGCGCGCGCGTTCTGCAGGCTCACGACGTCCACGACGTTCCAGCCGACGCCCGCGAACCCGTGCGACACGGTGGGCACGCCGCTCGAGTGGCGGCAGCCGTGCATGGGCTACGCGGTGCAGATCGCGGGCTCGGACGACCTGCCCGTGGACACGGTCGAGCTCGCGCTGCAGACGTCGTTCTCGCGCTGGGCCGCGGTGACGTGCCCCGACGGTCCGCTGCCGCTGGCGTTCACCTACCACGGGCGCGCGACGTGCGAGGTCGCCGAGTACCGGCGCGAGGGACCGAACGTGCCTGTCATCGTCTTTCGCGAGGGCTCGTGGCCGAGCGACTACGACCCCAACGCGTTCGCGCTGACGAGCGTCTGGCACAACACGCGGACGGGCGAGATCCTCGACGCGGACATGGAGTTCAACGGCGCGCGATTCACGTTCGGCGTCCTGTCCGCGGAGTCGTGCGGACCGAGCTCGCTGACGGCCGACATCGAGAACGTCGCGACGCACGAGGTCGGGCACTTCCTCGGCCTCGCCCACTCGGCGGACGGCGAGGCGACGATGTACGGGATGGCGTGCGCAGGCGAGATCGAGAAGCGCTCGCTGGCCCCCGACGACGTCGCGGGCATCTGCGCGATCTACCCGAACGGCGTGGACCGCGGCCGTTGCGACCCGACGCCCAACAACGGCCTCGACCTCGCGTGCGGCCCGTTCGAGTCCGACGACTGCTCGGTGGCGGCGGTGGGCGCTCGCGGCACGACGGCCGACGACGGTGCACGGAGCGGATGGCTGATCGTCGC
>JADZFZ010000514.1 GCA_020854145.1 Deltaproteobacteria bacterium | reverse complement strand
GGGGATTCTTCCCGGCCGAGTCGCCGATGGTCGTTCGGCAGATCGACAAGACGAACGGCGGCACCATCCAGATGTTCGACGTCGGCAGGATTGCCGCCGCGGGGACGACCCAATCGTACGCATTCGCGTATTGGGGCGGCCGATTCTACATCTTCCACAAGACGATCGACGGCACCTCGTCCGCAATCTGGCAATTGACCACCGACCTCGGCCAATTGGAGGAGATCGTCCCCGACACCGGCCGACGCATTGTCGGCGCGGGCGTCTCGACCTGCGCTCCCGTCATCCTGATCTGACCCACCGTCAATCCGGGCAGCCGTCCTCGTCGGCCCGGCCGTTGCGCGACTCGGGGTCGTTCGGGCACATGTCGTCGATGTCGAGGACGCCGTCCCGGTCGTTGTCGGGATCGGGGCAGCCGTCCTCGTCCTCGAACCCGTCGCGATCCTCGGGGTCGTCCGGGCACATGTCCTGCGCGTCGAGCAGCCCGTCGCCGTCCCGGTCCCCTCCCGCGGCTTCGGGGCAACCGTCGAGATCCTCGTCCCCGTCGCGATCCTCCGGAATCGCCGGGCACGCGTCGCGCGCGTCGTCGATCCCGTCCCGGTCGAGATCTCCGGCACCCGGTGCGGGCGTGGTCTCGGGCGGCGGGGTCTCGGTCGCGGCCGCGCTCGGTGTGCCCGGCTCCGCCGCGGTCGCGCCTCGATTGGCTTCCCGGTTCGCCGTGGTCGAGCCCGCGCCAGCTGCGGCCTCGGTCGAGGCGCCGCACGCGGGGAGCGAGACGCTGGACGCGGCGACGAGGCCCGCGACGACCAGGATCCTGCACGGGTCCATCGCGGCATTGTACCGTCCGGCCATGCGTCTCTCGCCCCCGTCGTCGGCCGCCGTCGTCGCTCGCGTGGTGGCGCGGCTGCGCGAGGCCGGGACGCTCGTGGACCTCGCCGCGGGCGACGGTACGCTCGTGGCCGAGGTCGCGCGCGCTCGGCCGGACGTGGCGCTCCTCGGGTACGAGCGGGACCCGGGCCTCGTCGCGGGCGCGCGTGCACGCGGGATCGCGCGGGCCACCTTCGCGCTCTTCGATCTCGCGCTCGATCGTCCTCCGCCGGCGCGCGGCCGCGTGGACGTCGTGGTCGCTCCGTTCGTGCTCGGCGCGCAGCCGGAGGACGGCGCCCTGTTCACGCACCTGCGACGTCTGCTGCGAGAGGGCGGGCTGCTGCTCGCGGTGGAGAGCGACGACGCCACGGCGCGGCGCGTGGGCGAGATCCTCGTGCGTCGAGGCTTCGCGCTCGAGGCCACCGAGGCGCTCGACGGCGGGCTCGTGGCGACGCTCGCGACGCCCGATCCGGCGCGCGCGCACACGACGACGATTCGCGGCTGGGATTGACCCGGTGATCGCGCGCACGCGATCGAGTTAGGCTCTCGACCGCCATGGCCAAGCTCCGCGACGTCCGCGAGATTGCCGACCAGCACCTGTTCGCCCAGCGCTACCGCGAGGCCCTGGCGGCGTACGGCGTCCTCGTGCAGCTGTCGCCCATCGATCTCGACGCACGCCTCCGCGTCGCCGACAGCTTGCTCTCGCTCGGCGAGGTCCAGCACTCCGCGGTCGTCTACACCGCGCTCGCTCGTTACTCCGTCAATGCGGGACACCCGCTTCGCGCGCTCGTCGCCATCAAGATCCTGGCGACGCTCGAGCCGCAGCTCGCCGCGCTGATCGGTCCGCTCGCCGAGCTGTACGCGGAGGGCTCGGCACGTCTCGGCGGAGGAGGGGTCCGCATCGCGGCGGCCGACGAGGAAGCCCCCGTGCCCGACGGGCTCGACCTGTCCCGCGCACCGGACGCACCGGACCTCGCCGCGCGCGTCGCCGCGCTCGCGTCCGACTACTCGGCGCTGCGCGCCGTGCCCGAGACGTTGCCTCCCATCCCGCTGTTCTCGAAGCTCCCCGCGCGCGACTTCGCCGGGATGCTCGCGGAGCTGAAGCTCGTCCGCGCTCGACCCGAGCAGACGATCATCCAGGAGGGCGAGCGCGGGACGAGCTTCTTCGTGCTCGCGCGCGGCACGGTGCGCGTCCATCGGCACAACGCCTCCGGTGGCTCGATCGAGCTCGCACGCCTGGGAGAAGGGTCGATCTTCGGCGAGATGGCGCTCGTGTCGGCCGCGCCGCGGAGCGCGACCGTCACCGCCGTGACGGATTGCGACCTGCTCGAGTTCGATCGGACCGCGCTCGCGGCGGCGAGCGAGCAGGTGGCGACGGTGGCCGCGGCGCTCGATCGCTTCACGCGCGAGCGACTGCTCAACAACCTGATGGCGACGAGCCCGCTGTTTCGTCCTTTCGATCGGCGCCAGCGCTTCGAGCTCGTCCGCCGGTTCTCGGCGCACGACGTCGCGGCAGGCACGGTGCTCATCCGCGAGAGCGAGCAGGGACGCGGTCTGTTCGTGATCCTCCACGGCGAGGTCGACGTCAGCAAGCGCGACGGCGAGGACCAGGTGCTCCTCGCGACGTTGCGCGGCGGCGAGGTGTTCGGCGAGATCTCGCTCCTCGAGGACACGCCCACGACGGCGACGGTCGTGGCCGCGCGCCAGACGAACATCCTCTTTCTGCCGCGCGACGCGTTCCTGCGCTTGGTCAAGGCATTGCCGGAGCTCGAGAGCTACTTCCGCGAGCTCGCCGAGGAGCGTCAGCTCGACGCACGCCTCGTGCTCGAGCGCTCGCGCGAAGGCGGCGAGATCACTGAGCTCTCCGAAGACGACCTCGTCCTCGTGTGAGGCCCCAGGCCCTGGTTGTCGCGACCGAGATGGTCATGTAGCGTTCGAACATGGTCAAGTCGCCCCAGTGGAACGTGGCCGACGCGAAGGCCCACCTCACCGAGGTCATCGAGAGGGCGCGTGTGCGACCGCAGACGATTGCCAAGCGCGGCCAGCCCGTTGCCGTGCTCGTCGGGCTCGACGAATACCGCAAGCTCGAGGCGTTGGCGCGTCAGGACTCCCCTGCACGGCGACTAGGCCGGTTCCTCGAGATCAGCGCCGCGATCCGCGAGGAGGGCGGAGTGGACCTGGTAGTGCCTCCCCGCGAGGTGCGCCGCGACCCGTTCGCGCCACCCCGACGCCGCAGCTCCCCTCGTGCCGCCCCGAAGGCGGGCCGCAGATCGTGACGCCGCTCGTGGACACGAACGTCGTCTCCGAGCTGGTGAGGCGGTCTCCCAACCGCGGGGTCCTGTCGTGGTTTCATCTCCACCCGGCATTCGCGATCAGCGCCATCACGCTGGAGGAGCTGGTCTACGGCGTCGATCGGCTGGATGGAGGCCGCCGCGCGCGCATGCGCGACTGGCTCGACGCGCTGCTCGCGACCGGCGCCGAGGTGGTACCGGTCGATGACCGCATCGCGCAGACGGCGGGACGACTGCGTGCAGACCGCGATCGCGAGGGGCGCCCCGCGAGCCAGGGCGACATGCTCATCGGGGCGACCGCCGTGGTGACGCGCCGGGTGATCGTGACGCGGAACGTGCGTGACTTCGTCGGGCTCGGTCTGAGAGTCGTCGACCCGTTCGTGTGAGGCGCGGGCTTCCTCTCGGAGAGAGATGGCCTCACGTGGAATGAGAACCTCCCTCCGTGCGTACGGAGGAACGGGGCCCGTGTGTGTCCGACGCGTGTGCTCCCGTGTGGGCCTGGCTCGCCGAGCCAAGGTTGCCCTGACTTCGAGGCATCGGATGCTAGCGTGAAGACCATGAGCAAGAGGAATCTCGCCGTCCTCGGCGCCCTGGTGGTCGCCGTGGGTCTCGTGTCCGTAGGCGTGCG
>JADZFZ010000513.1 GCA_020854145.1 Deltaproteobacteria bacterium | reverse complement strand
GCGCGCGTGCGCGGTCTTTGATGGCGGCATGAGCGCCGAGATCTTGGCCGTGCTCGGGGGCGGATCGTGGGGCACGGCCCTCGCGAAGGTGGTCGCCGACCAGGGCGTCGCGACGCGGCTGTGGGTGCGCGACCGCGACAAGGCCGCGCGCATCCAGGAGACGCGTCAGAACGAGGCGTACCTGCCGGGTTTCGAGCTCCCGGCGTCTCTCGTGGCGATGTCGGACCTCGAGCGCGCGATCGACGGCGCGACCGTCGTGCTGACGGTCGTCCCGTCGCACGGCATGCGTATCGTGATGACCGACGCGAAGCGCTTCATCGGTGACGACGTGCCGGTGGTCAGCGCCAGCAAGGGCATAGAGAACGACTCGCTCATGACGATGAGCGAGCTGCTGGAGCACGTCCTGCCGACGCCGAGCCTCGGACGGTTCGCGTACCTCTCGGGTCCGAGCTTCGCCAAGGACACGGCCGCCGGGTTGCCCACGGCGGTGACCGTCGCGTGCCGGGACGAGGCCGTCGGCTCGCGCGTGCAGAAGCTCTTCGCGACGCCGCGATTCCGCGTCTACACGACCGACGACATCGTCGGCGTCGAGCTCGGCGGCGCGCTCAAGAACGTGGTCGCGATCGCCGCCGGCATCGTCGATGGGATGAAGCTCGGGCACAACGCCCGTGCGGCGCTCATCACGCGCGGTCTCGCCGAGATCACGCGGCTGGCGGTCAAACGCGGCGCTCACCCGCAGACGCTCGCGGGGCTCGCGGGCATGGGCGATCTGGTGCTCACGTGCACGGGAGACCTCTCGCGCAACCGCAAGGTCGGCATGGAGCTCGGCCAGGGGCGCAAGCTCGCCGAGATCCTCGCGGGCATGTCGATGGTCGCCGAAGGGGTGCGCACCACCAAGAGCGCGTACGACCTCGCACAACGCGAGGGCGTCGTGATGCCGATCGTGCACGAGGTCTATCGCGTGCTCTACGAAGACAAGTCGCCCGCGGAGGCCATCGTGGCGCTCATGACGCGGGAGCTCCGAGCCGAAAGGGACTAGAGGCCAATGGCGGCGATCGACGCGATCCGAGACGAAGCGCGCGCGACTCTCTTCGAGGTGCTCGTGTGCATGGCATGGGCGGACCGGAAGCTCGCGCCCGAGGAGGCCGACGCGTTGCGCGCCGCGGCGATGACCCTGGGGATGGTCACCCCGCGAGACAACGTGATCTCGGCGCTCGAGCGTGGCTCGGCGTCGATCTCGGACATCCCGTTCGCGTGGCTCAAGCCGCGCGAGAAGGAGCTCGCCTATCTGTGCGCTGCGTGGATGCTGCTGGCCGATGGCGAGAGCGCCGCATCGGAGACGTCGCTCCTCGACGAGCTCCGTCGTGCGCTCGACGTGCCCGCCGCGCGCGCCGAATGGCTCCGTCAGAAGGCGCTCGAGGTGCGCAGCACGCAGAAGCCGACCGCCTCCTGGTGGCGCGAGTTCGACCGCCTGATCGTCGGCGCCGCACGCGCGCTCGACACCGCGAGCTGACGGCACTCAGATCAGCGACACGGGCGCCGCGGCGACGTTGCTGAGGTCGGCGCTCGTGTAGCGATCCCACGCGTCCGCGAGCAACACGACCGTGCGCGTGCCGGGACCCAGACGGTGCGCCACGCGAAGCGCGCACCACGTGGCTGCACCCGCCGAGACGCCCGCGGAGATGCCTTCTTCGCGCGCGAGGCGATAAGCCACCTCGTAAGCGACCGAGTCGCGACAGGTCATCACCTCGTCGATCACGCTGCGATTGAGGATGGGCGGCACGAACCCGGCTCCGATGCCCCAGACGGTGTGCTGCCCGGCCGGTTTGCCCGAGAGCACCGCGCTCCCCTCGGGCTCGACGCCGATGATCCGCGTGGCGCCCGAGGCGTGTTTCAGCACCTCTCCCACGCCGGTGATCGTTCCGCCGGTCCCGACGCCGCACACGAACGCATCGATCTTGCCTCCGCAGTCTTCGAGGATCTCGCGCGCCGTGGTCCGCCGGTGGACGTCCGGGTTCGCCTGGTTCTCGAACTGCTGCAGCAGACGGCAGCGCGGATTGTCCTCGACGATCTTCTTCGCGCGCGCGATGGCGCCTTGCATGAGCTCTCCAGCCGGCGTGAGCACCACCTGCGCGCCGTAGTTCCGCAGCACGGACTGCCGCTCGCGGGGCGTGTCGTCGGGCATGACGACGACGAGGCGATAACCCTTCACCGCCGCCACGAGCGCGAGACCGATCCCCGTGTTGCCGCTGGTCGGCTCGACGAGGACGTCACCGGGCTCGAGGCGTCCTTCGCGCTCGGCCGCCTCGATCATCGCGAGGCTCGCGCGGTCCTTGACGCTGCCTGCGGGGTTGAAGCTCTCGAGCTTCGCGATCACCTCACCGAGCTTCGGCCCCCCGAGCTTGCGGAGACGCACCATCGGCGTACGCCCGACGAGCGTCAGGATCGAGTCGTGGATCATGCTGCGGAGCCTACTGCGGATCGCGGCCGGTGGAAGCGACACCGAGCTTTTGGGGGTACGCTCGCGGCGAGATGTCGAACCTGCGCACGCGGCTGCTCTACGGCGTGCTGGTGCCGGCCGTTCTCGTCGCGGCAGGCGTCATCGGCTACTTCGCCTGGCGCACGACGCAAGCCATGGAGCGTCTCGGTGAGGAGTCGATCGTCGAGAGCACGCTCTTGCTCGCGCGCGAGAAGATCGACCGGCTCGAGAGCTTCATCATCGCGGCCGACAACGCCGTGCTGCACCTCTACGACACGGGCAGCGAGGAGACGCTCGGCGAGCGATGGCTGCCGATCGCGACGCGTGTCACGCCTTCCATACGCGCCGTCGCCATCGTGGACGAGAACGGATCGATCGCTGCCTCGTGGGTGCGCGCGGACGAGGCCCAAGCCCGCGACTTCCGCAAGCTGCTGCTCGAGCGGATGTTGCCCGACCT
>JADZFZ010000512.1 GCA_020854145.1 Deltaproteobacteria bacterium | reverse complement strand
TCGCGGGCATGGCGAGCCGCGAAGGCTTCGGCGGCCACTTCCACAACGAGAACAGCCTCTCGTCGCTCCGCGACGTGCCCGGTCTCGTGCTCGGCGTGCCGTGTCGCGGCGACGACGCGGTCGCGATGATGCGGACGATGGCGGCGCTCGCGAAGGTCGATGGGCGCACGTGCGTGAGCGTCGAGCCCATCGCGCTCTTCCGCACGCGCGATCTGTACGAGCCCGGCGACGGCCGTTGGTGCTTCCCGCTCCCGCCCGAAGGGCAGGCGATCGACCTCGGCGAGGTCGGCGTCTACGAGCCCGACGGCGACGGCAAGCCCGCGCTGACGTTGCTGAGCTACGGCCCGGGCGTCCTGCTCGCGCTCCGTGCGCGGCGGCTTCTCGCGGCGAACGGGATCGTGGCGCGCGTGGTCGATCTGCGCTGGATCGCTCCGCTGCCCGTCGAGGCGATCCGCGCGCACGCGCTCGCGACCGGCAACGTCGTGGTGGTGGACGAGGCGCGCGAGAGCGGCAGCGTGTCCGAGGCGATCGCCGCCGTGCTGATGGACGATCCGACGACGCGCTCGGTCGGCTTCGCGCGCGTGTGCGGGGCCGACTCGTTCGTGCCGCTCGGTCGCGCCGCGGCGCTCGTGCTGCCGACGGAGGCCGAGGTGGTCGAAGCCGCGCGCAAGCTCGTCCGCGGCTGACTCCCAGCCACTCAGGGTGCGGTCGCGAACGCGGCGACGAGCGGGACGAGCTCGAGGAGCGCCGCGCGCAGATCACGGGGCGTTGCGTACGTGGTCATCCGCGCGGCCGGTACCTGGCCGACGTGGCCGAGCATGGTCGTCATCTGGTCTTCGGCGTCCGACGCGGAAGGCACGACGGCGAAGAGGCCCGTGCGGCTCGTCGTGATCGCGTCGCGGACGGTGGTCCACGAGGGAGCGGCCGGCGACACCGTGGCGCCATAGGGATCGAGGACGCCGTCCCCCGGCCCCGGCAGGTTGTGGTGCGCTTCGTCGGTGAGGACGACGATCGCGCGCCGCGCTCCGGGTCGCCAGCAGCCGCCGGGCTCCGTGCCGGTGGCGCAGGAGAAAGGGCGCGACGTGGGGTGCGGCGTGCCCCCGTTCAGCACGTGCAATCCCTCGACGAGCGCCTCGCCGTCGTCGCCGCCGAACATCATCGCGAGGTCACGAACGGTCGTGTCGATCATCGCGCGCGAGTCGGTCGGCGCGAGCAGCCCCTCGAAAGGCACGTCGGTCGGCAACCCATAGGGGCTGACCGGGTAGTCGGAGAAGCCGGCGATCCCGACGCGCGGCGTACCTCGGAGCGCGAGCACGTCATCGACGAAGGAGTGCACGAGCTCGAGCTCGATGAAGTTGCCCGTCGTCATCCAGTGCGATCCGCTGAGGTCGATCAGCACGACGACGTCGAGACAACCTCCCGTCGCGCACGGGCCTCCGCCGGCGTCGGGCGGACCGGCGTCGAGCGGGCCCGCGTCCGACGGACCGACGTCCGCCGAGCCGGTGTCCGGTGCGCCGAGATCCGAGGGCTCGCCGGCGTCGCCGGGGCCGAGATCGGCGGGAGGCCCTGCATCGAAGGGCCCGGCGTCGGACGAGCCGCCGTCGTCGTCGCCGGGCGCGTCCTCTACCGCCGTCGCGTCGTCGGACGGGTCGGGTGGCGTCACCACGTCCAACGTCGTCGAGTCACCGCGCGCTCCATCGATCGGTGGGGCGCCGTCGGTGCGGAGCGCGTCCGCGCGCGTGCTTCCGTCGCCCACGTCGTCGAAGGACAACGTGCACGCCGCCGGTCCGAGCGCGACGACGACGGCGAGCAGCAGCGTCGACGCGGAGCGCGCGCCCATGCCGCGAGGGTACCACTGCGCTTCCCGTGCGATCCCATGGCGGATACAGTCCGTGCACCCATCGACGCGGGAGAGTGACGTGATGCCAGGTCGATGTCTTCTCGTCGGCAACCCGACCGCGCAGTCGGGTAAGGCGCGCCAGAGCCTCGAGCGCGCATCCGACGGGCTGCGTGCACGAGGTCACGACGTGACCTTCGTGGCGACCGAGCCGGCGGGCCGGACGGTCGAGGTGGTGCGCCGCGCGATCGACGACACGAAGCCCGCGCTCGTCGTCTACCTGGGTGGCGACGGCACGTTCAACGAGGTGGCGCGCGGCATCCTCGCGTCGAGCGCGCGCGTGCCGCTCGGCATGTTGCCGATGGGCACCGCCAACGACCAAGGGCGTTCGTTCGGGATCCGACCGGGGCCGGACGCCATCGACGAGAACCTCGACGTGATCGTGCGCGGCCACGTCACCGAGCTCGACGCCGGGCGCATCGAGGCGCTGTCCGCGACCGACGACGCGGTGCTCCGCGAGACGCTCTTCTTCGACTCCGCCGGATGGGGCATGCAGCCGGAAATCCTCGCGACGCGCAACCGCGATCGCGCCGCCGTCTCGCAGATCCCGCTCGTGCGTGATCTCTATCGCGATCAAGCCGTCTATCTCGGTGCCGCGATCGACCGTTTCCTGACGTCGTTCGTCGAGCCCGCGACGTTCGACGCGATGGTCGTCGCCGACGGCGGCAGGCACGACTACGAGGGTCTCACCGATCTCATCGTGAGCGGGACCGCCGTCTATGCGGGCGAGTGGGTGCTCGACCGCGACAGCGAGCCCGACGACGGCCGCTTCGAGCTCGCGCCGATCCAGGGCCGGCGCGACTGGCTCGCCAAGTCGCTGCGCGATCTCGCGTTCGTCCCCGTCGCCGGCGACGAGCTCGACATGCTCGGCGTGGCCTGCTCGGCGGGCCTCTCGGCGTCGCGCCTGGAGGTGCGCCTCTTCTCGCACGGGACGCAGCCCGTCCGCTCGCAGGTCGATGGCGAGGAATGGGCGCGCGCCGAGCGGTATCGCGTGACCGTCTTGCCGCGCGCCCTCCCGCTCGTGACGCGCGAGGGATTCGTCCCGCCCTGGCGCACCCCGCGCTGATGCCGTCTCCGCGGGAGTGGCGTCCGCGCCCGACGCGATGCAGCATCGAAGCCTGATGGAACGGGACATTCGCGTCTTCGATCGCGACGATGCCGACGCCGCGGACCGCGATGACTACATGCGGCTGACCTTCGAGGAGCGCATCTCGGTCGTCGAGACGCTTCGGAAACGATGGCTCTATGAAGCTGGAGCTCCATCCCGACTGGCACGAGTTCTTGAGGTTGCTGATCGCGCACCGAGTGAAGTTCCTCGTCGTCGGAGGGCACGCGGTCGCAGCGCACGGCGCGCCGCGGTTGACGCAGGATCTGGACGTCCTCTTCGAGCCGACGCTGGCAAACTCCGTCCGCCTTCGTGATGCGCTGATTGCGTTCGGGTTCGGAGACGTCGCTCCGGAGGCTGGCGCGCTCACCACTCGAGGCAAGGTGTGGATGCTGGGACGGGCACCGCAGCGAATCGACCTGCTCCCGGACATCTCGGGAGTCTCGTTCCCCGTCGCGTGGAGAACCAGAGTCGAGGTGGACCTCGACGGCACTCACCTGCCAGTCATCGGCCGCGCGCAGCTCATCTCGAACAAACGCGCCGCGGGTCGAGCGAAGGATCTGGCCGACGTCGAGGCATTGTCTCCGGCGAAGCGTCGCGCAGGGCGCCTCCGCACGCGTAAGCGTTGATCACGGGTCGATGCGGACGACCGTGCTGGCGACGGCGTCGACGAACCAGAGCTTGCCGTCGGGGCCGAAGGTGATTCCCTGGATGCCTTGTGCGCCGGTCGCGAGACGGCCGAGCTCCTGGCCTCCTTCGGTGGAGAAGACCACGAGATCACCGGTGGCGAAGTCCGACACGAAGAGACGTGTATCGCGCAGCGCGACGCCGCTCGGCTGGGAGAGACCCGTTGCGAACGTCTCCACGTCGGCTCCCGAGATGCGAGAGAACTCCGCGAGAGGTTCGTTCTGAGCACGCAGAGAGCCTGCCACCATGCCGGTCGTCGTCTGGAGGCGGATCACGCGGCCTCCGCCGGGATCTGCCACGTAGAGCCAACCGCTGGCGGAATCGAGCTCCATGTGACCGGGGACGCCGCGGCGTCGGGTGACCCTCGCTTCGGGATAGAAGCGGACGATGCCATCCGAGTGATCGTCGTAGCCAGGACCGTGGTCGTGCTGGAAATCGTAGTAGACCACGTGACCGTGATAGCCGTCGAACACCCAGTATCCGTTGCCGCGACCGCTCCAGGCGATCCCCATCGACAAGGGGCTTTGATGCAGCATGTCGAGGTGGCTTCCCAGCAATGGGGAGGAAGGCTCCTGGTTCTCGCGAGCGAACACGTCGAGATCCGAAGACCACAAGACAGGACCCATGAAGCCATTGCCGCCGTTGACCGACTCTTGGGCAGTCCCGAACGTGCCTGGGGCACCGAACGCGATCGCGGAGACACTGCTCATGAAGTGGTCGGCGTGGGAATCCCTGCGGATCTCGGCGCGCTGCGAGCTCGTCCCTGCTCCGAAGAAGAGGACGACTCCGTCGAAGCCGAGGTTGACGGTCCACAGCTCGTTCGCGCGCTCGGGGTGGAACGCGAGGTCGCGAGGCCCATCGAGGCCGTCTGCGCTCGTGCCGACGACCGTGAGCGCGCGGTTGGCGTCGCTTCCGAGCTCGGGGACGTCGACGTGGCCCGACGGCGGTGGCGGCGGCGCAGCCTCGCAGACGGCGCGGCGATCGTGGCAACAGTCTCCGTACTGAACGCAGTCGCCGTCGCACCAGCAGGTGCCCGCGAGGTTGCGACCATCACACGTCGAGCCCGCGCAGCTTCCCGTCGTGTCGGCCTTGTCGGGACCGCGCTCCTGCGCGGGATCGACGACCGGCGGAGGCTCGGGCTCGGCCGTCGGAGGCGGAGACTCCTGCTCCGCGATGCAGCCGGTACCCGACGTGGCGAGCAGCAGCAGGGCGAGGGTCGAGGTGAGCGGAGACGAGACACGACGCGACAAGGGCAGACCTCCCGTCGCCGGCCCTCCGCAACCCGTGTGCCGTCGAGCGCTCCTGTTGATCTGGCGCACCTCGACGCCAAGACGGCGGTCGGAGTAGCCGCCTCGGTGGCTACTCGGCTCGTCCCGCGCGCCGCTGCACGGGGCCGCCGCGGGAGCGACCCATGCGCGCTCCTCCGGACATCTGGGTGCACGGCAGCGATCGTGACGAAGGGCGTCATCCAGCAGTCGAAGCGCGCAACGCGTCGCGGTCGTGCGGGCGCTCTACCCAGCGCTCGAATGCGAGGATCGTGAGCTGATCGAAGGCTGCGGCGACGAGCGCGGGCCACGACAGCAGCACCAGCGCGACGCCGTACGCATGCGCGTAGCCCAGCGTGTACATCGGGGCGCGACACCACCGGTACGGGCCCGACCGAACGTGCTCCACGGTCTGCGCGGGCTCGAAGAACGACCGGTAGTGGAACGCGTCGCTCCCGAGCGTGCGGATGGCCCACAACTTCGTGCCCACGCCGATCACGAGGAGCGCGACCCC
>JADZFZ010000511.1 GCA_020854145.1 Deltaproteobacteria bacterium | reverse complement strand
TCAGCGACGGCGTCGACATCAGGTCGTCGAGCAAGTCCGTGACGTAGATCGGCTCTCGCTCTCCCGCCGGATCGACCAGGAACACGCGCCCCTGCGCGCTCTCGTCGAGCACGGTGACCGCGACCCATCGCACGTCGAGCTCGACGGGAATGGTCCCGGAGTCGCCGGCTTCCACCGCGCCATCGTGCAGATCGGCGTCCGCCTCGGGGCCCGCGTCGAGCTCGGAGCCCGCATCGGGGCCGTCACACGCGTCCGCGCCGGCTCCCGCGCAGATGGCGGGAGGCAGCTCCTCCGGCTCGAGCGCGCGGCTCGAGCAGACGACGCCACCGCCGACGACCACGATGCGAAACGGCAGCGAGCCCGGGCAGTCGTATCGGTTCGGATCCCCTCGGTCGGGCGCGTACACGCAGAATCGCTGGCCATCGACCTCGAGCTGCGTCCCCACCCCGCACGCTCCGAGCTCCGCGCTGTCGCACGCCGCGACCGTCGTGCACGTCACGAGCGCGAGCGAGGCTGCGGTCGCGAGGGTGTGGCGCACGCTGCGATGGTCGCGCGATTCGCGCGGGAGCGCGAGACCGACTTGGCTGCGGACGACCGTCGGCGTGTGTCGTGGTCGGGCCGACGGAGCTGGCCCGGGATGCCGACACCCCGCATCCCGTGTGGTGGTCCCCACGGCTCCCGCCCCGCGAGATCGAAGCGCTCGAACGCCGCCGTTCCAGCGCGACACGGCTCGTGCGAGAAGGCGACAACCACGCGTGAATGCTGGTCGCCCGGCGTGCACCCATTCGCTCGTGGCCGAAGCGGCGGACGACCGGGGCGGGTGCTACGACCGCGGCGTGACCGACGACGCACGTGGCCCGCTGCTCACCGTGGCGATCCCCGCCTACAACCGACCCGAAGAGCTCGGCGACCTGCTCGACAGCATCCTGCGCGAGAGCTTCACCGACTACGAGCTGCTCGTCGTGGAGGACCGCTCGCCGCGTCGCGACGAGATCGCGGAAGTCGTCCGCGCCCGCGCGGCGGCCCATCCCGAGCGCTCCGTGCGGCTCGAGCTCAACGAGAAGAACCGCGGCTACGACGGCAACATCCGTCGCTGCCTCGAGCTCGCGCGCGGCGAGCACACGTTCTTCATGGGAGACGACGACCTGCTGAAGCCGGGCGCGCTCACGAAGATCGCGTCGGCGCTGAGGGCGCACCCGCGCATCGGCGTCATCATCCGATCGTACGAGCACGTCGATCACGACACGCTCGAGCAGACGGAGGTGTTCCGCTACTTCGCCGAGGACAGGCTCTTCCCCGCGGGCCTCGACACCATCTGCACGCTCTTCCGGCGCTCGGTCTCCATCGCCGGGTTCACGGTGCACACCGAGTCGGCGCGTCGGGTCGCGACGGATCGCTTCGACGGCACGCTCCTCTACCAGCTCTATCTCTCGGGCCGCGTGCTGGCGGAGCGCGACGGCTTCTTCATCGCCGAGGTGCTGACCTCGATGCGCAAGGACACGCGCCAGCGCCACTTCTTCGGCTCGTCCGACGCCGAGAAAGGGCTCTTCGCGCCGGGCGCGCTGACCCCGCAGCACTCGCTCAACTTCATGCGCGGGATGGTGCGCATCGCGAAGGTCGTCGAGGAGGAGACCGGCCTCGCGGTCTACGACGGCATCGTGAAGGACATCGGCCACTACTCGTACCCCTTCCTGCGCTTGCACGCGCGAGGACGCGGGCGTCTGACGTTCGCGCGCTACGTCAGGGACCTCGCGCGGATGGGGTTCGGCACGTCGCCCCTCTTCTGGGTCTACAGCGCGGCGCTCATGGCGGCGCCTCCGTCCGTGCTCGATCGCGGCATCGCGGGCCTCAAAGCCGTGCTGCCGGCGACGCCGCGCTTCGGGCGCCTGTACGCGGGCGAGCCGGTGCGTTGACCGCGTGCACATCCTGATCTGCGGAGAAGGACGAGCCGAGATCCACGAGGACTCGTGGGCGCAGGGGCTTCGCGCGCTCGGTCACGAGGTCGAGCTGCTCCGATGGGAGCCGCTCTTTCGTGCGAGCCGCTTCCGCGCCCTGAGCCTCGCGCGCAAGACGCAGAACAAGCTCCTCTGGGGGCCTGCGCTGTGGCGGCTCAACGAGAGGCTCGTCGTGCGCGCGCACGCGTCGCGTCCGGACGCGATCATCCTCTACCGGCCCACGCACGTCTGGCCGGTCACGGTGCGCTACCTGCGCGAGAGCCTGCCGGAGACGACGATCGCGACGTACAACAACGACGACCCGTTCGGCCCGCGCGCGTTCGCGCCGCTCTGGAGGCACTACCTCGCGGGCGTTCCGTACGCGCACGTCCACATGGTCTACCGCGCCGAGAACGTCGAGCGCCTCCGCGCGATGGGCGCGTCCGACGTCCACGTCGTCCGCTCGGCGTTCCTCCCCGAGCGCCACCGTCCCATCGCGCTCACCGACGAGGAGCGCGCGCGCTTCGGCGCGGACGTCGTCTTCGTCGGCCACTTCGAGCCGGACGCGCGCGTCGAGCAGCTCGAGGCGCTCGCGACGAGCGGCGTGGACCTGGCGCTCTTCGGGCCGGATTGGGAACGTGCGCCGCGCCTGCCGTGGCTCGAGCGGTTCCAACCCATCCGCATGTTGACCGGCGACGACTACGTGCGCGCCATCGCCGCCTCGCGCATCGCGCTCTGCTTCCTCTCGACGTTGAACCGCGACACGTACACGCGGCGCTGCTTCGAGATCCCGGCGATCGGCACGATGTTGCTCTGCCAACGCACCGCCGACATGGAGCAGCTGTTCCGCCCGGGCATCGAAGCCGACTACTTCTCCGACGCGAACGAGCTCGTCGAGAAGGTGCGCCACTACCTCGCCCATCCGGACGAGCAGGCGCGCATCGCCGCTGCGGGGCATGCGCGCGTCCACTCCGCCGGGCACGACATCACCTCGCGCATGCGCGAGGTCGAAGGCATCCTTGCCGCTGCCCTTGCCCGAAGGAGGTCGAAGTCACGTGGTTGAGCTCAAGCAATTCGTCGAACCCACGCGCGGCAAGGTCCACGACTGCCGCATCAAGCAGCTGCGATGGATCTGCGACGAGCGCGGGCGTCTGATGGAGATGCTCCGCTCGGACGACGACCTCTTCGTCGGCTACGGCATGAGCTACGTGACGACCATGTACCCGGGCGTCACCAAGGCCTGGCACTACCACCGCAAGCAGACCGATCACTTCGTCTGCGTGAAGGGCATGATCAAGCTCGTCCTCTACGACGCGCGCGACGACAGCCCGAGCAAGGGCGTCATCCAGGAGATCTTCCTCGGCGAGTCCAACCAGATCCTCGTCCAGATCCCGCCCAACGTCTGGCACGGCTTCAAGAACATCGGCATCGACGAAGCGATGGTCGTCAACACCCCGACGCACCCGTACCAGTACACCGACCCCGACGAGTATCGCGCCGAGGCGCACGGCGAGATCCCCTACGACTGGGCCCGCAAGGACGGGTGATGACCTTCGCTGGGGGCGGCCCCCGGCAGCGGCGCTACTCCAGCCCGCGCTCGAGCTCGTCGAAGAACGCGTCGAGCGCCGGCTCGAGAGCCATCGGGCCTTCGTCGCCGAGCAGCGCCTTCGCACGCTCGACCACGAGGCCCGCGTGCAGCGGCCGCGGCGCGGGCAACGCGAGGTCGGCCAGGTGTACGGGCGTCACGAGGTCCTTCGACGCGTCGAGCCTTTCGCAGAGCGCGTGACAGAACGCGACGCGCGTCATCACCGTCGCGCCCGCGCAGTGCAGGATCCCGTCGTAGCCGCTCTCGAGCGCGGCGAGACACATGCCCGCGC
>JADZFZ010000510.1 GCA_020854145.1 Deltaproteobacteria bacterium | reverse complement strand
GTCCACCTCGGGGGTCACGTCGGGCTCCTCGCGCTCGGGCATGCTCCCGTCGGGGGCGAACGAGATGGACCGCCCGATGTCGGCGCTCGTGCAGGCGACGAGCATCACCGAGAGCACGAGGATCGGGCTCGGGCTGCGCTGGGTAGAGACCATGCCGCGGCCTCGTTCAGACGTCGTGCCGCGCGCGATCCCCTACGATTCACGCGCTCTCGCGGTCCCGTTCGGGCCCCGTGCAGTGCACCGTGCAGGCCCGAGCGTACGTATGCCGGAGCGACGAGCGGCCGTCGCGGCCCTCGCCGATCGCGTCACCAGCGCACGTCGACCAGCTCCGCGCGGAAGGCGGCCGAGCCGTCACCGAGCTGCGACGATTCGTTGGCACCCCAACAGTGTGCCGTGCCGTCGCGACGGCGGGCGCAGGTCTGGTACCCGCCGGCCACGACCTCCACCACATCGACGAGCCCGGGCACGACGGCGAACGAGGCGCGCGCGACGGTCGTGCCGTCGCCGAGCTCGCCGTGCTCGGCGTGCCCCGCGCAATGGACGCGACCTGCCGCGAGGACGCACGCGTGTCGTGCCCCGGCGGTCAGCGCCGAGACGTCCGCGAAGTGCGCGGTGATCGCGGGCGTCGCGTCGCCGGGCCCGCCTTCGTCGAAGCAGCGGAGCGCTCCGCGCGCGTCGAGGGCGCACGCGAACAGGCTCCCGAGGGCGATGCGCGTCGCGCGCCCGAGCGCGGGCGGCGCGAAGCCCCAGCACGCGGTGGTGCCGTCGCGTCGGCGGGCGCACGCCCGGATGGATCCGACGACGAGCTCGACGGCGTCGGAGACGGCGCGGACGACGACGGGCGCGACGCGGTCGCGATGAGTCCCGTCGCCGAGCTGCGCGTGCTCGTTGCGTCCCCAGCAGCGCACGGTGCCGTCGACCCTGCGCGCGCACGTGTGCTCGCTGCCGCAGCGCACCTCCGCCACGTGGTCGAGGCCCGCGACCTCGACGGGCCCGGGCGCGTCCGACCGCGAGCCGTCGCCGAGCTGCCCGCGCTCGTTCCATCCCCAGCAGCGCACCGTGCCGCCGCGCACGCGCGCGCACGTGTGGGCCGCACCCGCCGAGATCTGCGTCGCGCCGGAGATCGCGATCGCGGTGGGCGCGATGCGATCTGCGCTCGATCCCGGCTCGATCTGCCGCCATTGGTTCTCGCCCCAGCAGCGCACGCCTCCATCGTCGAGCCGCGCGCACGCGTGACGACCGCCGACCGCGAGCTCCACCGCGCGCGCGAGACCGAGCACGGGAGCGGGCGCGCTTCGCATGGGCACGCTGCCGTCGGCCAGCTGCCCGCGATGGTTGTGGCCCCAACAGCGCACGCGCCCGCTGCGATCGACGACACATCCGTGCTGCGCGGAGACGACCACCTGCGTCACGTCGCGCGCACCCCGCAGCACGAACGGACGCGTCTGCACCGGGGGCTCCTCGCCGAGCGCCCGTGCGCCGCCGAACGGACGGCCCGTGCACGACACACCCCCGTCCCCGCCGACGCTGCACGCGAGCGCCGCGTCGTCGGACGGCGGTGCGCGGGGCACGACGCGCGGGGTCGGGGTCGCTGCCGGCGCTCGTCGCGCATCGCTCGAGGCCGCGACGAGACCCCAGCAACGGACCGCGCCGTCGCGCGCTGCGGCGATCGCTCCCGTGCGTTGGACGGCGCACGTGCGCTGCCGGCCGAGCTCGACGCGCCACACGCGTCTGACGCCGGGCACGCGGACGGGGGTCGTCGATCGCTCGGGCAGACGCATCGGCCCTTCGCTCGTCGGCGTCGTGCGCGTCTTGCTCGTGCCCCACGGCGCGCCGCGACCGAGCTGCCCGGAGCCGTTGCTCCCCCAGCACCGCATCGAGCCGTCGCGCAGCACCGCGCACGTGTGGGCATCGCCCGCTCCGATCGCGATCGCGCCCCGCAGGTCGCGCACGACGACGGGCGCGCTGCGATCGATCTCGGTCCCGTCGCCGAGCTGCCCGTGCTCGTTGTCGCCCCAGCAGCGCGCCGTCCCGTCCTCGAGGACCGCGCACGCGTGGCGTCGTCCGGCCGCGATCGCCGCCACCTGCGACAGGCCCGCGACGGGCGCCGGCCTCCACGCGACGCGCGTCGATCCGTCGCCGATCTGGCCGTCGTCGTTCTCTCCCCAGCAACGCACCGTCGCATCGTCGAGCAACGCGCACGTGAAGTCCTGACCGGCCGCGAGCGAGCGTGCGCGCTGCGCCATCGCCGTCGTGGGTGCCGCGACGGCCATCAGCAGCGACAGCGACCACGCGGCGCGCGAGCGGCTCACCGGCACCTGCCGATCTCGACGCGCTCGAGCGGAGGGTCGTAGTGCGAGTCGACGCCACCGAAGACGAGGATGTCGCCGCCGTGGAGCGTGACCGCGGTGTGCTCCATGCGCGGACCGGGCGGGTGATCGACGCGCGTCCATCGATCGCGCGAGGGGTCGTAGACCTCGACGATCGCATCGCGAAGGCCGCGGAGCACGCTGCCGTTCGTCTGCCCACCGACCACGACGAGGTGCCCGCTCGGAAGGAGCGTCGCAGCGTGCGCGTCGCGTCCGACGGCGAGCTCGCCCGCCTCGCTCCAGCGATCGCGCCGTGGGTCGTAGCGATCGACGAGCAACGTGCGCCCGTGATCGCGGTTCCACCCCCCGACCACCAGGAGCTGCCCGTCGAGCAACGCGGTCGTCGTGTGCCCGCTCCGCGGCTCGGGGATCGCGCTCACGCGAGACCACGCCGATTGCGCGGCATCGAGCACCTCGACGTGGGGCACTGCCTCCATGCGATCGTCGGCCCAGACCTGCCCGCCGATCACGATCACGCGCCCGTCCTCGAGCAAGGTCGCGCTGTGGAACGCGCGCGCGTGCCCGAGCGACGGTCCCTGCTGCCACGTCCCGCTGCGCGGATCGAAGATCTCCGTCGTGGCGACGTGCCCGGCGTACGACGACGGCGCCTGCGATCCGCCGGTCACGAGCACGCGTCCGTCGGCGAGCCGCGTCGCACGATGCCGGAAGCGCGGCGAGCCGGCGGTCGCGACGGTCACCCATCGCTCCGTCGCGGGATCGAAGATCTCCGCGGTCCGTGCAAGCCGAGCGGACCCGGCGACCGGCGTGGTGGTGCCTCCGACGGCGAGCACGCGCCCGTCCGCGAGCAGCGTCAGCGTGTGCTCGGAGCGCGCTTCGCCGAGCGGCCCGACCGTGCGCCATCGATCGCGCGCGGGCTCGTACACGTCCGTCCGCGTCGGCGCGTGCCCTCCGCCGGCGACGAGCACACGCCCATCCGCGAGGACGACGTGCGCATGCCATCGGCGCGGCGCCGGCAGTGGCGCACCGACCCTCCACGTGCACTCGACGACCGCGGTCGCGCGGGATCCCGCGCTGCTCGGCGATGCCGATCCGCCGCCTCTGCGCGGACCCGTCGTGGCCACGCGCGCAGCGCCGCCGCGGGGCGACGGTTCCCGCGACACCGGCTCGCTCGCTCGCGCTCCGCAGCCGAGCACGAGCAGCACGCACAACCCCGATGCGCGCACGACCCTCTCGTACGGCCCGGGCTCGGGATCGCTACCCCGCCGGCAGCTACCGGTAGATCTGCAGCTGATCGAGGCAGCTCGGGTCCAGGTTGCCCGAGGTCAGATCGCTGCACTCGATCGTCTCCAGCGACGGGATGCACGTCGAGTAGAGCGAATCCTCGTCGCGGATGTTGTCGATGTTGTCGCACCCGCCGAGCTGTCGCTCGAGCTCCGCCCGCGTCGCTGCGCCGGCTCCGGGCTGGCATCGCTCGGCGGCGTTGCCGACCGCCTCCGACAGATCCTCGCACGCCTTCTCTTCGTCGCTCGCGCCGCAGCCGACGACCCACGTCACCACGACCAGCGCGTACCATGACCTTCGCATCACGTCCCCCTC
>JADZFZ010000509.1 GCA_020854145.1 Deltaproteobacteria bacterium | reverse complement strand
TACGCCATCACCAACCCCGTGCTCGTGGACGCCGACGGCGATGGCGCCTTCAGCGCTCCGTTCGCCCCGTAGACGTGAGGGCGCGCATCGCGATCGGGCGCGGCGCTCGACGAACGACGCAGTAGGGCCCAAGGTCCGCGCGCGCGACGCGCTTGCCCATGGACGACACGTCTTCGCCACCGAGCCCTCTTGCCGACCCCGAGGCCCATCCGGAGCCCGCGTCCACGCGACGCGGAGGCCTGATCGGCAAGATCATCGGACATCCGGCCTTCTGGCTCGTGCTCTTCTCGATGTTGTTCGGCTTCCCGCTCGTGCTCTCGATGCGGCGCCAGCTGCCGCCGCCGCTGCCCGTGCTCGCGACGGTGCCGTCGTTTCGCCTGACCGACCAGGAGGGGCGTCCGTTCACCCAGCGCGATCTGCGCGGCAAGGTGTCCGTCGTCTCGTTCTTCTTCTCGAGCTGCACGACGGTGTGCCCGATGATCTCGGGACGCATGGGCCTGGTGCAGCATCGCGTTCGGCAGCTGCTCGGCAAGGTGCAGCTCGTCTCCATCTCGGTGGATCCCGAGCGCGACACGCCGGAGCGGCTGCGTCGTTACGCCGAGTCGTTCCACGCGCGCGGCGACGTCTGGCGCTTCGTCACCGGAGAGCAGGCCGAGATCGAGCGCGTCGTCGTGTCCGGCTTCCGGTCGGCGCTCGGGCCCGCACCGCGGGGAAACGTCGACGCGTTCGACATCGTGCACGGCGGGCACCTCGTCCTCGTCGATCCGCAGGGTCGTATCCGCGGCTACTACGAGGCCGCCGACGCCGACCGCGTCAAGCAGCTCGTCATCGACGTCGGGCTCATGGCCAATCGCGAGACGCGATGACGGCCGAGCAGGTCGCGCGCGAGATCCTACCGACGCTCAACGCCTGCCTCAACGGCACCTCGGCGCTCCTCGTCTTCGCGGCGTGGATCGCGATCCGACGCAAGAGCACGCGTGTGCATCGTGCGCTCATGCTCGCCGCGCTCGGCTGCTCGACCGCGTTCCTCGCGTCGTACCTGACGCGCATGTCGCTCGTGGGCTCGGTCTCGTTCACGGGAGCAGGAGCCGCGAAGGTCGTCTACCTCGTGATCCTCTTCTCGCACATGGTGCTCGCGGCCGTCGTCGTGCCGCTCGTGCTCGTCACGTTGGTCCAGGCGCTGCGCAGCCGCTTCCCCCAGCATCGGCGCATCGCCCGCTTCACGCTGCCCGTGTGGCTCTACGTCTCCGTCACCGGCGTCGTCGTGTACCTGATGCTCTATCACTGGCCGCGCGCCGACGAGCCAGCTCCCGCATCCACCCGTGCGGGGCGCGACGCCGCCGTCGAGAGCGCGGAAACGACCGAGATTCCTGGCAAACGCTCGACTTTGGCTGCGTTGACTTGGCCGGGACGACCCGGTATGGTCGGCGCCCTGTTCGTCACCCCCCGCGCCCCCCGAGGGGGCGGTTCGGCGGCCCGTCCGCCGGGCATCCACCCTTTCCCCGTCGAGGGGAGAGAGCCCTGAACCCGATTCCCCGAGCTCCTCTCACGGGAGCTGAAGGCAAGACGCGATGAACCCGGAAGAGCGCGGTTTCGGCAGCGGCGTCCCCGCGCTGGACGTCTCCGAGCACGGCCATCACATCGATGGCCTCACCAACTACATCAACATCGCGAACGTCATCTTCTTCACGCTCGTCGTCGCGATCCTGGTGTGGGCCTGCGTGGCCTATCGCGCGCGCCGAGGCGCGCGCGCGCAGTACGTGCACGGCACCTCCAAGCGTGACTTCCTGATGGCGGCGGTGCTCGGCGCGGTCGTCTTTCTCGGCCTCGATCTCGCGATCGTCTTCCAGGGGTCGCGCGCGCTCGAAGAGTCGATCTGGCGCTACCCGACGCGCGCGGACAACCCGCTGCAGATCGAGATCCTCGCCCAGCAGTGGGCCTGGAACATCCGCTACCCCGGACCCGACGGCCGCTTCAACACGGCCGACGACGCCGTGACGTTGAACGACCTGCGCATCCCGGTCGATCGCCCGGTCCTCTTCAACCTCAGGTCGCGCGACGTCATCCACTCGTTCAACCTGCCGAACTTCCGCGTGAAGGTGGACGCGGTGCCCGGCATCACGACGCGCGGCTGGTTCCGCGTCCCGTCCAACGATCCCGACCTGCTGGGCATGGGCTTCCCGCGCCCCGTCCGCTTCAACATCGCGTGCGCGCAGATGTGCGGCTGGGCCCACTACGCGATGTCGGGGTACGTGACGGTCTACAAGACCGACGAGTTCGAGCGCTGGTACGCGCAGGCCGTGATCGACGGCCGTCTCCGCTACACCGATCCGCGCACGATGGAGGACGCGGACCTTCGCCGTCGCGAAGAGGAGCAACACTGGGGGTGGGACTTCCAGGACTGGGGCGAGCCCCGTCCGAGCGAGCCCGCTGCGCAAGCGCGCGGCGAAGGCGCGCACGGCGGCGACGCCGCAGGCGAGAACGAGCGCCCGTCCGAGGGCGCTGCCGCCGCCGGCCACGAGGGCGGAGAGTGAGCACGATGGAGCACGCAGGACACGGCGACGCGCACGGCCACGACGACGCGCACGGCCACGACGACGACGACCACATCCATCCCGAGCCGACGACCTTCCTCAGCAAGTACGTCTTCTCGGTCGACCACAAGGTCATCGCCAAACAGTTCCTCTTCGCGGGCCTCTTCTGGCTCGCGTGGGGCGGCGTGATGGCGATGGTCATCCGCTGGCAGCTCGGTTACCCGGGCCGCCCCGTGCCCGTGCTCGGCGAGTTCCTCTGGCAGGAGAACGGCGGCGCCCTGCCCGCCTACTCGTACTCGTCGTTCTTCACGATGCACGGCACGATCATGATCTTCTTCGCCATCACCCCGATCATGATCGGGGCGTTCGGCAACTTCTGCATCCCGCTCATGATCGGCGCTCGGGACATGATCTTCCCGAAGCTGAACATGTACTCGTTCTGGGCGTTCTTCATCGCCAGCATCATCATGATGACCGGCTTCTTCGTGCCGGGCGGCCACGCGGCGACGGGCTGGACCGCGTACCCGACGCTCAGCACGACCATCGGTCAGCCCGGCCACGGCATGAGCCTGTGGGCGCTCGGCATCTTCGTGTCGGGCGCGAGCACGATCATGGGCGCCGTCAACTACATCACGACGGTCATCCGCCTACGCGCCCCCGGGATGGGTTACTTCAAGCTGCCCCTGACGGTCTGGGGGCTGTGGCTGACCTCGATCCTCAACGCGCTCTTCGTGCCCGTCATCGGCAGCGCGGGCTTGCTGCTCCTGATGGATCGGCTGTTCGGCACGACGTTCTTCATCGCCGGCTCGTCCATCATCCAGGGCCAGGGCGACCCGATCCTCTTCCAGCACTTGTTCTGGATCTTCGGCCACCCCGAGGTCTACATCCTGATCTTGCCGGCGTGGGGCATCATCAGCGACCTGCTCGCGTTCTTCGCGCGCAAGCCGGCGTATGGCTACAAGGCCACCGTCTTCTCGATGGCCGCCATCTGCGTGCTGTCGGTGCTCGTGTACGGACACCACATGTTCACGACCGGCATGAGCCCGCTGCTCTCGCAGGGCTTCATGACGTTCACCATGTTGATCTCGGTGCCGTCCGCCATCCTGTTCCTCAACTGGCTGGCGACGATCTGGAAGGGCAGCCTGCACTTCACGTCGCCGATGCTCTTCTCGCTCGGCGTCGTGTTCGTGTTCGGTCTCGGCGGCCTGACGGGGATGTACCTCGGCAACATCACGACGGACATCTATCTCCACGACACCTACTTCGTCGTGGGTCACTTCCACTTCACGATGGCCGCCGCCGTCTTCCTCGGGAGCTTCGCGTCCATCTACTTCTGGTTCCCGAAGATGTTCGGCAAGATGATGATCACCTCGCTGTCGAAGGTGCACTTCTGGCTGACCATCGTCCCGCTGACGTACCTGTTCGGCGCGATGCACATCGTCGGCTACGGCGGCATGTCGCGCCGCCTCTTCGACCTGTCGCGCTACGAGTTCCTGTGGCACCTGCAGCCGCTGCAGACCTCCATCAGCATCTCGGCGTTCCTGCTCGGCTCGGCGCAGTTCATCTTCGTCTTCAACTTCTTCTACAGCCTCGCGTACGGGAAGAAGGCGGCGCAGAACCCGTGGGCCGTGGGAACGCTCGAGTGGCAGATCCCGACCCCCGTGCCGCACTACAACTTCGCCGAGATCCCGCTCGTCTACAACGGGCCGCACGAGATGTCGCGACCCGACATGACGGACCGCGACTGGCTCGCGCAGGACGAGCCGCCGCCCTCGACGCCCGCGAAGCGGGGCGAGCCCGAGCCGACCGCGGAGCCGGTCGCCGCCGAATGAGATGACGACGGCGAGCTCCACGCTATCTGCAGTTCCCACACCCCGGCCCCCTCCCGAGGGGAGAGGGGGAGCTCCGTTGGGCCGAGTCGTTCCCATGACGCCGGATGTGGCTCCGCGAAGGGGCCGCAAGGGCCGTCGCGCGCGCGACATGGGGCGCATCGTCGGGCTGGTGGTGTTCCTCGGGTCGCTCGGGATGCTCTTTCTGTCTTTGCTGTTTGCGTACGCCATCTTGCGTGCGAGCGTCCCGGTCTGGCCGCCGGCGGGCGAGGAGCCGCTGCCCGTCGCCCAACCGTTCGTCTCGACGCTGCTGATCCTCGCGGCGAGCGTGTCGCTGCACTTCGCCGGTCGCGCGAAGGAGATGGCCAAGCGGATGAGCTGGCTGGGCGCCGCCGCCGCGTGTGCGACGGCGTTCCTCGTCGCGCAGGGCTTCTTGTGGTGGACGGTGTGGTCGGGCGGCTGGGTGCCCTCGACCGGCGGGTACCACTCGGTCTTCTACGGTCTGACCGCGATCCACGCCGCGCACGTCGTGCCGGGGGTCGTGTGGCTGCTCGTCGGTCTCCTGCGGACGTGGCGGGCTCGTTCTGCGGGCGCGAGCAAGATGCCGTCGCTCGCGCTCGTGTCGATCTACTCGCACTTCCTGGCCGTCGTCTGGGTCGTGATGTTCGTTGCCGTCTTCCTCGCGTGAGGGTTGCTCTGATGCCTGTGTCGAAGCGAAATCGCCTGCCCTCGCCCCGACCCGCTCCCCGAGGGAGAGAGGGGGCCATGGCCCCGTGGGCCATCGCCGCGCTCGCCTCGACGATCGCGGTGCTCGTGTCGGCGTGCGACCAGCACGAGCTCACCGAGCCGATGGTCCTCGGCGGGCGCGTCGTGCAGCCCGAGGTGCTCAACCGCGGCCGCGAGAAGTACGTGATGTACTGCAGGCAGTGCCACGGCGATCAGGGCGACGGACGCGGACCCGCGGCCATCGGCCTGCGGCCGGTCGCGCGCGACTTCACGCAAGGGCTCTTCAAGTTCGCGGCGGTGCCCGCAGGCGAGCTACCCCACGACGCCGATCTCGTGCGCATCGTCCGTTCCGGCCTGCACGGCACGGCCATGCTGCCGTGGGACGTGCCGGACGAGAACCTCGACGCGATCATCCAGTACATCAAGACGTTCTCGCCGCGGTGGGCGACGGGCCGTCCCGGCACGCGCATCAGCCCGACGCCCGATCCGTTCCGCAACCGACCCGAAGCGGGCATCGCACGCGGCTTCAACGTCTACCACGGCCTTGCGGAATGTTGGTCTTGCCACGCGGCCTACGGCACGCGTTCCGAGATCTTCGAGGCCTACCGCGTGATGCGTGGCGCGGGCAGCGCCGACTTCCGCGACGACATGTACAACCCCGTCCTCAAGGACAGCCAGTACCGGGTCAACATCCTTCCGCCGGAGTTCCTGCGCGACCCGGTGCGCTCCGTGCGCAACGCGCCCGCCCAGTGCTGGGTATGTCACCGTGACGAAGGCTGGGGCTGGGTCGAGCGCAACCTGCGCCATCACGAGCTCGAGGACTACTACCGCATCATCGCATCCGGCATCGGCGGCACGGCGATGCCGGCGTGGCGCGACTCGCTGCCCGAAGAGGACATCTGGGCGATGGCCTATTACGTCCGCAGCCTCGCATCGATGCGCGACACGCCCCGCGCCGAGCAGCTCCGACAGAGGCTCGCGACGCAACCGGCTTTCCAGGCGCCCACGCCGCCGGCTCCGGCTCCTGCGCCTGCTCCTGCGGGTGACACCGCGGCGCCCGCGCCCGATGCCGCCGATGGAGGCGCCCCGAGCGCCGAAGCTCCCGATGGCGGGGCCCCCGCGGCGGAAGCGCCCGCGCCGTCGCCGGCAGCAGCAGACGACGCCGGCACGGCGCCGGCGCCCGCGGCCGAAGGTGCAGGCGCCGGCGACGCCGGCTGAACCGTGAACGTCACCGACCCCGACGTGCTTTCGAGGACCCCATGAGCTCAGCGGCTGCCATCGCCCGGATCGCTTCCAAACCAGAGAAGACCCACAAGTCTCCGAGAGATCTGTTCGGCAGGGCGTCGAACGGGAAGATCGGCATGTGGATCTTCCTCGCGACCGACGCGATGTCGTTCAGCGGGCTCCTGCTCTCCTACGGAATCCTGCGGAGCGGCGCCGACAAGTGGCCCGATCCGACGCACACGCTCGGCATCTGGTTCACCGCCGCGACGACGTTCATCCTCATCTGCTCGAGCGTCTCGATGGTCATGGCGCTCGCGGCCGCGCAGGAGGGCAACAAGGCGGGCACGTTGAAGTGGCTCGGCCTCACGATCCTCGGCGGAGTGACGTTCCTCGGCGGGCAGGTCTACGAGTACTGGCACTTCATCGACCAGGGCGTGGGCCTCGCGACCAGCCCGTTCTGGAGCACGTTCTTCTCGACCACGGGATTCCACGGAGCGCACGTGTTCACGGGGGTCTGCTACCTGTCGATCATCACGCTCGGCGTGTCGCGCGACTGGTGGGGCCGCGGCACCGCGAACATGGTGGAGATCGTCGGGTTGTTCTGGCACTTCGTCGATCTCGTGTGGATCCTCGTCTTCACGCTCATCTATCTCATCCCGGTTCCGCCCGAGCTCATCGGCCCGAGCGG
>JADZFZ010000508.1 GCA_020854145.1 Deltaproteobacteria bacterium | reverse complement strand
CCGCCCACGAGCGCGCCGGGAAGGCCCGAGCTCGGGTCCGGAGGCACGAGCGGAGCTTGCACCAGGCCCGGAGGCACGGGGCCGACCGGCAGAGGCGGGTTGGCGAGCGGCAGCTGCGGGTTCAGCGTGACCGCCTTCTCGAGGCGGTCGGGCCGAAGTGCCATGTTGGAGAAGTTGAAGTCCCGCAGCGTCACGCGCGTGGGGCGGAGCTTCGCGAGCTGCCGGATGGCCATGACGTGCTCGAGGTGCGGATCCTGGGAGTCGAACGCGAAGGCCGTCGGCACCGCGCGCCCGTCGCACGTCGGCGTCTCGGGGAAACGCGACACGTCGTCCACGAGCACGAGCCGCTCCTCGCCGCGCGAGGAGTGGAAGAGGTAGGTGATCCCCTCCTCCTCGAGAAGCCGCTTGACGAAGTCGAGGTCGGTCTCGCCGAACTGCACGCAGTACTCGCGCTTCGGCGTCCACTCGGTGACGGGGACACCCGCGGGCGGGACGAACTTGATCTTCTGCCCCGAGGCCGTGCTCGCGAGCGCGTCACCGGCGAAGGGGATCCCGTCCACGACCTCGGTCAGACCGTCGGTGACGAGGGTGGCTCCCGGGATGGCGGGGAGAAGCCCATAGATCGAGGCCTCGCGGAGCACGGACTGCACGACCTCGAGCGCGGTGTAGTCGGTCCAGATCCGGTGGTTCTTCCGGAGCCGGAGCTTGGCGAGGCTCGGCTCCACGACGACGTGGACCGCACGCGCGAAACCCTCGGCCGCCAGCCCTCCTGCCTGGATCACCGCAGCGGACGCGGGCCCGCGGAGGACCCCGAGATCCTCGAACTCCGTGATCACTCCCGTGATCCAGCGCTTCACGAAGGGATAACGATAGAGGTCCGGAGCGCTGTTCTTGGTGGACTGATCGCCGAAGTCGCGGCTGATCGCCACGCTGATGGTCTGGTTCAGGAACACCTTGGGATCGAGCGGGATGTTGATCTGGGGAACGGGGCCGTCGGTCCCCGGGCCCGAGTCGCCGGGGATGAGCCCGCTCGCGATGTCCACCAGGTCGCCGACTTCGTCGACCTGCCCGAGCTGCTGCACGACGCCTTGCGCCTGCTGCACCATTCCCTGGGCCTGTTGCACCATCGCCTGGCCCGTGGCGACTGCCGACTTGATCTTGTCGATGAACCCGCCGTCGGCGTTCGTGGCGGTGGCGGGGGGCTCGTTCGCCGATCGTTCCTCGATGCGCACCAGATCGAGCTCCAGGCGGAACGTCTCGTTGAGGCCCTCGGAGAGGTCGAACGCGCGGACGATCCAGTGCGACTCGTCCTCGTCCTTGTCCTTCGGCGACAGGAAGGAGGTGAAGGGATCCTCGGCGAGCTCGCCCAAGATGGGCACGTCCTTGCCGAGCGCGCTCTTGGCTTCTGCCATGCCCGCAGCAACGAGGTTGTCGGCTGCCTCGAGCCCGTCGGCGATCAGGTCGTCCTTCAGGCTGTCGACCATGCCCTTCTCGCCGAAGTACACGCGGATGTGCACGGGAGGCAGGATCGGATCACCGTTGCCGTCGAGCGGCAGGTCGGGACCCCAGACGGCGTCGGTCGCGTCGTCGATCGCGTCGGCCGCGTCCTTGAGGGCGCCGATCCCCGTGGCGTCACCGAGCTTGTCGAGCGCCTCGGTCCCGCCCTTCGTGACGTTCTTGGCCTTGTCCTTGGCGTCCTGGTCGTCGTCCTGGAAGTCCTTGGTGGCGTCGCCAGCGGAGTTGCCGCTGTCCTCCATGTCCTGGAGCTGCTTGTCGGTCGGAAGTGCGTCGTCGATGAAGTCCGGCATGCCCGCTCTCCCGATCAGCCGTTGGTGCGAGGCGCCGTACGCTTGGCGGCCTCGTCCTCGAACATGTCGACCATGTGCTTCTGGAGCTCGATGCGCTTCTCGAGGTCGTCGATCTCGCGCTTGGCGTCGTCGTGCTCTTTCTTCTTCTCGGCGAGCTTCTGCTCCTCGGCTCCGAGGTCCTCTCGCGCCTTCTTGTGCTCCTCGTAGGCCTCGCGCTCGGCCTCCTTGGCGGCCTTCACGCGCTCTTCGGCCTTCTCGAGCTCGCGCTTGGCCTCGTCGAACTTCCAGTCCTCGTCCTCGATGACGCCTTCTTCCTTGGCCTCGTCGTAGTCCTCTTTGCGTTCCTGGTACCGGACCTCCGCGGCCTTGCGCGCTTCCTCTGCGTTCTGGAGATCACGGCAGGTCTTGCGCCACTTCTCGTCCGTGCCGCCGCTGCCGAAGGCTGCCAGCCTCTTCTGCTCGGTGATGTCCGACTGCTCCTCGTACGCAGCCTTCTTCTCTTCGTAGGCAGGCCGCTTCTGCTCCAGCTCGGTCTCCATCGCCTCCAGATCGCGCCTGGCGCCTTCGAGCGCCTCGATCACGTCTCGCTCGCTCTTGGACAGGAGCCGCGTGGTGGCCCACTCGCCCGCTTCTTTCTCCTGGATGTTGACGCCCTTCTGCGAGGTGACCATCACGCCGCCGCCGGCGATCTCGATGTTGTCGGCAGTCATGATGATGCCCGGCATCGACCAGGTCTCGTCTTCGCCTGGCTCGTCGGGCAGCTCCGTGCCCGGCTCGACGTAGCCGACGTCGTCACCGCGGATGGTCCGCTCCGTGACGATGACCCCGTCTTCGGCCTTCCCGGTGAGATCGATCTCTTCCTTGTTCTCGATCGTCTCCGCAGCCGCATCGTCGTTGACGACCGGCGCGTCGCCTGCCCCTCCACCCTTGAGGCTGAGGTAGAAGCCCTTGGGCTCCCCTTGGTCCGTGCGCGTCGAGAGCACGATCCGCTCGTGATCTCCCGCGTGCTCCACCTGCAGCGTGCTCGCGCCGCACGCCAACAGGACACGTTTGGGCGCCTTCATGGAGATCCCTTCGGGACCGATCTCCAGCCAGAGGTCGTCGCCGCACTCGAGCCGCACGCCCGCCGGGGGCGAGGGCGCCTTGCTCTCGACGAGCAGGTTGCGCTGCGCGAGCACCTCGACGGTGCCCGTGGTGGACTCGGGCTGCTCGGGATCGCCGCCGTGCGCCGTGAGGCGAATCGTCCCGGGCTCACCCTTGGACTCGATCTTCTGGTTTCCGTCCTCGTCGACGGTCATGCTCGGCCCCGGAGGCGCGCCCGGAGGCGTGGTGACGACCATGCTCACCGTGGCGCCCGACATGGAGAAGGCGCCTCCCACCGTGACGGTCTGGTCGACCATCACGTCGAGCTGGTCGTTGCCACTGACCTCCGTCTTGCGATGGCCGTTGACCGTCAGATGCCTGGTCTCCGGGGAGTTGACCCCGACCTTGACCGTCTCTTCGCCTTTGACGGTCTCGGTGCGATCCCGGTGCACGACCAGCGTCTCCGAGCCGA
Organism: Deltaproteobacteria bacterium; assembly: GCA_020854145.1. GTDB lineage: Bacteria > Myxococcota_A > Polyangia > Polyangiales > JADZFZ01 > JADZFZ01. The sequence goes on along the minus strand of JADZFZ010000508.1, from coordinate 2,703 downwards.
GCACCTTCGTGGTGCGATCCTTCTCGACCGTCGTCTTCTCGTGCCCCTCGACGATCTTGCGCCGGACGTTGCCCACCTCGAGCGTCTGGTTGCCTTTCGGCTCGGTCCCGACGTCGGCGGCGGGCGCGTCGTCCGAAGGCTTCAAGCCCGAGCACTCTCCGATCTTCTCGTCGTGGTCCGTGCCTACCACGTTGAGCTGATCGTTCTGCACCACCGTCACGTGGTCGTGCTCCACGTCCTCGACGAGATCGAGCTCGGCGTGGATGCGGATCCGCTCCGAGCCGCTGGCGTCGTGGAAGGAGATCTCGTTGTAGCCGTCCGCGCGGAACTCGTTGCTCGAGGTCCCCTTGTGCGAGCGGGTGCGGATCATGTTGAGATCGCGCGTCGGCTTCGCCTGGTGTTGCTCGGCCGTGCCGTCTTCCTTGTAGTAGAGGCGCTCGTCGTCGGGCGATGGCTTCTCGCCGAGCACGTTGGGCTTGGCGTGGTCGATGTGCTTGCGCTCGACCGGGAAGGGATTGCGGCGGTTGTGCACCGTGCCGATGACGACGGGCCGGTCCGGATCGCCGTTCTCGAAGCCGACCACTACCTCCATGTTGGCGCGCGGCACGAACGAGACGCCGTACCCGTCGCCGGCCCACGGCATGGCGACACGCAGCCAGGCCGAGCGCCCGCGGACGTACGCGTCGGGCTGCTCGACGTCGGCGCGACGGTCCCAGTGGAACCTCACCTGGATGCGCCCGAGGGGATCGGTGTGGATCCAGTCGACCTGGCGACGATCGGTGGCCTCGACGGGATCGGTGGTGTCGGGGCCGAGCACGATGGCCGTCTGCACTCCCGGGATGCGCGGCCTCGGGACCATCGGGAGCACACGGAACCGGACGCTGCCGGGCATGGCGGGAACGGCCGTGTACCGGTTGCCGTACTCGAGCCCGCCGGGAGGCGTGTAGCCGCGCGTGAAGGGCACGGTGGCTGCCGACAGGCCTGCTCCGACGGCGTTGGGATTGGTGAACCCGTGGTGCTCGACGCGCGTGACGAGATAAGTGCGCTGGGTCGTGAGGTCACCTCCGCTGAACGGGGGAGACGCTCCGCGATCCTCGACGACGTCCACGAAGAGGCCAGGAGCCATCGCAACTGCGTTGCTCTCGCCGCGTGCCGTGACCTCCCCCGAGACGATCGCGTCGAGCCGATGGAGCGCCGCCTTCCGCGGCGGCTCTACCTGCTTGTACACGTACTCGGGATCGACGGGCGGAACGAGCGCGGGCCGCAGCTCGTACTCGGCCATCTCGTAGAGCTCGGGAGCCGAGTCGCTCTCGTTGCGGACGTAGCTCCGCGGCTCGGAGAAGCTGAAGTCGCGCAGCGACGTCTTCTTCGGCACGAGACGCTTCGAGAGACGGAAGGACCAGGTCTGCTCGTCGTTGCGGGCGCCCTGCTGGGTCGGAGTCGGCCGATGGGGCAGCGTGGACGAGAAGCTGCCGAGGGCATCGAGCGCGTTGAACCGCGGATCACCGACCAACGTCCCGTCGGCGATGACGAGCTTCTCCGCGCCCTTGCGGTGCTCGAACCAGTAGACGAGCCCTTCCTCCTCCAGGATCCGCTGGAAGAACGCCAGGTCGGTCTCGTTCCACTGCACGCAGTACTCCCGCTTGGGGAGCGGCGCGGGCAGCCGGATGTCCAGGCTTGCTGCATAGAGGCCGGCACGGGAGAGGACGTCGCGGAGGATCGTCTCGGCATCGACGTCCTGGAAGATGCGGCAGTCCTTCCGGAGCGAGAGCTTGTAGAGCGACGGCACGATCACGATGCTCACGGCCCGCCAGCCGGTGAGCAGGTTGCCGAGGTCCTCGAACTCGGAGACGACGCCGGTGAACCACCGTCCGTGGACGTACGCCTTGCTGGCCGCGTCTTGCCGCGCGAAGCGGATGCTACGGGTCGTGCCGAGGAACTCCAGCGGCGAGGGCGGTGGGTTGCCCGGCCACGGCCCCGCGCCCGATCCGAGCCCGAGGATGTCCTCCTGGACGTTCTGCCAGCTGCCGAAGGTGTTGGCGGTGTCGGTGGCGGTCTGCGTGATCCCCTGCACACCCTGGTTGATCACGTTCATGCCCTGGTTGCCCACGGCGAGCGCATCGCCCGGGACCGCGCCGTAGTTCCCGGCGGCCCAGTCGTTCTGGAGCTGGGTGAGCGCGCCGTCGAGCGCGTTGTTGGCGCCTCGCACGTTGTCCGCGCGTTGCTTGATGCGGTCGAAGAACGAGACTCCGTCGTCGCCGACATCGCCCGGGTCGCGGTTCGGCTCGTAGCGCGCCATCAAGAGCTCGAGGCGCGGCATCTCCGAGATCCCCTCGACCAACCGGAACCGGAACGGTGTCCAGTTGAGCCGGATGATCGGCCCCCACGTCTTGACGTCCGGATCGCCGGCTGGGTCCACGAGGTCGGGCGGAGCCTCGTCGAAGCCGAGCGCAGGCAAGGCCGGGCTCATGTAGAGCTCGACGTCGGTCGGCATCAGGGACCTCCTTCGTGGCGTGGCCGTGTGGGGTGGCGAGGGGGTTCAGCACACGGCGCACCAGGCGGGATCGCCTTGGATTCCAGGCAGATTCCAGCGGCGCGCGCCTTTGCGCAAGCGAGCAAGCGTTGCACGATCACGCGAGCATCCTCCGTGTCAGGGCGCGTTCTTTCTCTTCGGTGCGCCCTTCTTCGACGCGGTCCTCTTCT
>JADZFZ010000507.1 GCA_020854145.1 Deltaproteobacteria bacterium | reverse complement strand
TGCACCCGACGGTCGGCGCGAGGATCGTCGACGGCACCGATCGCGAGGGCGAAGCGCCGCGCGAGCGGAGTGAGCAGCGCGGCGGTCACCAGCGCGACGCCGAGCGCGAGGATGGAGCTACGCACCGCGAGCTTCCATCAGGCGTTGGCCGCCCGGCCCGTGTCGTCGGGCCGCCCCTCGTCGGAGTAGTAGCCGGCCCGGCGATAGTAGTAGTGGCGGTAGTAGTACCCGGCGCGATCGTCGAGGTTGACGTCGTTGAGCACCGCACCCGCGACGCGTGCGCGCACGTCGCGCAGCTGGCGGATCGCCTGGGCCGCCACGTCGTGGGTGGTCGAGCCGGCGCGGACGACGAGCACCACCGTGTCGAGGAGCGACGACAGCACCGCTCCGTCGGTCACCGCTGCGAGCGGGGGGCTGTCGAACACGACGCGGTCGTAGCGCGAGGTCAGCTCGCGCACGACCTCGGCGAATCGACCCGCGTGCAGGAGCTCCGCGGGGTTCGGCGGGGTCGGACCACACGGCAGCACGTCGAGGCCCGGGACGTCCGATTGCTGGATGAGCTCGTCCAGCTCGAGATCGCCGATGAGCGCGTTGGACAGGCCACGGGAGTTGGACATCCCGAAGGCGCGGTGCACGCGCGGGCGGCGCATGTCGGTGTCGACGAGCAGCACGCGGTTGCCCGTCTGCCCCAGCGCGATGGCGATGCTGATCGCGACGGTCGTCTTGCCCTCGCGTGGGTTGGCGCTCGCGACGAGCACCGTGCGGAGCGGCCGATCGGCCGCCATGAACAGCAGGTTCGTCCGTACCGCGCGGATGCACTCGGCCGCCGCCGAGGCGGGGTGCGTGTGCACGATGAGGTCGCTTCGCGGGCCGGTCGGCGCTGGCTCTGGTTTCTTCTTTTTGCCCTTGGACGCATAGACGCCGCGCTCGAGCGACGCGGCCGTCACCCGCGGCAGGATGCCCAGGAACACCATGCCGAGCGACTCGATGTCCTGCTGTAGCTTGATCGTGCGGTCCGCGAGGCTGAGCAACAGCGCCGCGCAGAGACCGAGCGCGATACCCAGGAGGCCTCCGATCGCCAGGTACGCCGAGACGCGCGGCCGGATCGGGATCGTGGGAACGAGCGCGCGGTCGACGACGCGCACGTTGTTGACCTTGAGCATGCGGGCCAGGTCCGTCTCGCTCGTCCGCTCGAGGAGCAGCCCATAGAGCTTTTCGTTGTTTACTTTTTCGCGAGCCAGGCGATTGTACTCGATCTCGCGAAGGTTCAGCTCCAGCGCCTGCTGCTTCGTGCGCTCGAGCATCCCGCGGATGCCCGACTCGGCTCGTTCGATCTCGCGAAGGTCCGCTCGTGCCGCGCCGATGATGTTCTGGGCCTCGCGCACGACGGCGTTGCGGGTGGTCTCCACGCGGCGCTCGGCCTGCGCCACCGACGGGAAGTTCCCCCCGAGCTTCGTGCGCAGAACGTCCCGCTCGACGACCGCCGCCCTGTACTGCTCCCGGAGGCTCACGAGGGTCGGGCTCTCGAGGAACGCGCGGCCTGGCAGCGAGTCCGGATCGGTGGCTGCGATGCGCGAGAGCTCGGTCGCCCGGGCGCTCGCCTCGACGCGGCGGCCGGACAACGCCGTCAGCTGTTGGTTGAGCTGCTGCAGGCTGTTGGCGGTGAGGTTCCGTTGGTCCTCGAGCGACACGGACAAGATGTCGTTCTCGCGCTTGAAGTCGTGCAGCGCGAGCTCGGAGCGCTCGAGCTGACCCTTGAGCGTGTCGAGCTGCTCCGTCAGCCACTCGAGGGCGCTGACCGTGCTGCCGAGCCGTTGCTCGAGGTTCTGGCGCGCGTAGACGTCGGCGTAGGCGTTCGCGATACGGGCAGCCCTTCGCGGGTCCGTATCGTCCACGACGATCGACGCCAGGCGCGTGTCGCGGACCTGATCGACCTTCACGCGGCCGCGCAGCGTGGCCGCCGCCGACTCGACGCTCGGAGGCCTCCACGTGCGGCGCTCCGACTCCGGCACCGAGAAGAACTCGGCATCGCGATGGAGCGCGAGCGTGCGCACGACGCCCTCGGCCACGCGATGGCTCGTCAGGATGCGGAGCTGGGTCTCGTAGTACTCGCGCGACACCCAGTAGTCGATGGCGTCTCCGCCCCCGACCTCGTCGCCGAGCGGACGCTGGGGGCTGAGGTCGAACTCGACGGTCGCCGAGGCCTGATAGACCCGTTGCTCGCGCGATACGTAGAGGTACGACGCCGCGAAGGTCGCGACCGCGCAGACGACGACGATCCACTTGAACCGCCAGATGACACGCCAGACCCGCTGGGCCAGGTGATAGGCGGCCGAGGCCCCGCTGGGGCTCTCCCCCGACGACTGGCTGCTCGACGCGGCAGCGCCTGCGTCGGCGGGGGGAGGTGAGGTTGGCGGCGCAGACGACACGGTACGGCGATCGGTTGCAAGCGAAGAGCGTTCGATTCAGCGCCCGCTCGGGAACGGGCGCTCGGGTGGGAGCGACGCAGCGCCGGCCCGGCCCCCGATGCGTGCGACTATAGCACTCGCGTCCCACGCGCCAGGGCGACCCGCGCGGCGCCCCCTCGTCCACGGCGTGGATCCCGCTATGCTCGGCGCGCTGAACCGGAGCTGGGTCGAAGGCACCAGAAGAAGGCCGGGACGAGCGAGCCGCACGTGAATCAGTTCGACCTCCTCATCGTGCCCAACCTCGTGCTGCTGCTGGTGGCGCTGATCCGCCAGCGGCCCGTCGCGTTCATGTTCTTCTCGAACCAGCTCATCGTGCTGAGGGCGTTCTCCAACTTCGCGGACTTCGGCCACCCTCCGACGTTGCGGTTCCTCCCGGGCGCGCTGTTCTCGACGCAGGCGCTCGACACTGCCGGGATCGTCTTCCTCGTCGCCACGTGCATCTCGGTGATCATGGTCGTGCTGCCCCCGGCGCGACCCAACCCGGATCACGCGCGAGAGCTCCCCGCCATCCCGACGTGGATCAACTGGGCGCTCGCGGCCTACTTCGTGGCGTACTTCTTCTCGACCAAGACGATCTTCACCGGCAGCTACGGCGTCGAGGGTTTCATCAACTTCTCCCTGGAGCTCTCGGGCTTCACGGTCTTGATGCAGGGTCTCGTGCTCTACGAGCTGCGGCGGCGCGTGGTCGTGGGCTCGCTCGCGCGGTGGAAGGCCTATGGCTTCCTCGTCCTGTTCACGACCCTGCTGCACTTCGTGCGCGGACAGACGGGGTTCGCCGCGGGATTCCTCGTCGCAGGCGCGTTCGTGCTGCTGTCGGTGCCGGGACGGCGCGTCCGGACGTCGATCAACATCGCCGTCGCGGCGGTGCTCTGCGTGGTCGCCGTCGTCCTCGTGCGCGGGATCCGGCAGGAGTTCCACTACCGCGGTCTCGAGACGGTCGACGCGGTGGCGGAGTCGGCGTCGAACGCCGAGGAGATGCGTGCGCAGACCAGCCAGGGCGTCGAAGGCCACACGAACGGGACGCAGTACGCCGCCCACGTGCTGATGTGCATCAAGCTGTTCGACTCCGGCCGGTCGCGCGACTGGCGGTCGATCACGGACTCGATCGTCTACACGCTGCAGCCGTCCTTCCTGCAGCAACCGCTGGGCTTCGAACGCTCGGTCGATGCGCCGCTCGAGCTCAAGTCGAACTTCATCCACGGCGGAGGGATCTATCTGCTCGGCGACCTCTACTGGAACGGCGGGTTGCTCTGCGTGGCGCTCGTGATGCTGCTCGTGTCGATCTGGGTCGCCGTCGTGGATGCGCGGTTCAGGTCGAGCTTCTGGTGGCTGATGCTGATGTGCATGTTCGCGCCGCCCGCGCTGATGGGGATCGGGTACGGCTTCAACCACTTCGCGCGCGG
>JADZFZ010000506.1 GCA_020854145.1 Deltaproteobacteria bacterium | reverse complement strand
GAGCGGGCTCGTGCGGCTCGGAGGCGACCGCGCGCGCGAGGGCGCGGCCGAGCAGCGCGCTCGGCGGCCCTCCGTGCTGGAACCGCGCGTCCCACGGCCCGCGCGTCCACCCGGTCGGTACGAACCGTCCGTCGCCGTCGGAGACGAAGTAGCTCATCTTCAGCCTCCCACGCTCCCCATCCCTGTCGACGGCAGGGAGTCCGTCGTCGTCGGAGCGTCGCGTTGGTCCCACAATTGCTGGTAGTGACCCTCCACGTGAAGGATCTCAAGCCGGAGCGACTGTGACCGTTTCCGCCGCGCGACCCGACGTCATCCTTCCGTTCTCCGGACGGGTCGGAGAGGTGGACTATCGTCCCGTTCGGGTGGTCCCACGGACGTGCACCGTGGCGGATGCATCCCGCTACTTCGCCGCGAGCGACATCGACTACCTCGTTCTTCACGATCACCGCATCCCGATCGGCGTCGTCAACAAGCTCGACCTGCTGCGTCGGAACATGACGCGACCCATCGAGCCTTCGGCGGCGATCGCGGAGCTGATGACGACACAGGTGATCACGGTCCAGGAGGACGAGCCGGTGCTCGAAAGCCTCCTCTTCATGATCCGGCACCAGGTGGACTTCCTGCTGATCATGCGTGGCAGGGAGGTGGTCGGCATCGTCGGCCAGCAGGATTGGCTCTCCCTCCAGACGCAATACCCGACGCAGCTCGTCCAGAAGATCGCATCGGCGTCGTCGATCGACGCTCTGGCCGGCTTGCGATCCGAGGCCAACGCCGTCGTCTGGCGCAACTTCGAGACCAAGGGAGACGCCGTCTCGCTCACAGGCATCGTGACGCTCTTGAACGATGCCATCACGCGCCGCGCCATCTCGCTCTGCGTCCAGGACCTCGTGACGCTCGGTCGAGGCGAGCCTCCGGCCCCGTTTGCGTGGATCGGCATGGGCAGCGAAGGTCGCTCCGCCCAGACCGTCACGACGGATCAGGACAATGGCCTCGTCTATCAGGACGTGCCGGACGACGACCGGCCGCGCGTCGACGCATGGTTCGGCGAGCTTGCACAGCGTGTCGTCACGGCGCTCGAGGTTTGTGGGTTCCAGCGCTGCGAGGGCAACGCCATGGCGACCAATCCCGACCTCCGGGGTACGCAGTCGCATTGGGAGAAGCTCTTCGAGCGGATCGTGACCACCAGCGACGACAAGGATCTCTTCGAAGCCTGCATCTACTTCGACTTCCGCTATCTGTTCGGCAAGCAGGCTCTCGTCGGCGCGCTGCGCGCACACCTGACGCGGACCATCGCGGCCCACCCGTTCTTCCTGCGCCACTTGGTCGAGACGACCGTGCAGGGGACCCGGCCTCCTCTGCGCCAGATGCGCTGGAGGCTGTATGCGCTGACGGGCATCGCCCCACCGCCGTTCGATCTCAAGAAGTGCGGGCTCATGCCGCTCGACTCGGCGGTGCGCGTCCTCGCGTTGCGGGACGGCGTGGAGGCAACTGCCACCCTGCAACGGCTTCAGCACTGTCTCGAGAACGGCCGCATCTCGAAGAGCCTCGCCGACGACGTCAGGAAGGCGTTCGACTTCCTGCTCCGTCTACGGTTCAAGCTGGAGTTCTCGGCCGCTCACGATCCCGCCGGTCGATCGGCGACCGAGAAGCACCTCGTCGATCTGCGCACGCTCCCACCCGCGCAGGCTCGCTACCTCGTCGACGCCCTCGCGACCGTGCTCCGCTTGCAGGAACGAGTCTACGAGCAGATCGTGGGAAGGCCCATCCACTGGAGCGTCCGATGACTCCACTCGTCCTCCCCACGAAGGCCAAGTACTGGCTCATCTACTCGATCACCGTCGTCATCGAGGTGCTCGTCGTTTCGGGCGTCTTCCTTCTGTTCTGGAACGACATCGGTCCGGACGAGCGGACGCACGTCACGCGCCTCGGTCCCAAGATCGCCATCTACGCGACGACCGTGCTGGTGGCCAATCTGCTGCTCTTCAGCAGCATGCTCCGGCACATCTTCAAGATGTACATCGATCCTGTCGTCAAGCTGGCCGAGGAGACCCAGCTCATCGCTGTCTCCAATGCCAAGTACCGCATCGTGCCGGCAGGCGGGCCCGAGGTCGTCGCGCTCACCGGCGTGATCAACGATCTCGCCGACAAGCACATCTCGCTGCACACCGACGTTCAGCAGATCGTGCAGTTCTCGAAGCACGGGGTGGACGAGGAGAAGCGACGGCTCGAGGCCCTGATGGCGCAGATTCCCGAGGGCGTCGTGGTCTGCAACGTCGACGGCCGCATCCTCCTCTACAACCATCGAGCCCAGGAGATCCTCCACGGCCTCGCCGAGTCCGAGCGGCCGAGCACGTTCCTCGGACTGGGTCGCTCCATATTCGGTGTCGTCGACCGTCAACCCATCCTTCATGCCCTCAACTTCCTCCAGGGTGGCCTCTGGCGTGGTGAGCAACGGCCCGCGTTCAACTTCACGACCTCGCGCGGTAAGGCACAGTTCCTCCGAGTCAGGATGGCTCCCGTCATCGCGAGCGACGAATCGAAGCAGATCGAGGGATACGTGCTCAGCATGGCAGACATCACCGGCCGGGTACGCGCCGACAGCCGCAGAGACATCTTCCTCCAGTCGTTGACGATTGGTCTTCAGCAGGAGCTCGGCCGGATCCGGGACGCCACCGACGTCCTCGTCGGTTCCGAGGCCATCGCCCGCGCCGGGTTGCACGCTCACACGGCAACGATCGCCGGATCAGTCGCGACCTTGCTCCAGCAGATCGACCAGGTCGCGGTCCAGCACGCCTTCCGTCTGCAGGATCCCGGCGAGCCCGAGTACATCTTGGGAGTCGACCTCATGAACGTCGTCCGAGACACGCTGGTGGACAAGTTCGGGCTGCAGGTGGAGCTGGAGGTCGAGAACGACGTCTGGCTCAACATGAACAGCTACACCGTCGTTCGCGGCGTCAACTACTTGGTCGGGCAGCTCACCAAGCACCTCGAGGTCCACCGCGTCGATCTATCCCTGGCCAAGGAGGGAGCCGACGGCTACCTCACGGTCGAGTGGCACGGTGACCCGGTCAGGGTCCGGACCATCGAGCAATGGAAGGAGTGCCCTCTCATGCTCGGCGCCAGCGGCCGCGGCCCGGTGAGCCTCGCCAACATGCTGACGGGACGCGGCGACGTGCTCGCTGGGCACGACGCCGAGGCCGCGTCCGTACGGTTCCGGCTCGACGTCGAGAAGCCCGTCGTCGAGTGGAAGCTCGACGGGCACAAGGAGCACCGGCCCGTCTATTACGAGTTCGACCTCTTCGACGCGAAGTACCAGCGTGCCGATCTGGAGGATCTGCCCCTCGATCAGCTCACATACGTGGTCTTCGACACCGAGACGACGGGTCTCGACCCGAGCGGAGGCGACGAGATCATCTCGATCGGAGCCATCCGGATCGTGGGGGGGAAGATTCGTCGCGAGGAGGTGTTCGACCAGCTCGTGGACCCTCGGCGCAGCGTGCCGCTCGAGTCCCTCAAGATCCACGAGATCTACCCGGAGATGCTGCGCGGCATGCCCGTCATCTCGGACGTGCTGCCCCAGTTCCACGAGTTCGCAGAGGGCGCCGTGCTCGTCGCCCACAACGCCGCTTTCGACATGCGATTCCTCGAGCTCAAGCAGGAGCGTGCCAAGGTACGATTCGACCAAGCCGTGCTCGACACTCTGCTCTTGTCGGCGGTCGCCCACCCGAACCAGGAGCCACACAACCTCGATGCCGTGGCCGAACGTTTCGGCCTCCCGATCGTGGGCCGCCACACGGCCCTCGGCGACGCCATCCTGACGGCAGAGGTGCTTCTGAAGCTGATCCCGTTGCTCGAGGCGAAAGGAATCCGCACCCTCGGCCAGGCCTGGGAAGCGTCGCGCCGGACCCAGTTTGCTGGCATCAGGTTCTGACCGAGGGTTGGCGTCGAGCCGTCACTCGTCGGAGAACGCCCCCTTGGGCTCTCGCAGCATCAAGGCGCAGAACAGCAGGCTCACGGCAGCACCGCCCGCGATGATGAAGAAGAAGAGCTTGTCGTCGACCAGCGAGTAGATGACGAGATAGAGGACCGCTCCGACGTTGCCGTACGCGCCGGCCATACCGGCGACCTGGCCTTGCATCTTCTTCTTGATGAGAGGCACGAAGGCGAACGTCGCGCCCTCGGCGCCCTGTACGAAGACCGAGCACACGATCGTGATCGTCACGGCGGCCACGACCCACCAGGCGCCCTCGAACATCGGTGCGAGCCCGTAGGCATTGCCTCCGTCGTACTTGGAGATCATCGCCATGCCCAGGAAGCCGAGCGCGATGCCCGCCATGTAGACCAGCATGATCCGCTTACGGCTTCCCAGCTTGTCCGAGAGGTACCCGCCGAGCGGCCGCGCGAAGAGGTTGACGAAGGCGAAGGACGCGGCGATGAGCCCGGCGATCGTGGGGTTCATCGAGAAGACCTTCTCGAAGAACATGGGAAGCATCGAGACCACCGCGAGCTCCGCGCCGAAGTTCGCGAAGTAGGTGGAGTTGAGCGCAGCGACGCTCCCCCAATGGTACTTCTCCTCCTCGGGGACACCCTGCCTCAGCAGCGGCAGGTTGACCCGGAGGATCCAGGCAATCTGCATGACCAGGATCACGCCGAGAGCCACATACGTGATGTTGATGATCGTCGGCGGCACGAGGGGATGTGCGTTGGGAGTGCCCTTCTCCAGGATGATCCCGCCCACGCGCCAGGCCAACACCCCGAGCGCGCCGATCAACGGGATGGTCCACACGATGTACTGCACCAGATCTCCGTAGGAGCTGACCTCCATGGGACCGGCGCGCTTCGCCTTCACGAAGTGGTACGACTTGGTCGCACCGCCCTTGGGCACGTCCCGCGCGACGACGTAGTAGAAGATCCCGTACAGGAAGCAGAACACTGCGTTGGCGGCGAGCGCGTATCGCCAGCCATTCGCCCCGCCGATGAGGGACGACGCGATCCAGGGCAGCGTCATCGCTGCCGCCGCCGAGCCGAAGTTGCCCCACCCCGCGTAGATGCCCTCGGCGCGGCCGATCATCTTCGGCGGGAACCACTGGCCCGTCATGCGGATGCCGATGACGAAGCCGGCTCCGATTCCACTCAGCACCAATCGCGCGACCAGTAGCTGTACGAACGAGTCGCCGAACGCGAACGCGAACGCCGGGATCGCCATGACGCACATCAGAAGCGCATAGACGATGCGTGGCCCGTAGCGGTCGACGAGCGCGCCTACCACGATGCGCGCCGGAATGGTCAGCGCCACGTTCGAGATGGCCAGGACCTTGATGTGCTCGGGGGTCATCCATCCCATCTGGGACAACATGGTCGTCGCGAGCGGAGCCATGTTGAACCAGACGTAGAACGTGATGAAGAACGCGATCCACGTGTAGTGAAGGACCCGGATCTCTTCGCGGCCGAAGGCGAACAGGTTGAGGGAGGCGTCGGCGTCGGCCGCCGGTGCCCCCTTCCCACCCAGGACGCTCGGATCCGCAGCGTGCGTGGTCTCGGCCATGAGCCTCGCTCCTCGGGGCGCTGATGGAGCCCCGACAGGCCGCGGAGCAAGGCCCGCGCCCGACGGGAAACCGCGACTCGCCGGTCGGGCGACTCTCAGAACCGCGAGCCGAGGGATGCGTTCGCGCGTCGGATCTGAGAACGCCCCGTCGCCTGGGCCGGGCTACCTCTCGAGCGCCGCGAGGAACCGATCGATCCGCTCGCACAGCGCCTCGGGGAACTCCACGACCGAGTAGTGCGTGCCGCCTTCCAGCACGAAGAGCTCCGAGCCCGGAATGGCCCGGTGCATCCGTTCGGCGACCGCGACCGGCGTCAAGAGATCGTGCGTGCCGGCCGTGATCAGCGTGGGCACGCGAATCTGCGACAGGTGCGGCGCGGCGCTGTGGGCGTGCAAGCCGGCCACGACGCGCAGGTAACGGCCCCAGTCGATGGTGCTGAAGTCGGCGAGCACCTCGGCGAAGTGATCGGGGTTGCGCGCGAGCAGCCCCGTCCGGTGGAGCACCCGCGCGAGCGGCGGGAGCGAGAACAGGCGGCGATTCGCCCGCGTCACGAAGCCCGCGCGCGCGGTGAGCACGTCGAGCAGCGGCAGGAGCAGCCGCGGCGAGCCGAGCCGCGTGGAGGCGAGCACGTGCTCGTAGGGACCGTGGATGAGGACGAGCGCCGTCACGCGCTCGGGGTGGCGGTGCTGGTGCTCGAGCGAGATCTGCACGCCCATGCTCCAGCCGCCGAGCACGAAGCGATCGAGCGCTTCCGCTTCCACGACGGCATCGAGATCGGCCAGGTGGTGCTCGACGCCGAAGGCCTCCGCGTCGGCAGGTGCCCCCGATCGATAGAACCCGCGCATGTCCCACGTGACGATCGTCAGCGAGCGCGCGAAGTGCTCGAGCAGATGCTTCATCGAGACGAGCGGCGCGCCCATCGCGGGCGGCATCAGCCACACGCGCGGCCCTGCTCCGATCCGATAGACCTCGAGACGCGTGCCATCGCGGCTCGTCACGGTGCGCTGGCGGATGGGCGCGTCGATGTGCTGCAAGTCCGCCGACATGATGCCTCGTCTTCGTCGATCGGGACTCGTCTTGTCGGGGGTCGCAGGGCCCGAACGGAGCGCGATCAATCAGCGGGGTAAGGGCGACCGAGCGCGGCGGGGGCGCGCGCCCTTCGGACGAACCCGGTGACGGCGACGAGGGTCGCGACGAACGGCAGCGCGGTGAGCACCTGCGACGGGACGTCGAGCGTGCCCTGCAGGCCGATCTGCAGCGCCTCCAGACCCGCGAACGCGACGCACGCGAGGGCGGCGGGCAGCGGGCGCCAGCTTCCGATGATCACCGCCGCGAGCGCGATGAAGCCGCGGCCCGCGGACATCTCGT
>JADZFZ010000505.1 GCA_020854145.1 Deltaproteobacteria bacterium | reverse complement strand
ACGGTGGTCTCGATCCTCAACGAGTACCTGCCGGCCTACGCCACGGTCAACGTGTTGACCGAGCCCGAGATCCGCGAGGGCATCAAGACCTACTCCGATTGGCCGACCATCCCGCAGCTCTACGTGAGGGGCGAGTTCATCGGCGGCTGCGACATCGTCAAAGAGATGCACGCGAACGGCGAGCTCTCGGAGAAGCTCGGTGTGAAGCTGGCGCAGGTCGAGCCGCCCGCCGTTCGGATCACGGAGTCGGCGCTCGTCGCGTTGAAGGACGCGCTTTCGGAGGCGGCCGAAGGCGAGTGTCTGCGTATCGCGGTAGGGCCGCGGTTCGAGCACGACCTGACCATCGGCCCGAAGGAGAAGGGCGACGTCGTCGTCACCGCGAGCGGCATCGAGGTCGCCTTCGATCGCGCGAGCGCACGAAAGGCCAATGGCCTCGTCGTGGATTTCGTCGACGGTCCCGAGGGTGCCGGCTTCAAGCTGGAGAATCCCAACCGACCGAAGGGTTGAGCGATGTCCCACCACGGTCATCCTCAAGGATCGGTCGCGCCCGAGATCAAGGCTGCCATCGAGTCGGCCATGCCGGGCGCCAGGGCCGAGGTCCGCGGCGGCGGCGGGCACTACGAGATCACGGTGCGGTCGACCGAGTTCACCGGCAAATCGACCCTGCAGAAGCAGCGAATGGTGCTCTCGGCGGTCAAGCACCTCATGAGCGGCGACGGCGCGCCGCTGCACGCCGTGGACAAGCTCGAGACCCTGGCCGAGTGACGTCTTGGGCGCGCAGTCCCGCCAGGTAGCGCTCTCGGTCGCGACTGCGTGGCTCTGTGCGTGCGGACTGGAGCTCGATCCGCCGCGCGATGTCATCCATGCGCGATTCGACCCCGAAGAGTCGATCGTTCCGATGCCGAACGATCTGCTGCGCGACGACGCCCTGGGAGTGCTCGATCTACCGACCGACGATCCCGAGCTGGACCCAGCGGATCTCGAGCTGCGCGAGTGGCTCAACACGATGGACGGCTGGTCGAGCACCTCGACCGCGACCGTGGAGCTGACGGGGCCCGTCAATCCGGCGACGGTGACGGACGAGACCGTGCAGGTGTGGCAATGGGGTGAGCCGCCGAGCCGGGTCACGGGATTGTCGATCGCGCTCGACGACACGCGCACGGAGATCGAGATCGAGCCTCCGCACGGCGGCTGGGAGCGCGGGCGCACGTACGTGGTCGTCGTGCGTGGGGGTGCGTCCGGTCTGGTCGGCGCGGGCGGCGAGACGGTCGAGTGCGACGCGCCGTTCTACTTCCTGCGGCTGCCCGTCAAGCTGGACGTGCCTGCGCACCAGCGAGCCTTCCCGGGCGCGACGCGCGCCGAGCGGATGGAGAATGCGGCGAAGCTCGAAGAGGTGCGATTCGACCTCGCGCCCTACTTCGAGCACTTCCGCGTGCAGGGAATCCCGCCCGAGGAGGTCGCCGCGCTCTGGGGATTCACCATCACGCGCCGCACCGAGGTCGCGATGGACGCGTCTTCGGAGCGAATGCCCATCCCATTCGATTTGCTCCTCGATCCCGACTCCGGGCGAATCGATTTGCCGGTCCGGGACGACGACAGCGACGTCGAACGGGACGCGAAGTCGCGCCTCTCGGAGTGGGACGGCTTCGGTCTCTCGGCGCACCCGATGCTCGAGACGACGGCGCCGCTCGACGCCAGCTCCATCGGGCCAGACGTCATCGAGCTCTGGGAGATGGCCGAAGGTGCGGCGGTCAGGCGAATCCCCGCGATGGTGCGACTGCACGCGGACTTGATGCACCTCGAGGTGATCCCGAACGAGCTGCCCCTGGCGGAGGCGACGCGATACGGCGTGGTGGTGCGCGAGAGCCTGCGCGACGAAGAGGGCAGGTCGGTCGTGCCGATGCCCATCGGACACCTGCTTCGCATGCGCAACGCGGTGGCCGACGATCGAGGGTCGCGATTGTCGTCGCTCGACGACGAGAGCGCGACGCGCGTCGAGGGGGCCCGCACGCGAATCAGCTCGCTGCTCGACGACATCGGGCGCGACGGCGTCGTGACCGCGTGGCCCTTCACGACCCAGACGGTGGAGCCGCGTCTGCGCGAGGCGATGCAGCTGCCGGCCCAGATGGACGTTGCCACGGCCCCCGAGGTCACGCGACGGATGACGCCTCTGGAGGCGCTCGGCGACTTCCCGCTCAACGCGTCGCTGCTCGCGGTGGAGACGGTGTTCCAGGGCACGATCGCCTCACCGCTGCTGCTCGACGAGCAGGGCCGACAACGACCGTGGAGCGAGGCGTCGGAGCACCGAATCCGATTCACGATGACGGTTCCGCGCGGCGCGAGCGGCGAGGTCCCGGTCGTCATCTTCGGACACGGCCTCATGTCCGAGGGACGATTCGTGCTGGCGCTCGGCGACGCATTGGCGGCACGAGGGATGGCCGCCATCTCGATCGACGATCCGTTCCACGGGTCGCGCACCACGTGCGTCGAGGGCGGGCCGCTGAGCGTGCCGGACCCGCGAACGGGAGAGGTCGTCTCACTGCCGCCCTGCGAATCGGGCACGACCTGCAACGACCGTGGAGATTGCATCGCGGCCGACGGCAGCGGCGGGCACCTCTCGCGGTGGCCCATCATCGGGATGCCCGTCGCCTCGGGCGCCGCCTTCATCGACGTCAACTCGAT
Organism: Deltaproteobacteria bacterium; assembly: GCA_020854145.1. Classification (GTDB taxonomy): domain Bacteria; phylum Myxococcota_A; class Polyangia; order Polyangiales; family JADZFZ01; genus JADZFZ01. The sequence continues at coordinate 1,024 of JADZFZ010000505.1, read as the reverse complement.
CCCCGGCACGAAGGACCATTTCCTCCAGGCGCTCGTCGACCTCGCTGCATTGAGCCGCGCGTTGCGGGAAGGCGAATGGCAGAGCGCCGTGGGCTTCACGCCCGAGCGCCATCGTGTCCTCTACGCGGGCCAGAGCCTCGGCGGGATTCTCGGTGCGACCTTCGTGGCCCTTTCGCCCGAGGTGGATCGTGCCGTCCTCAACGTGCCCGGGTGCGACATGGTCGACATGTTCGACCAGTCCCCATTCTTCGGCGGACAGATCGACGCGTTCTTCCGTCGCGAGGGCATCGAGCTCGGGACGTGGGAGGAGGCGCGTTTCCTCAACCTCGGTCGCCTCATCATGGACGCCGTCGATCCCCAGAGCGTCGCGCACTTGCTCAGGGGCCGGAACGTCCTCGTCCAGATGGCCACGCTCGACTTCATCATCCCCAACCCGTTCACCGAAGCCCTCGTCCGCTTGAGCGGCGCTCCCAAGCACGACTACATCGCCGAGCACGGCTTCATCGTCATCCCCGTCGAGCCCGCCTACCTCCCTGCCGTCAACGACCTCGCCGACTATCTGGGGACAGGATCGAGGTAATCAAGTGCGCGGGATTGCACGGGTTCTAGACGAGCAGTTCCAAACCGTCGGATGGGCGACGATTCTGGCGGTGATCGGCGCATCGATTGCTGCGTCGGACGCCCGTGCGGCGGGCTTCGAGGTGGCGCAGCAGTCGGTTCGCGCGGCAGGTGCCGGCAGCACGGGCACGGCACGCGCAGAAGACCCGGCGGCCGCCTGGTACGACCCGGCTGCGCTCGCCGATGGCGCCGGCTTTCGCGGCGAGATTCACGTCGTGCTCGCGTTTCCGACGGTCACCGCGGACCCGGTGGACGAGGGCGCCGGAACCTCGGACACCCAGAGCGGGGTCACGACGCCGACGTCGCTCCACCTGAGCTTCGCGCACGATCGATGGGTGATCGGAACGTACGTCGGGCTCAGCCACGCGAGCGGCGTCGATTGGCCGACCGACTGGTACGGGCGATT
>JADZFZ010000504.1 GCA_020854145.1 Deltaproteobacteria bacterium | reverse complement strand
TCCATGACGGCGACCCCGCCCCATCGCGCTTCGAGGCTCGCGCTCGGCGCGTGATAACGGAGCATCGCGCCCGGGTCGCCGGCGACGGTTCGCACCGACGCCGTGGGCAGCAACGTTCGACCGGAGCGATAGCCCTCTTCGTAGCGGCCATCGCAGATCGGTGCCGTCGGCTCCGTCGATTCGAGCAGGCATTGATAGGACGGGTGCGCACGCAGATCGTCCGGCAACGGACGGGGTGCGGGCGCGTCGATGTCGGCAGGGCCGCCGGCGGCGACACATCCGGCGAGCGCGAGGACGGACGAGAGCGACCACGGAGCGCGCGCGAGGGCGCTCCGCACGATGCGGGAAACACGTTGGGCCATGTGCACCCCCAGGTGCGGTTCCACGCGAGGGAATCAACGCGCGTGCCTGACGGTCGTACGCGTGTGGATTCCACGGCTTCCCTGCGGGAGTGTCGGCCCGAGGCAACGGATGGCCGACGTCGGCACACACAGTCCGTGGTCGATCGGCCACGCCAGCGCCGATGCGGCTCGAGGGGCGACCTTCTCGCGGTACCCTCTCGATCCCAAGGAAATACTCGCGCCGGGGTCGGCGTAAACAGTCTCGAGCCGCGCTCGCGCGGAGGAGGTCCGCCAGATGAACGAAGAACGCCGCACCCACAGCGTGCTCGTGGGTTACCTGCTCTGGATCTTCGGCTTCCTCGGAGCGCACCGCTTCTACTTCGGGCGGCCGATCTCGGGCACGATCTACTTCTTCACCTTCGGCCTCTTCGGCATCGGCTGGCTCGTCGATCTCGTGCTCGTGCCCCGCATGGCCCGCCAAGCGCAGAATCGCTACTTCGACGGGCGCTACGACTACAACATCGCCTGGCTGCTCCTGACGTACCTGGGCCTTCTCGGCGCCCACCGGTTCTACGTCGGCAAGTGGGTCACGGGGCTCGTGTGGCTCTGCACCGGAGGCGTCTTCGGTGTTGGCTATCTTTACGATTACTGGACGATGAACGAGCAGGTCAGCCTCGCCAACCAGCGCGGCTGACCCGGGGCCCGTGCCCTCGGGCTGCTAACCTCCGAGCCAGGTGGCGACCCTCCTCTTCGTTCGGCACGGGCAGGCCTCGGCGTTCACGGGCGGCGACTACGACCAGCTGTCGCCGCTCGGCGAGCAGCAGGCCGCCGCGCTCGGTCGTTGGCTGGCGGGTCGCGATCAGCGGTTCGCGCGCGTCTTCGTCGGCCCGCGGCGCCGACATGCACAGACGCACGACGCCATCGTCGCAGCCTACCGGGAAGCTCGGCTCCCGTTGCCGGAGCACGTCGTGCTCGAGTCGCTCGACGAGACCGACGGTCCGCTCGCGATCGCGAAGAACTTCTCCAACCTCGCCGAGCGATTTCCCGAGGTGCGCGACGCGATGGCCGCGGCGGGTTCCTCGGGCGATCCACGCGGCTGGCTGCGTGCGCTCCAGACGGTCGTGCGTCTGTGGTCGCGTGGAGAGCTGGACGCGGCGGGCCTACCGACCTGGCGCGATTTCCGGGCAACGGTAGCCGGCGCACTCGACCGTATGGTGGCGGAGCTGCCGAAAGGCGACCGCGTGCTGGTGCTGACGTCCGGGGGCACCACCGCCGCCGCGCTCGCCCACGCGCTCGACCTCGACGACGACCGCGCGGTCGACCTGATGCTCGCGCTCCGGAACGCTGCGTTCTCGACGATCCGCGTCGCGCGTGATCGCCTGCAGCTCGGCTCCTTCAACGAGGTGCCGCACCTGCCCGACGAGTCGATGCACACGCTCGTCTGAGCGTCGCGGCGCGCTCCACCTGGAGGTGGAGCGCTCGGCGCCGACCGATCAGTGGTGCCCTCCGCCGGAGGCCTCCATGACGGAGTGGAACCGCGTGTGGAGCTCGCCGAACAGCGTGTCCTGTGCGCCCGCGCCCGACGGGCAACGTTCCGCCAGCGTCGCGATGGACGCGTTGAGGGCGGTCACGGCGTCGCGCCACGTCGTCTCGTTCGCGCCTTCGGGAACGGGTGCGGACGCGATCGCCTGACCCTGGGTGCGGAACTGCTCGACCGCGGCGCACGCCCTCTCGGACCGCCCCGTGCCGGGCTCCGAGTGCCAGATGGGACGAAGCACCTGGTGGAAGCTCGCGACGGTCGGCGGGAGGTTGCCGTGATCGTGCTCGGCGTGACCGTCGCCGTGGCCATCGCCGTGCTCGCCGTGCCCGTCACCGTGCGGGCCATGGCCGTGTCCCTCCCCATGTCCGTGCCGGCAGCCGCAACCGCCGCTGGCCTCGCCGCCGTGCTCACCCCTCGCGCAGTGGTGTCCTGCGTGCGCGTGGTGCCCATGACCGTCGTTGCCTCCTCCGCACGCGACGAGCGCGAGCGCGGACAGAGAACCCACGAGCGTTGCGAGACGTGCGACCGATCGAGATACCTTCATCGTCATCCTCCGGCGCGGGCCATTTACCATCCTCCGCGCGAGGAGCCAGCTTCGGAAGCTCTTCGCCCTCTCGCGCGTCCTACCGAGACCGAGGTGATCGATGGCTCGTCGGATGCTCGTATCGCTCGTCGTCGGGATCGTCCTTGCGTCAACGCAAAGCGCGCGGGCCGATTGGGACGCGCGCGTCGTCGCGCGCGTCGGAGGCACCGCGTCGTGGTCGTCGTCTTCCGTGCACGCGCGGCTCGGACAGAGCGTCGAGCTCGCCGTCGTGACGATCGACCCCACGGGTCGGCTGCTGTCGGACGTCTCGCCCGTCGCGATCGGACGTCGGCCTGCCCGCCCTGTCGACGGACCGCTGCCCACGGGTGCGCGCGTCTCGTGGGAGCGCATCGAGTCGCGGATGCAGCACGTCGAGCGCCCGTCCCCCAACCGCGGCGACCCGACCTTCAGCAACAACGTGCTCTACGGTCCGCGCCACGGAGCATGGCTCGGCTACGACCGTCTCGAGTACACGAGCGCGCCGGCGATGCCCTGGGCAGGCACGGCCGCGCACGACCCGGCGTCGGTCGTCGTGCGTGCCGCGCATCCGAGCCGATCCGAGCTCGACAGGCACGGCGGCGCAGGCTCGCTCTGGATGGCGGCCGAGGTGACGCTCGCGGATGGCACGCGCATCCGCACGCCCGACGCCCGCCATGTCGATCGGTTCGGCCTCGCGCGCGACGTGATGCGCGTGAGCTTCCGCCAGGGTGACGACTTCCTCGGCTGGCTCAGCACCTACTTCAACGTGCCGAACGTCTTCGGGAGCAACGGGCCGACCGACGTGAACCACCAAACGGAGCGCTACACGGGGGCCGATTGCGCCGACGTGCTCGTCGGGGCCATGCGTGCGAGCGGCCGTCGCGATCTCGGCTACGCGTCGGTCGCCAGCATCGGCCGCTACACGCGTCCGACGACCCCAGCGCTGGTGATGGCGTCGGACGGGCGAGTGCACGAGCCGGACGGCGGCGAGGCGCGCATGCTCCGCTGGGGCGAAGAGGTCCGTCCCGGCGACCTGCTCGCGATCGATTACCTGAGCTCCGGCCGGATGTTGCCGCGCGCGTGGGACCACATCGGCGCGCTCGTCGAGGACCGCGGGCCGAGCGGGCCCGACGGCGTGCTCGGTCCCGAGGACGTCCTTCGTCACGTCACCGCGTGGGGCCTCCAGGATCGGCCGCTCGGCGAAGGCCTGCCCATCGGGATCCGCGTCTGGCGCTGGCGCGAGGGACGCGTCCCGGCGCGACGCGCGGCGCGCGCCCTCGCCGAGCCGTCGCATCGCTAGTCCTCGATGCGCTCTGCCGCGTCAGCGCAGGCCGAGCGCCTTGCGCGTGCGGCGGATACGCAGGTCGATCAAGTCGCGCGCGACGCCGGCGATCCGTCGTAGCCCCGTGCTCTTGCTCTGCCCGGCGCGCCGCGGCCGACACCGGATGGTGACCGTGCTCGTCGGGATCCCGGCCGCGAGCACACGGATGGGAAACTCGAAGTTCAGAAAGAACGTGTCGGGCGGCAATTCGTCGGGATCGAACAACGTGCGGCGGAAGAGATACGGCCCGTCGGAGCGGAGCCGAACGCCGTGGATGGCGGTGATGAGCGCGCGCACCCCCGCCGAGAGCACCTTGCGGTCGAGCCCGTCGTCTCTGCTGTCGTAAACAGAGAAGACGACCATTGGCGCTCCCTCGATGCTCGCGGGCGCCGCGAGCGTCACGAGGTCCGCCGGATCGATCTGGCCATCCGCCGGCATGAAGGTCACCCACGGCTTGGTGGCGGCGCGGACGCCGGTCTTGAGGCCTGCGCCCATCCCGCGATTCCGGTCGTGCGACACCACGCGGCCGTCGAGCCCGAGCGCCGCGAGCGCGCGCCGCGCCCGCTCCGCCGTCGCATCACGGGAGCCATCGTCGACGACGATCACCTCGTGGCTGTCGAAGGCGGCGCGCAACACTCCGGCAAGCTCCTCGAGCACCGGCGCGATGTTGTCCTCCTCGTCGAAGGCCAGCAGGACGACGGACAACGAAAGAGCACGCGTGCTCATGCGTCGTCGGGCCGCATGCGGATCACCTTCGCGGGCACGCCCGCCACCACGGCGAACGCAGGCACGTCCCGCGTCACGACCGCGCCCGCGCCGACCTGCGCACCGCGACCGACGGTGACGCCCGGCAGGACGATGGAGCCGACACCGAGGTCGGCGTCGTCCTCGATCGTGACGGGCGCGAAGTCGATCGGCGCGTGCAGGATGGGCGTCGCGCGACCCACCTCCCGATGCACCGAGGTCAGGATCCGAACCGCGGGGCCCACGCCGACGTTGCTGCCGATCTTCAGGTCGCCCGCGCTGTGGAAGAAACACTGCTGCCCGATCCACGTTCCGTCGCCGATCCACATCGTGCCCGCGTGGTAGCCCTTGAGGATCGCCTGATGGCCCACGTAGACGCCGCGACCCACGTGGATGCGCTCGGCGTGGAACACGAGCACGCCGGGCTCGAAGACACATCCTTCGCCGATCGACGCGAAGTCCTCCGGGCGGAACTGCCCGGTGCCGTGCGAGCGCCGTGGCGTCAATCCGCGCCCGCGGAGGGCGAGCTCACGCCGCCGCTCGAGCTGAGGTAGAGGCGAAGTCGCTCGGCGGCCGCACGTCGGTCGAACTCGGTGCCCGCGAGATCCGATCTGCGACCGATCGCTTCGTGCAACGCCTCGAGGAACTGCAGGAACGCGGCGCACTCGCTCACGACCGCGTTGAGCCGCTCGGGATCGAGCAGGTCGACGTCGCGCACGCGGTGCACCGCGCCGACGAACGCGTCGTAGCGCGGGTAATCCGCGGTGCGCATCAGCTGATAGCCGATCTGCTGGAAGTACGAGGCGAAGTCCTTGACGAACAGGAGCGAGTGCGTGCCGCCCCAGTGATCCACGCCGCCCACGGCCGCGTGCGCCTTCGTGAGAAACGCGCGCAGCACCTGGATGAACATCCACACGTCGCGCCGGATCCGCTCGCTCGACGCACGTCGCTCCGCAGCCTCGTCGGCGAGGGCCGGAAGGGTCGCGTCGCGATCGACGGCGAAGCAGAGCGTGCGAATCGATTGATGGATGGCGTTGCGCAGCTCCGCCGTCACGACCACGAGCACGGGCCCGAGATCCTCGCCGCGCACCCCCGCGTCGGGCGGCGGCAGATCCTGCTCGAAGGCCTTTCGTATCTCGACCCGCAGGTGGCTCCCCACGGCCACGAGCGACGTGCGCAGATCGCGGAGCCACCCGATCTCCTCCGCGATCGCGGAGAACCGCGCCGGCAGCTCGGCGGCGGGCACTTTCATCAGCTCGCGCTCGAGCCCGTTGGCGAGCACGTCGCCGACGCGCGAGCGCAGGTGCCCGACCAGCGCTCGGACGTCACTGCGCAACACCGCCAGCAGCACGTACGCGCGGCGCGCCTGGCCCGGCTTGGCCGCGATCGCCTCGATGAGCGTGATGTACCGGAGCATCCGGAAGAGCGCGAGGAACGTCAGCGCCACGGTTCGGTGCGCGGCGTCCATGCGCACGCGTTGGATCGTCTCGAGCACCTCGACCGATCGGATGCGGTCGAACTCGGGTCGGAACTCGAGCGGCTGCAGCGGGTTGAAGTACGTGTTGCGCCCGACCTCGCGCGTCAGCGTCGCCATCACCGCTCCGAAGAGCCGATGCGGGATGCGACCGAGCCGCGACAGGCCGTCGATGATCTCGAGCACTGCACCGAACGCGTTGCGCAGGACGAAGAGCGCTTCCTCGGGCGTGTCCTGCGTGAGCGTGTCGCGGACCAGCCGCGTGCGCGCCCCGTCCTCGGGCAGCACCGTCTCGAGGTAGCGCTGGAACGTGTACGCGCGGTCCCTGTTGCCGAGCAGCGAGCGCAGGAGCGTGACCGCACGATCGAGCGCCTCGCGTGCGATGCGGAGCTCCTCGTGGAAATCGTGCGCGACCGCGGGGGTTCGCGACGCCGGGCCAGGGTGGTTCTGGATGTTGCCGAAGCACACGAGCCCCTTGAGCAGCATCTCGAGCTCGAAGAGCGTGTCGTCCTTGTGCTCCCACCCCAGCGCCGCGAACCACGTCTCTCGAGCGAGCGCGTGCTCGCGTTTGAGGCCACGCGTGTCGCGGAGCAGATCCGCATAGGGATCGCGGCCAGTCGGCGGAAGCGCCTCGTCCATCGGGACGCGATGGTAGCCGGGTTTCCTTGCCGTGTGGCGACTCGGGGGTAGCATCGCGCCCCATGCGATTTTCCTCCGTGCTTCGTCTCGCGGTGTCGTTGGCTCTCACGTGTGCGCTCGCTGGCTGTGGCGACGACGGTGGCGACGTCGATGGTGGAGGCGGAGGCGGAGACGGCGGCGAGGGCGGCGTCGGCCGCGACTGCGCCGAGCCGAGCGATTGTGACGACATGATCGACTGCACGATCGACGAGTGCGAGGAGGGCCACTGCCTCAACCGCGTGCCCGACGAGGACGGCGACGGTCACGGCAGCGCGATGTGCATGAACGCCGCGGGGATGGCGCTCGGCGACGACTGCGACGACAACGACGAGCGCAGAGGCCCCTTCCCCGACGGCCCCGGCGGCGAGGAGATGGGCTACGGCTGCGACGGCTCGGACAACGACTGTGACGGGACCGTCGACAACGACTGCGAGTGCGTCACCGGCGAGATGCAGGAGTGCGGCATCGCGGGCGGGCGCTGCATCCCCGGCATGCAGATGTGCGAAGGCGGTCGGTGGGGCGCGTGCGAAGGCGCCATCGGGCCCATCAACGAGATCTGCGGCAACGAAGAAGACGACGACTGCAACGGCGAGTACGACGAGAACGTCGTCCCGTACTGGGTCGATCGCGACGGCGACGGCGCGGGCTCGGGCGACGTGCTCTTCGATTGCGCGGTCCCCGACAACGGCGCGGGCACGCTGCCGGCGCGCGACTGCGACGACCGCGATCCGATGCTCTCGCCCATGCAGCCCGAGATCTGCGACGACATCGACAACAACTGCAACGGCCTGCACGACGAGGGTTTCGTCGAGTGGTACTACCTGGACGCCGACGGCGACGGGTACGGCGACGACTACGTCCGCATCCAGACGTGCCTGCCTCCCGCGGGCTGGGTGACGCAGCCACACGACTGCAACGACGACGCGGGCGACATGTTGGCCGCCGCCATGAACCCCGGCGAGACCGAGGTCTGCAACGACATGGACGGCGACGCGCCGCGTCCCGTCGACAACGACTGCGACGAGCTCATCGACGAAGGTTGCCCGTGCACGATGGCGGGCGAGACGCGCGAGTGCGAGACGCGCCACCAGGGCCCTGCGTACTCGATGGGCATGGTCTGCACCCCCGGCATGCAGACGTGCACCGGCGGCACATGGGGCTCGACGTGCGTCGGCGGCAACCGTCCGACCGAGGAGGACTGCGACGGCGAGCAGTCGGACACCGACGACGACGACTGCGACGGCGCACACGACGAAGGCTTGCGTACGCAGGGCTTCCTCGACCTCGACGAGGACGGTCAGGGTGGCGGCGCCGAGGCGTCGCGCATCGCCTCCGAAGGCATCTGCGAGGGCATGGTCGGCTTCGCGACGCAGGGCAACGACTGCGACGAGTCCGACCCCGAGGTCTACTTCGGGCGGACCGACTACGCGTCGGAAGAGCGCCTAGGCGCCGCACCCGCGTGGGACTTCAACTGCGACGGCTGGGAGGAGCCCGAGTTCCCCGGCATGTACCTCGTCACGTGCGCCGAAGGCGACGATCCCTGCGCACGCGAAGGCGAAGAGTTCCTCGAGTTCGTCCCGCGCCGCGGGATGGGCCCTCCGCGCAAGGCCATGTGCGGAGAGACCGGGACGCTCTACCGCTGCGAGCGCATGGGCTCGACGTGCATGATCACGATGGGCATGGCCGACGTCCTGCAGCGCTGCCGCTGAGTAGAAAGCGGGGGTCTGGCGGGCAGCCCCCCGCCCCTCGCGAGCAAGTCGCTCGGGGTCCCACCCCCGCCCGCGCTGCGGTTCGCTCGAAGACTCGCTGCGCTCCGCGGCGCCGCCTCAGATCGGCGGCGCGTTGCGCTCACGTTTCATCCCTGCGGGTCACCCGGAGGGCGGTGGTGCAACTGATCAGAACAGCTCGCCCTGGCCTCGAGCGCGCACCGGCGGCTCGAGGCCGAGGTGTTGCCACGCACGCGCCGTGACGACACGACCGCGAGGCGTGCGCGCGAGCAGCCCGGCCTGGATGAGGAACGGTTCGTAGACGTCCTCGAGCGTGTCTCGCTCCTCGCTGAGCGCCACGGCGATCGTCTCGATGCCGACGGGCCCGCCGTCGTAGTGCTCGATCACGATGCGCAGGATGCGTCGGTCCATCTCGTCGAGCCCGAGCGCGTCGACCTGCATCCGATCGAGCGCTCGCGACGCCATCTCTCGCGAGATGACGCCGTCCGCGAGCACGTCCGCGAAGTCGCGCGATCGACGCAGCAGCCGGTTGGCGATCCGCGGCGTGCCACGCGCACGTCGCGCGATCTCGACCGCACCCGAGTCTTCGAGCGTCGCGCCGAGCAATCGGGCGCTTCGCCGCACGATCCGCGCGAGCTCCTCCGCGTCGTAGTAGTCGAGCCGCGCGACGTACCCGAAGCGCGACAGGAGCGGCGACGTCAGCAGGCCGGGGCGCGTGGTCGCGCCGACCAGCGTGAACGGCGAGAGCGGGATCGACAGCGTCGTCGCGTACGGCCCTTCGCCTTGCACCACGTCGATGCGGTACTCCTCGATCGCGGGATAGAGGTTCTCCTCCACGACGGGCGACAGGCGGTGGATCTCGTCGATGAAGAGCACGTCGCGCGGCGCGAGCTTCGTCAGGAGCGCGGCGAGCTGCCCTTTGTGCTCGATCGCGGGACCGCTCGCGAGGTGGACGGTGACCCCGAGCTCGGCGCCGAGGATGTACGCGAGCGTCGTCTTGCCGAGACCGGGCGGCCCCGAGAAGAGCACGTGATCGAGCGCCTCCGCGCGACGCTTCGCGGCTTCCACGAAGATGCGCAGGTTCTCGCGATGGGCCGTCTGCCCGACGTACTCGTCCAGCCTCGTCGGACGGAGCGCCGGGTCGAGCCGTCGGTCTTCGTCGAGCGCCGCCGGTGCGACGACGCGATCGGGGTCCACGGTCATGTTCCATCAACCAGCAAGAACCACCAGGGCTTCGCGCAGCAGCTGATCGGGCGACTTGCCATCGCTGCCCTCGCGGATGACGCCGACGGCACGAGACGCCTCGCTGGGCTTGTAGCCCATGGTGACGAGCGCACCCGTGACGACGCCGAGCGCTGCGTCGCGAGATCCATCGCGGGCGCCGGGGCTCGGCGGCGCAGCCGGCGCCCCTCCGTGCATCGCATCGGAGAGCGCGCCTGACAGCACTTTGTCGCGCAGCTCGAGCGCGATGCGCTCCGCGGTCTTCTTGCCGACGCCCGGCACGCTGCGAAGAACCGCGAGGTCGGTGCGCGCGACGGCCGCGAAGAGCGCGGGCGCGTCGAGGGCGCCGAGAATGGCCATCGCGACCTTCGGCCCGATGCCGGTGATGCCGAGCAACGCCCGGAACGCCGTACGATCCTGCGTGGTCGTGAACCCAAAAAGTGCCAACGCATCCTCGCGCACGTGCGTGTGCACGTGGAGCGTCACCTGCTCGGCCCCCGCGGGCAATCGACCGAGCGCCCCGAGCGGGACGACGACGTCGTAGCCGACACCGCCGACCTCCAGCACGCAGCTGCCGTCGGCGCCACGCTCGACGATCAGACCTCGAAGTCGACCGATCACAGGCGGCGATGCTACCCAATCGCGATCCGCCGTCGAGCCGGCGACGGCGCGGCTCGCCGGCTACGGGAAGATGTCGCGCTCGGCATAGACCTCGCGCAGCCGCTCGAGGGCGAGCGCGTACGCGGCGGTGCGCATGTCGATGTCCTTCTCGCGCGCGAAGGAGAGCACGCGCTTGAAGGTGCTCTTCATCGCGCGCTCGAGCTTCTCGTCGACCTCTTCGAGCTCCCAGCTCTCGCTGCGCTTGTTCTGGGTCCACTCGTAGTAGCTGACGGTGACGCCGCCGGAGTTGGCGAGGACGTCGGGCAGGATCTCGATGCCTCGATCCTGCAGGATCTTCTCGCCGAACGGGTTGACGGGGCCGTTGGCGCCCTCGGCGACGAGCTTGACGTTGAGCGCCTTGGCCTCGGCCTCGCCCACCTGGTTCTCGAGCGCCGCCGGGATGAAGATGTCCGCCTTCGTCGCGAAGAACTCTTCGCGGGTGATCGGTTGCCCGGTCGGGTATCCCTCGATCGAGCCGCGCGTGCGCACGTGGTCGGACAGGCGGTGCGGGTTGAAGCCGTCGGGGTTGAAGCGATAGCCGGTGTGGTCGCCGATCGCGAGGATCGAGACGCCCAGCTTCGCGAGCAACATCGCCGCGTGCGAGCCGACGTTGCCGACGCCCTGCAGCACACACGTCGCGCCTTCGAGGTTGAAGTGATGGTCCTCGGCCCACTCGACGATGCAGTGCACCAGGCCCTGGCCGGTTGCCTTCTCGCGGCCGGCGCTGCCGCCGCTCGAGAGCGTCTTGCCCGTCACGACGCGGCGCTGGGCATTCTTGTCGAAGTGCCCGACCGTGTTCATGTACGTGTCCATCATCCAGACCATGATCTGGCCGTTCGTGCCCACGTCGGGCGCGGGGATGTCGTACTCCGGACCGATGTTCGATCCGAGCGCGTGCGTGAAGCGTCGCGTGACCCGCATCAGCTCGGTCTTCGAGTGCGCGCGCGGGTTGAACTTGATGCCGCCCTTGGCGCCTCCGAACGGGATGTTCATCAACGCGCACTTCCACGTCATCATCGACGCGAGCGCCTTGAGGTCGTCGAGCGACACCGTCTCGTGGTAGCGGATACCGCCCTTGTACGGACCGAGCAGGTTGTTGTGCTGGATGCGGTAGCCCTTGAAGAGGCGCACCTCGCCGTTGTCCATGCGGACGGGGAAGTGACAGATGAGCTCGTTCTTTGGCTGCGAGAGGATCAGGCCGACGTGGGGCGGCAGGTCGATCACTCGCGCAGCGTTGTCTAGATAGCCTTGTACAGCCGCGAAGAACTCGTAGCGCTCGGTCGTCATCGCGGGCGCTTCTAGCAACCGCGCTCGGGAGCTTCAAGCGCGAGAACGCCTCATTTCCTTGACGCTCCGCGCTAAATTGCCGTGCGTCACGTCCCGACGATCAGCTCGGCGAAGAGCCAGACCGCCGGGCCGGTGAACATCAGCGCATCGACGCGATCGAGCATGCCGCCGTGGCCTGGCAGCAGCGTGCCGCTGTCCTTCACGCCGACCGATCGCTTGAGCATGGACTCCGAGAGATCGCCGAGGATGTTGAGCACCCCGCCGACCGCCCCGAGAATGGCCGCTTGCCAGAGCGGGACGCGCGGCAGGAAGAAGCCGACCACGACGAGCGCCGCGACCGTCGCGGCGAGCACCGCGCCCACCGCGCCTTCCACCGTCTTCGCAGGCGAGACGGCGGGCATCAGCTTGTGCCGGCCCAGGAACCTCCCCGCGAAGTAGGCGCCCGTGTCGGCGAGCCACGTCAACGCGAGGACCAGCAGGACCCACCACGGACCGTCGCTCCGGCGGTGCAGCAACCCGACGGGCGTCAGCAAGAGCGCCGGATAGGCCACTGCAAACAGGAAAAACGACAAGCGCTTGGCGGTCGTCTCCATCGCTCCCGGGCGGAACAGGAACAAGACCAGCGTGGCGACGACGAGCCCCACCCCTGCCGCCGCGACCGCAGCCGGCGCACGCGCGAGGTACAGAATCGTCGAGAGTCCCACGGCGATCGGCACACCGACGTAGAGCTTGTCGCGCTCCCGCGGCAGCATCATCGTGATCGCCTCGGCGGCGCCTATGCCGATCGCGCCGGCGACGACGACGAAGAAGCCTGGCTGAGGAATCACAAATATGAGCAACAGCAGGATGGGTATCCCCACCCCTGCGGTGACGAATCGGAGCGCGAGGTTGGAGACACGCGACGTGGGCTCGGTCGCGGGTGCCTCGCCCGCGCCGTCGATGGGTTGCGGCGCGCTCGGGCGCGGCGCCTTGGTGATGCGGCCCCGCTTGCGCCGACTGGTCATGCTGGGCCGTCGGTCGGTGCCGTCGGGCCGTTGCAGCCGTGGGTCGCCTCTCCGGGCGACGCGACGTCGGAGGACGACACGCGCCCGAACCGCCGGTCGCGCGCCTGGTACGCCTCGATGGCCACGTAGAGGTCTTCGGCGCCGAACTCGGGCCACAACCGATCGGTGAAGTGGAGCTCGGCGTACGCGGCGGCCCAGAGCAGGAAGTTCGAGATGCGGAGCTCGCCCCCCGTCCGAACGAGCAGATCGAGGTCGCCTGGCATCGACGAGGGCACGAGGCCGCCGAGGAGGTGCTCGTCGATGTCGCGCGGGGCCAGGCTCCCCTCGGCGACGCGCTCGGCGAGCTTGCGCGCCGCGTCGGCGATCTCCTCTCGCCCACCGTACGAGAGCGCGAGCGTCAGGATCATGCGTGTGTTCGAGGCGGAGTCCGCGACCAACGGGTCGAGCACCGCGCGCACGTCGGGAGGAAGCCTCTCGATGCGTCCGATGGCGCGGAGCCGGATGCCGTTGTCGAGGATCTCGTCGCGCTCGCTCTGCAGGAACTCCACGAGCAGCGCCATCAAGGCGGAGACTTCGTCGATGGGCCGAGTCCAGTTCTGCTCGCTGAACGCGTACAAGGTCAGCGCCGGAACGCCCAGGCGGCGTGCGGCGCGGACCGTGCGCCGCACGGCGTCGCTTCCCTTTCGGTGACCCGCAGGACGCGCAAGCCCTCGAAGCTGCGCCCAGCGCCCGTTGCCATCCATGATGATGCCGACGTGTCGCGGCAGGTTGCGGGCGCGGACGACCGGCACGGCGGGGCCAGTTAGCACGACGGTGCATGCGCTACCACGGAGCGGCCCACGCGCGGTTGCGCCGTCGTCGTCGATGTGCCGATCGGGTCCTGGCGCGACCCGACCTCTCCTCGCGCGCGCGGTGGCGGCGGCGCCCGCTCCGCCGGGGGTCAACCTGCCCGAGGCGTTGCACCCCCGACAGACCGTGCCTGCCATGCCTCGGGTCACCGGCTCCTCCGGTGTCAACCTGCCCGAGGCGTTGCACGGCGTTGACGCGGCGGCCGCGGCCGACGACGATCCGCCTCGCGCCATCGCCGAGGGTGCGAACGCGCGGAGGCGACTGCATGACCGACCGTGTCGGCGATCGAGCAGCGAGTCAGACGGCCCGAATGGTGGCTGCATTTCGTGGCCGTGCGCGCGCGGCTTACGGAGACATCTGCGACGACCCCTGGGCAGCCGCGCTTGCCGGCACCGACGGAGAGGGCCTGGCGGATCGCTATCTCGCGGTCTTCCCGAACATGGTGATCTACATGGCCGTGCGAACGGGCTTCATCGATGGCCTCCTTCGCACTTACTGCCGTGGTGATCTCGCGATCGAGCAAGTGGTGGTGCTGGGCGCCGGCCTCGACAGCCGAGCGGCTCGCCTGCGGCTGCCCCGCCCGCGCTTCTTCGAGGTGGACCATCCAAGCAGTCAAAATGACAAGATGGCTCGGCTCCGCACCATAGCCGGGTATCCGGTCGACGCTGCAACGTTCGTGTCATGCGATTTCGAGCACCAGGACTTCCTCGTACGGCTCGAGGAGCACGGATTCCGCAGAGATCGGCCTGCATTCTTCGTTTGGGAGGGAGTGACCTACTACTTGTCCGAAGACGCCGTGGTCGCGACGCTCGAGAAGGTCGCCCGCGAGACGCACCCGGGCAGCCTTCTCGTATTCGACTACGTCCGCAAGAAGCTCGTGGCGGGCGAGGCGCGCCACGAGCGGACGGCACAGATGCGCGAGATGGTCGCGGGACTCGGCGAGCCCTTGCGCTTCGGCACCGACGACCCGCTGCCGCTGCTGTACGCGGCGGGGTTCCGGTACGTCCGCACCACGACGTTCGACGAGGCGTGCCTGCTGTTGACGGGCACGTACGAGCGGAGCCGAGAGCTGCGGTTTCAGGGTCTCGCGCTCGCGAGCTGCACCGTTCCGTCGACCGAGCCCGCGGCCACGCGGGACTGAAGCTCGTTTCCCAGCGACCTCTCTACGGACGTCTCCTTCGCGGGCGCGTCCATCGATAGATGGTGCGGTGGGAATCTATCGATGGAGCACGCGCCGCGGGTGACGCGTACCTATCGAGGGATCACCCGCACGCGGGTGATCACGTCTCCGGGAACGATCCGCTCGAGCACGTCCATCCCGCTCTCGACGTGCGCGAAGGGTGTGTACCCGCCATCGAGGTGCGGCTGGCGTCCGTAGGTCACGAAGAACTGGCTGCCGCCGGTGTCACGGCCCGCGAGGGCCATCCCCACGGTTCCGCGTACGTACGGCGCGTCGGGTCTGTCTTCGCAGCGCTGGTCCCAGCCGGGCCCTCCGTAGCCGTCCCCTCGCGGGTCGCCGCCCTGGACGACGAATCCCGGCACGACGCGGTGGAAAGTCAGCCCGTCGTAGAACCCACGCGCGGCCAGCTCGACGATGCGCGCAACCGTCGTCGGGGCTGCGCTGTTCTCGAGGACGATCCTCACCCTGCCACGCGTGGTCTCGAGCTCCAGGGCCTGTGACCGTCGCCCCGCTTCGATGACCTCGGTCGAGACGAGGTGGGGTACGGGCGCGGTTGCATCGGTCGCGTTCGGTGGATCGCGTCGTCGGATGGCCCGAAACGCTGCGGCGGCCGCCCGTCGCACCTCTTCGTTCGGCGAGACCAGGTGCGGGCCGAGCGGGCCGATCAGGGACTCGTCTCCGACCTTCTCGATGGCACGGATCGTCGAGAGCCGCGCTTCGAGGTGCGGTGTCGCCAGGGCACGCGCCAGTGCTCGAACCACCTCGGGCCGCGGAGCACCGTCGGCCGCCCGGAAGCGTCCGGGGTGCGCGGCCAGTAGCTCGGCTGCGCTCGCCACGAGGCCTTCGTCGCGCCCCAACAGGGCTTCGATCGCGATCTCCGACAGTCGCGGGTCGTCCACCGATGCCGCCGCCGACAACACGGCGATCCGGACGCGCGCGTTGCCCTGCCGGTGAAGTCGGAGGAGCGCGTCGCCACGGACGAAGGCCGGGATGTCCGCCAGGGTCGCGAGCACCTCGGCGTGGTGGACCGCCACGGTCGCCGCGTCGAGCAAGCGAAGCCCACAGTGCGGCACGGAGGCAGGTCTCCCTGCGATGCGGTCCATCACTCGGGTGATGGCGCAGTGGACTAATCCGAGCGTTCGGTCTGCTTGGGGGCTCCCGCGGCGGGCGCGCTGAGCGAGGTCTCTTCCAATGCGTTGCAGCTCGGGCAGCAGACGGGAGTCGGCCCTTCCTTCGAGGACCTCCAGATACGCCATCAGCGGATGGGGCGAGCGGTCGAGCTGCGCATGCGTCGCGACGAGCCCCCGACGCTGCATCGCCGCGTCGCCGGCTGCGCGCGTACCGAGGGCGCGCGAAGCGCCCACACGAACCCTCAGCTCCGGATCTTCGAGCATCGATGCGAGAAGCTCGATGGGTACGCCCGCGAGCTGACCCGCGGCGCGCGTGGCGAGGCTTCGCGCGTCGGGGTCCGGGTGCCTGAGCAGCGCGATGACGCTGGCGGTGACGACCTCACGCGAGGAGACGTCTTGGCCGAACCGACCGATCGCGAAGGCACATTCGACCGCGACCGATTCGTCGAGTGGAGCCAGCGCGGCCTGCGCGACCGCCGCTCGTGTGCGCGTGGTCGGCATCCTTCCCGTCGTGGCTCGGAGCCCAATCGCGTGGCATGCGGCCGCCCTCGAACCGGGCTCGCTGGCGGCGAGGCTTGCGAGGAACAGCGGTTCCGAGAGCTCGGTCGCTACGCGGCCCAGGGCGCGGACCGCCGACGCGCGGACGCGGAGATCGTCGTCGCTCGCCGCGATCGCCAGCAGGCTCCGCTCCGCGGCTTCCGGCTCGTCGGTCTGTTGGCCCCACGCAGCAGCGGCGTTGAGGCGCACGTTCGGACCGGCGTCGTGATCGAGGCGCTCGAGCAGCTGTCGCGTGCTCGGTCCGCGGAGGCGCGCGGCGAGCCGGGCTCCCTGTGCGCGGTCTTCGCCGCGGGCTGACCGTGTGAGGGCGGTGATCGCAGGGCCGAGCTCGCGGCGGTCGGTCTCGGCGATCGCCGCGTCGAGGGAGACCGGGGTGGGGGTGGACGCGTCTGGCGCGCCCGCTTCGCGCACCGTGCGCGTCGTCGGGGGCGGCCGCTCGCGGGGTGGTGTCGGTGGCTCGCCGCACCAGGCCAGCAGGAGGAGGGGAACGCTGAGGACGATTCTCATCCGGTTCGCACGCGGTCCAGAGCTTCCGCGATTCGCTCCGCGACGGTCAGACGTGCCCGCATCCAGGGCCCGATGGAAGGCGTCTCGGCGGGTAGCCAATCGGCCACGAGGCCTGCGCGGCGAAAGAGAGCCACCGCACGGCTTGCATGGAATGCCTGGGTCACCAGGGCGACTCGTGCGCCATCGCCCAGAATTCGGCGCGTTTCCTGTGCGTTGCCCGCCGTCGTCATCGACATCTCTTCGCTGATCAGGATGTTCGGGACAATCCCGAGCTCGACCGCCAGGTGGCGCATTGCCTCCGCTTCGCTGATGCCATTCCAGCGTCGTCCTCCCGAGAGCACGACGGGAATCTCGGGCGCCTCGCGGTGTGCGGCGGCTGCAGCCCTGACGCGGGCTGCGAGGAAGGCGCCGGGTCTCCCGTCCGCGCGCACACGACAGCCGAGCACGACGATCGCGTCCGCCACCGAGCGAGGGCTACCACGTTGCGCGGGTCGAGGTCGACTGCCCGGAGGGGACGGAGCCCGACGATGTTTCACGTGAAACATCGTCGCCCGGGCTCCCTCCCTGCGCTAGTAACGCCTGGCTCCCTCCCGGTCCCGAGCAGGGTCGGCAGCAGCACGAACCGCCGATGACACTCGAATGGATCCACGATGCCCTCGAAGCCCGGAAGACCTCCGGTCTCGAACGGACCCTCCCTCGGGTCCACACACCAGGCCCCTACGCCGTGGTCGATCGCCAGCGGCTTCTCAACCTCTCGAGCAACGACTACCTCGGTCTGGCCTCCGACCCGGAGACCCGCCGCCTCCTCCAACATGCGGCGGACTCCGAGCCCGCTGGAGCAACGGCCTCGCGTCTGGTCGTTGGGGACATGC
>JADZFZ010000503.1 GCA_020854145.1 Deltaproteobacteria bacterium | reverse complement strand
TTGGTCTAGGACGAGCTCGGGGAGGGTAGCGGCGCGATGCCGTACTCGAGGCGCAGCGCGTCGAGGGGACGGTGCATCACCGGCCACGGATCCCAGCCGTCGGTCGGGTCGATCCTGCACCCGGCGCCACGGCGGAGCGCCAGCATCACCGGCGCGGGGTCGAAGGCGCCGCGACGCCCGGGCGAGACCGGTGTCAGCTGCAGGCCCATGTGGAACTGCGCGAGCCCGAACATCAGGAACGAGAAGGGGTCCTTCTCTTCGCGCCGACAGCCGGCGTGAAACGCGAGCACGCACATCTCACCCGCGGGATCGGTGCCGTAGCCGCTCAAGACGTGCGTGAGATCGTGGAACGCGATGACCTCCGGTGGGCTGCCCTGCTCGCCGGGGAACGAGAAGTCGTTGGCGTACATGAACTCGAAGTAGCTCCGGCCGAGCGTGCCCGCGGGCAGGCTGCCCAGCCCGCGCCAGCGATCTCCGATCTCCCGATCGGCGCGCAGGCCCGCCATCGCGGCGACCGAGCGCGCGAGCCAGCCGAGGCCCTTCTGCCGCGTCAGCTCGACTGCCTTCTCGCGAGCCCAGAACCGCCGCGCGATGTCGAAGCGCGCGTTCATCAGGTGTCCGTCGGCCAGATGCCGCAAGGTCGTGAGATCGAGTGACGCGATGCCCAGAGCGTTCGCGTAGCGCTCCACGAGGCTCGCCTCCGCGGGGCTCGCTTCGCCATCGACCACGGACAGAAGCACCATCGCGCGTACGAGCTGGCGACGCAGGCCGCGGTCGACCACGTGCCGGGCGAGCTCCTCGGGCTCGATCGGCTCGAGGGCGTCCACGTCGATGCGCAGGCCGAAGAGCGAGAGCGCCGCATCGAAGAAGGTGCGCTCCGAGTCGTCGAACGTGCCGTTGGCCAAGGCGACCGCCTTCATCGCGCGCAGGCCGTACGGCAACACGTCGGGGTCGGGAAGAAGCAGCTCCATGGCCGCCGAGCCTACAGCACCAACCACACGAAGACCTCGCGGTTGCCGCTCGGGCCTTCGAGCACGGAGTCGGCGCGGGCGCGCTCCACGAGGCCGAGCGATCGCGCGCTCTCGACGAGCGCGTCGACGGCGGCGCGGCGCGCCTCTTCGTCGCGGACGACGCCGCCTCTGCCGACCGCGTCTCGGCCGACCTCGAACTGCGGCTTGACCATGACGAGCACGTCGCCTCCGCCGCGGAGCACCGCGACCGCAGCGGGCAGGAGCTTCGTGGCGGAGATGAAGCTCGCGTCGATCACCACGAGCTCGATGCGCTCCGGCAGCGACGAAGTGTCGAGGTGGCGCGCGTTGGTTCGATCGAGGACCACGACGCGCTCGTCGCGTGCGAGCCGCGGGTGGAGCTGAGCGCGCCCCACGTCGATGGCGTACACGCGGCGCGCGCCGCGCGCGAGGAGCACGTCGGTGAAGCCGCCGGTCGAGGCTCCGAAGTCGGCGGCCACGCGGCCGGTCGGGTCGTACGCGAAGGCGTCGAGCGCCCCGGCGAGCTTGACGCCACCCCGCGAGACCCACGGGTGATCGGGCGCGCGCACGGCGAGCGTCTCGTGCGGGCGGAGCGTCTCGGAGGCCTTGACGATGCGGCGCTCGACGCGCCTGCCGTCCTCGCGCGCCTCGACCGCGTACACCGAGCCCGCCATCACGATGGCCTGCGCGCGCTCGCGGCTCGGCGCGAGCCCCGCCGTCACCATCGCGACGTCCACACGCGTGCCCCTCGACGGGCCTCGGGTCGGGCCCTTCGCGTTCACGGCAGCGGCACGCCGGGGTGAAGCCGCGACGCGAGCACCCGGACTCCCTCGATCACCCGCGGGCCCGGTCGGATGAGCCGCTCGTCGCGAAGCACCACGAGACGCCCGTCGCGCACGGCGGGGATCGTCGGCAATCGGTGCCACTCCGGCGTCGTGAGGCTGTCCTCGTGCGCGCTGAACCGCGCCTCGACGATGACCTCCGGCGCGAGCGCCTCGACGCGCTCGAGGCTGATCGTCGGATACGCGCTGCCGTCGCGCACGACGTTGTCCGCGCCTGCGGCTCGCAAGAGCTCATCGGCGAACCCTCCGGGGCCCGCGACGACGATCGGACGATACCCGTAAACCAGCAATGTGCGTGGCCGATGCCTGCCGGCCAGCGCACGATCGACCGCGGCACGGTCACGGCGCAGCTGCGTGACGAGCGTACGCGCGGCGCCGGAGCGACCGACGCGGTCGCCGAGCCCGAGCAAGAGCGCGTAGACGTCCTCGAGCGACCGGTCGAGCGGGAAGTACGTGGCGATCCCGCTCTCGGTGAGGCGATCGACGACTCCGCGGTTGGAGGGCCCGCGTGCGCCGACGACGAGATCGGGCCGCAAAGCCAGGATCGCCTCGAGGCTCGGGTCCACGTAGCCGCCCACCTTGGGCAGACGCGCCGCATCGCGCGGCCAGTCGCAGTAGCGGCTGACGCCGACGACGCGGCCGCCTGCGCCGATCGCGAAGAGCGCCTCGGTCGTGTTCGGCGTGAGCGAGACGACCCGTCGCGCGGGCCCGCGCCGCGTGGACGGGGTGGTGGAGCCTCCGCTCGCGCACGCCGCGAGGAGAGATGCCGTGATGGTAGCAAGTAGAAATAATGCAAACAAAGCGCTGCGTCTTCGTGGCCGCCCGGTCGCGTGCCTCGGCCGTTGCTGCGCCACGGAGCTCGGCGGCGACGGTGGGTACGGGCTCACTGCGGGCCGGCGTCGGCGCGGCGTCGACCGGCGTCGGTGGCGGCTCGATCGGGCACGCCTCCGTCGGTCGCGGCAGGGCGCCCGCGTCCCATGCCGACCTTCGCGGCGCGGCGCACGCGATCGGACGGCGGTCGGCGGAGCGGCTCGTAGAACGCGTCGAAGCCCGCCCACTCGAACGGTCGGCTGCCGCTCTCGCGCAGCTGGCGGTTGCGCCGCCGGACCCACTCGACGACGAGCCGCGTCGCTTCGCGCGTCTCGCCGACCGTGTCGTGGAAGAGCACGATGCCACCGCGCGCGCGCGGGCCTTCGAGCTGTCGCGTGACGCGCCCGGCGATCTCTGCGGGCGAGCCGCGCTGCCAGTCGAGGCTGTCGTAGCGCCACCACGCGATCGTGTAGCCGCGCGAGACGATCATCCGACGGCCCGCCTCGTCGAGGCGCCCGCCGGGCGGCCGGTACAGCCACGGTCGCTCGCCGATCACGGCCGTGACCTCGCGCTCGCAACGCTCGATCTCGCGCTCCTGCTCGTCCATCGGAAGGGCCGGCATCGTGCGGTGCGTGAAGCCGTGGCAACCGATGACGTGCCCGCGACGCCAGGTGTCGAGGAGGATCTCGCGGCCGCGCCGCGCGTTCGCGCTCTGACCGTGGATGCGGTGGCCGAGCACGAAGAAGACGGCCTTGAGCTCGAGCTCGTCGAGCAGGTCGAGCAGGCGCGGCGTGGTCGAGGGAAACGGCCCGTCGTCGTACGTCAGCAAGAGCTCGCGGCCGTCGGCGTCGCCGCGGATCGGATGGCCGTGTCCGTAGTGCGAGGCCCAGAGGTTGCCGTCGTCGGCCTTGATCTTGTACCGGAGGTCCCACGCGTCGCGCCCGAACGCGTGGGCTCGATCGCGCGCGCGTTGTGCCCGGACGATCGCCGGGTCGGACGGACCGACGAGGGGAGCGCCCAGCAGCACGACGATGGCCGCGGCCGATGCGAGCGCCCGCGTACGCGCCCGAGACACGTGACCGGAACGAGGAGACGACAGCGGCATGGGTACTTCGGAGAGGGTGACGCAGAAGGTTCGGTGACCCGCTACGCGAGCATGGCCCGATCAGAACGGGATGTCGTCTTCCTCGCCACCGCCCCCGCCGAGATCCGGCGTGCCGAGCTCGCCGTCGCCGAACGGCCCTTCGTCGCCGCCGCCTCCGCGCCGTGCGCCGCCGCCGCCGCCGCCACCGCCTTCACGGCGATCGAGCAGGATCACCTCGTTGGCGTTGATCTCCGTCGTGGAGCGCTTGTGGCCTTCTTTGTCCTCCCACTGCCGCGTGCGGAGGCCCCCCTCGATGTAGATCTGGCTGCCCTTGCGCAAGAGCTTCTGCAGCGCCTCGCCGCGCTTGCCCCAGACGATGACGGTGTGCCACTCGGTCCGCTCCTGCCACTCGCCGCTCTGCGTCTTGTACGACTCGTTGGTCGCCAGACGCAGGCGGAGCACGGCCTGATTGCCCTGCGTGTACTTGAGCTCGGGATCGAACCCGAGATTGCCGATGAGCATGACCTTGTTGAGACCCTTGCTGGCCATCGCATCTCCCCGCGCGTCCGTCGCGCCAGACCGACGCATATAGTCGCGCCGGGTCGCCTTGGCCACGCGGATCGTGCTGCCCGGCGTTCACGCCTGTGCGCCCCTCGCCCGGGACTCGGCCTAG
>JADZFZ010000502.1 GCA_020854145.1 Deltaproteobacteria bacterium | reverse complement strand
GGCGTCGGACGCTGGCCCCGCGATGGACGCTGGGCACGATGGCGACGCCCACGTCGGCGTGGACGCGGGCGACGACGGCGGCAGCGGAGAGCTCGACTCCGGCGGCGTCGAGACCGACGCAGCCACCTCGTTCGATGCGGGAGACGGCGCGCTCGACGACGGTGGCTCGAGCGACGCCGATCGGCTCGACGACGACGCCGGCGATTGAGCGCGCACCGCGCGGGCGCCAAGCGCTACGCGTCGGACGCCGGCGACGCCGCGTCCGACGATACACCCGCATCGGTGGCGGCCTCGGTCCAGCGAAGGAGCTCGATGGCCGCAGTGCCGGAGCCTCTGTACGCGCGGATCTCCACGCCCATCTCGGCGTCGGCGGTCGCGCACGCGGACGCCGCCCCCCACGCGCGACCGCCCGTATCCGACGCAAGCACACGTCCGTCCTCCGCGCGCAAGAAGACGTCCACGTCGGTCAGACCCTCGTCGCCCGCGGCGATCACGGCGAGGCATTCTCCGGCCGCGACGCGAACGGTGCTCAGCTCGCGCTCGTCCTCGGACAACGATACCCGCCGCGGAGGTGCATTCGGGGTGTAGCCACGTCCGCGGTAGTCGGCTCCACCGATCTCGAGACGGGCCGCGAGCACATCGCGCACGCTCGCCGGAGCGACGGCGCGCGCCAGGTCGTATCCGCCGGCGCCGGAGAACATCTTGACCTCGAGACGCACGGTCGAGGCCACGTCGACGCACGTGGCCACGCGCGAGACGAGGTCGAGCCCGACGTCGCGGTCGAGCGCCGTGCCGTCCATTCGGTGCAGGTACAGGTCGATGTCACCGACGCCGGAGCCGCCCGCGACGAGCACCACGGTGCAGCCGGGGCTCAACACCAGCTCGTGCGTCGCGACCGCACCCGTCGTGAGCGCAGTCGCGCGAACGCGCTCCGCAGCCGAGCGATACCCGCGGCGCTCGAGCCGACGCAGCTCGTTCTGGAGCGCCGTCTCGGGATCCAACCCGGCGGGAGCCTGCTCGACACCCGCATCCGATTCGGCCGGCGGCACGCGCGCCACGATGCTGGCCACCGACCCCGAGCCCTCGAATGCCCTCAGCTCGACCGTGTGCGGCCCACCCGTCACGGCGCAGTAGCTGACGACGACGCTCGCGCCTGGGCGCATGTCGCGCGCAACCTCGGCGCCGCTCGGATCGAACAGGAACACGTCCACGTCGCGCTCGGCCCCGGCCGACTGCGCCGCAACCACGTAACAGTCGCCCGCGCGAAGACCGACGGTGCGCCGCACCGCAGCGCCCTCGGCCAGCGTCTCGACCCACGGCCCCTCGACCACCTCGGCGCCGCGCGCCAGCAAGCCGGCTGCCGACCGCTCGAGCTGACGACCCAGCGCCTCGCTCGGGGGCGCCGGAACGAGCGCACCGCCGAACACGCCGTCGAATCCTTGCCCCTCGCCGGGCTGCGACGCGAACGTCTCGTACACGACCGCTCCGCTGCCGCGGCTGGACGAGGCCGCGAGCCAGTATCGACCCGACGCGAGGGGGCAGACGTGCACCAGCGCAGCGCCTCCCGGCACGTCGTCGGCGACCACGCGGGCGCCCGCGGCGTCGTACAGCTCGAACCGCAAATCCAGCAACCGCGCCCCACCGAGACCGACGACCGTCGTACACCGCCCCGAATCGAGCTCGAGGACCGACACGAACCCGTCGGCCTCGAGAGCGAAGTCCCTGCGAGTGTCCCGATTGGGCACGTACCCTCGGCGTCTCAGCACATCGCGGACTTTGGCGAACCGCCGGCTGAGCGCGTCCAGCGGCTGGCGTGCGTGTGACCGGTTGACCTCGCCGCGAGAGCGCACCTCGCGTGGCGGCTCCGCACAACAGAGCATCATGCAAAGTCCCGAGAGACAGAGCGCGCGCCCGCCCGCGAGGCACCTCAGCACGGTCACGGCGCTGGACCCGGCTCGGGCGTCCACACGTCGGACGTGCTGCCTCCGGTCCCTGGTGCGCCCTCGTACCAGCGCATCGCGAAGACGCCGTTGCCCTGCGCGGCGCGAACGGCGACGTGGTAGGTGCCCGTCTGCGGAGGGCACAGGCGTGTGGCCACGCGAGACGCTGCGGTCGTGTCGCGCGCGACCTCCCCACCCTCGGCATCGAAGACGATCACGTCGAGGTCGACGATCCCCGTCGATGCGGCAGCGACGAACGTGTAGCAGCGGCCCGCCCGCATCGGCACCGACGAGACGTGCGCGCGGCGCTCGAGCAGGAAGCTGACGGGCTCACCGGCTACGCGACGAAGGCCTCGCGTCCGCAGCGTTCGTTCCGCCTGCTCCAGCGTGCGGAGCACCCGCGCCGGCGCGACGTCGAGCGCCGGGGCAGAGGGGGCGCCAGCGTCGAGCGGCTCGCGTGGTGGAGCCGAGCACGCGCTCGCGGACGCGATCCAGACGAGGCATGCCGCGGTCCTCAGGGTCGCAACCGCCCCGACGCGCGCGCCGCGGAGCGACGAGGAGTCCGTGGGTGTGCGCCCGGATGCCAACACCGTGGCGAGGGATAACACACGCGCACGGACTGCGTGGGCGCGGGGTTTCGCCGCCGCAGCGCGCCGGGGCGTCGCATGGTTTCGCGACCGGATCGCGCCGAGCCATGTCACAGTGCGGCTCGTGCGTGCGAGCGCCGGCGCGGCGGTCGTGGCGCTCGCCGTCACCTCGTTCGCCGCGGCCCAATCCGATGCGGGTCGCGCGAGCGCGCCAGCGTCGAGCTACCCGGATCTCCCCCCACTCCAGTGGATCGTCCACAACACCGGGGAACGCGCCGAGATCCGGCTGTATCGCGGCGATGGCTCCGTCGATCCGAGCGCCCATCGCGAGCTGTCGCACCTCCTGCGCGACGCACGCCGCAACCGCGAGATCGAGATCGACGTTCGCCTGCTGCGGCTCACCTACCGGATCGCCTACCACTTCCGGGCGCGCAGCATCCGCGTGATCAGCGGCTACCGCTCCCGCACGAGCCGGTCGCACAGCCATCACAAGAACGGCACGGCTCTCGACTTTCGCCTCGAAGGCATCGCGACCGCCGACGTCGCGCGCTACGCCCGCTACCTCGGGCGCGTGGGCGTCGGTCACTACACGACCAGCGACTTCGTGCATCTCGACGTGCGAGATGTCAGCTACTACTGGCGAAGCGGTGCGGGTCCTCGTCGACGCGGCGGCTGGAACCGACCGCTCGCGCGGGTCGGCGCGCGTGAGCGCGACACCAGCTGGACGGACGAGATGGACGCGCCGTGGGACCCACCGGGCTTCAGCATCCCCACGCCCGACCCGACCGACGAGCCCATTCGCGGAGTGCGACGCCCGCGTCGCCACCGCCAGCACCACGCGCCGCACATCCGAAGGCGTCACTCACCCGGAAGCGGACGACGTCCCGGCAGACGCTGAGCCGGAGCTCGGCGTCTCCGCGCTCCGCGCTCAACCGCCGTCGCGAACACCACCGTCGGCGCCGGTCGCGACGCGCGCCTGGATCTCCCGAATCGCCTGTGCCACGGCGTTTCGCACCCCGATCTCGCGGTCGCGCGCATGACGTCGAAGCGCGGGAATCGCGAGCGCGTCGCCCGACTGCCCGAGAGCTCCCGCCACTGCGATGCGAACGCCCGCGTCCGAGTCGGCCAACATCGCCGCGAGCACGTCCAGCCTCTCAGGCCCACGGACCTGCGCGATGGCGGCCACGCCCTCGAGCCGCTCTTCGACCGATACGCCTCGGCGCGAGAGGTAGCCCCGCAACACCGGCAGGACCGTGGGCTCCCCGATCCGTCCGAGCGCACGGATGGCCGCGAGCCGAACTGCGCGCGTATCGTCCTGCAGCAGCGCTTGGACGGCTTGGGTCGCGGAGCGGTCGCGCACCACGCCGAGCGCGAGCGCGGCCCACTCGCGCACCACTGCGTCCGAGTCGCGCGTGGCCTCCACGAGCGCGGGGACCGCAGCCGGATCGGGCAGCCTCCAGAGCGCCACGGCGCACACCACGCGCACGTCGACCGACGAGTCGCGGAGACCACGGACGAGATCGGGCACTGCGGGCCTGTAGCCGAGCCGCCCGATCGCCCGACCTGCTGCAGCGCGCACGTTGGGCGAAGGATCCGACCGCAGCAGCTCCCGGAGCGGCGGCCCGACGCGATCGCGCAGGCGATGACCGCGACGGCCGATGAGCTCGGCTCCTGCGACGCGATCGTCTTCGTCGGGTGCCCTCAGGCTGGCAATCGCAGCATCGATCTCCGCGGCCGTGGTCTGGCCGAGCGACACCGCGCCCCAGCCGACGAGCGCTGCCGCAGCAGCGCACGCGAGGATCCATCTGCGAGCATTCCCCCTGCTCATCGGCGCCACGCTATCACAGACCACGGCAGCTCCAGCGGCATTCAATCCGACGATGCAGGCTCGACCTCGAGCCGGGTCACCACTCCACCCTCGCGCCACCGCCGCGGCGGATCCCCGAGCGCCCCGCGTAGGCGCGAGCTGAGCTCGGCGGCAGCGGCCATCGCACGCTCCAGACCACCGCGAAGCTGCTCGCCGGTCTCCATCACCACCTGCGGGTCGCCGTCGAGCGACAGGCTCGCGAGCCGTCCGCGAATCTGGGCGAGCTGGAAGCGAACGTCGTCGAGATACCGCTCCCTCGTCTCGATGGATCGCTGCTCCTCCTCCAACCGTTCGAGCGCGTTCCGCCACGCGGCCGACCGCTCCCCTGCAACCTCCAACGTCAACGCCAGCTCTGCCGTCAGGTCCTCGGCGATGGCCGACGCGACGCTGCGGCGTGCCTCCTCGGCGTCGGCCCGCGCGGCAGCCGCTGCTACCTCCAACGCGCGGGCGCGCGCCGTCGACTCCTCGAGCCCACGCGACGCGGTCAGCTCCTCGCGCGCGAGCTCCTCGTAGGCCCGCTGCAGACCGGACAACACGTCGGCGACACGCGAAGGTCGCGCGCTGGACGGTGCCCCGAGCGCCCGAAGGTCGGCCTCGAGCGTCGCCGCGCGCTGGATCGTCCGATCGAGCTCGACGAGCGCTTCGTCGACCCATGCCGGGCGAGCCAGCTCGCCCTGCTCGAGCATGGCCCGCCACCCGTCGCACAGCTGCCGCAACGCGGCCGGCGAAACCTCCGGCTCGCTCTCCGCGGCGCTCGATCCGTCGAGCCCGCCGGCATCCAGCGTGGTTCCGAAGACGGTGTCGGCGACGTCTTCTTCGATCGAAGCCTCCACCGCGGCGTGGAGCGCCTCCGCGTGCCTGAACCTCGCATCCGGCTGCTTCTCCAGCAGTCGCATGCAGATCTCCTCGGCATCGCGCGGCACGTTCGGCACGAGCTCGCTGGGCCGACGAGGCTTCTCGCGGATGTGCTTCACGAGAAGCTCGGCCGTCTGCCCCTCGAACGGCAGGCGCGACGTCAGCATCTCGAAGAGCACCACCCCGAGAGCATAGAGGTCGGCCGAAGGTCCCACCGGCGCGCCACGCGCTTGCTCCGGAGCCATGTACTCGGGCGTTCCGAACACCACGCCGCTGCCGGTCAGGCGCGGATCGCTCATCGCGCGCGCGAGCCCGAAGTCGATGAGCTTGACGAAGTCCCGGTCGCCGGCCCGTTCGACCAGGAAGATGTTGTCGGGCTTCAGGTCGCGGTGAACGACCTCGATCGCGTGCGCGTGCGCGAGCGCCGACGCCACCTGGGCGACGATCCGCAGCGCGCGCCGCGCCGGAATTGGACCCTTGGCGATGTCGGTCGCGAGCGTCCTGCCCACGAGCAGCTCCATCACGAAGAACGCAACGCCGTCCTCGGTCTCGCCGACGTCCGTGATGTCGATGACGTGGTCGTGCTGGATTCGGTTCGCCGCGCGGGCTTCGCGTAGAAACCGCTCTCGATAGACGGGCTCGAGCGCGAGGTCCGGCGAGAGCACCTTCACCGCGACCTCGCGCGGGAGCTGCTCGTGCCGGGCGCGGTACACGGCGCCCATCGCGCCCTCGCCCAGCCTGCCCGTCAGACGGTACCGGCCGCCCAGCACTCGACCGAGCAGCGGATCGGGCAAGTCCACGAGCGCGGTGCGATCCAGAGGGCACACCGTCGGCGCTCCGTGAAACCGCGCGCGGCAGGTCGGACAGACCCTCACGTGCTCGCCCTTGCCTGCGGCCCACCCGTCACGCGACGCCCATCGTACACGTTCCGGAGCACGCATGGAACGAAGGCCGCCCCGAACTTCCAGTTGACAGGCACCACCATGAGCCTCTAGTCATTCGGTCACAAGCGGTGCCCGCCTAATGAAATTCGACGAACTTGCCGAGCCGCCTCCATTGGACCTGGTAGACCGACAGATCCTCGGTGTGCTCCAGGACGACTGCAAGACGCCCCTCGCGCGCATCGGTCAGCTCGTCGGCCTGTCGGCCCCATCCGTCGTCGAGCGCCTCCGGAAGCT